>QCRN01000004.1 GCA_003211835.1 Pelagibacteraceae bacterium AG-461-B04 | reverse complement strand
AAAAAATAATTCAAATGTCTATATAATAGAAAGAAAGGTAACAAAAAAAATTATACAGCTCAAAGTTAGTCTTCCAGGAGACAAATTAATTAGTTTTGGTGTCAGAATTGATCAGGAAAATCTAATCGATAACAGCTTAGCAATTCTTACTTGCTTACATGCACTTAACATTGACCATAGATTTATTAAAAAGTTTAAAAACGTACCCTTCACCAGTGGGCGAGGAAATATGATTAGATGTAAATATAATAGTCACAAACTTAAGCTTTATGACCATTCATATAATGCGAGCCCAATTTCAATGAAGCAAACAATTGATATATTTGATAGCCTAAAAGAGAAGAATATTGTTTATTTGATTGGTGATATGAATGAACTGGGTCAAAAGGCTAGTTTCTACCATAGTAATCTAATTAAGTTTTTAAATAAGAAAAAATTTGAAAAATGTTTATTTATTGGAAAGCATTTCAAAAAGTTAGAAAACAAAATACGAAATAATAAGATTTCTTTTTATAAAGACATCAATCAGGTTATCGACAATCTTGACGAAATAATGGAGAGTAATTATACAATTTTTGCTAAAGGATCTAATTCAATTAACATAAGAAGATTAATCAGTCATCTTAAACAAGAAAACGTATGATATTATATATTTTAGAATACTTAAATATCCCAAGCTTATATAATTTCTTCAATTATCTGACTGTAAGAACTGGCTTCGCTCTTTTTACTTCTTTCTTCTTCATATTGTTATTTGGTCCTGCATTAATTAATAAGATAAGTTCTTATCAGTCTATCGGACAGCCTATTAGGGAAGACGGTCCAGAGTCTCATATAATAGCTAAAAAGGGAACGCCTACCATGGGTGGAATCATCATATTGTTGTCCATTATTGGATCTATTTTGCTTTGGGTAAACCCAGAAAGTTTTATATCTTGGCCTGTTATATTTATTCTAGTTTCCTTTGGCTTAATCGGATTTGCAGATGATTTAAGTAAAGTTAAAAATAATTCAAGCAAAGGTATTTCTGCTAAAATAAGAATATTTCTTCAAATTGTTGTCTCACTAATTTTTATATATTGGATAACTAAACACCATCACATTGATATTAAGCTTTTATCATTACCTTTTTTAAAAGATATTTTTATTAATTTAGGTCTGTTTGCAGTACCGTTTATTCTAATCGTTATCTTGGGATCAGCAAATGCAGTAAATTTAACTGATGGTCTAGACGGGCTTGCAATCGTTCCTGTAATGATTGTTGCAGCAACATTCGCTGTAATTTGTTATTTGGCTGGCAATATAATTTTTGCTGAATATTTATACATAAATTATTTGCCTGGGGCGGGTGAGCTTACAGTATTGTGTGCGGCAATAATAGGATCAGCGCTAGGTTTTTTATGGTATAATGCTCCTCCTGCAATGGTGTTTATGGGAGACACAGGCTCGCTTTCATTAGGAGCAGCATTAGGCTCGATTAGTATTTTATTAAAACAGGAAATAGTTTTAGCCATTGTTGGAGGTATTTTTGTTGCTGAAGCAATATCTGTAATATTACAAGTCTCATCATTTAAATTAACCGGAAGAAGAATTTTTAAAATGGCACCATTACATCATCATTTTGAAAAAAATGGTCTACCAGAATCAAAAATAGTTATTCGTTTTTGGATTGTTGCAATAATTTTAGCACTAATTGGGCTGGCGACACTTAAAATCAGATAAACAGATGATTAAACTAAAATCATTTAAAAATAAATATTTCCTTATTATTGGAATGGGTATTACAGGTATTTCTGTTTCCAATTCATTGCTTAAAGGTGGTGCAAATGTTTATTTCTGGGATGATGATCTTAATAAAAGAAAAGCATTAAGAAAAAAAGGTTATTATCTAATTAATGATAAGAATATAACTAATATAGAATATATAATGCCAAGTCCTGGCATCGTTACTGCAGGAAAAAATGCACATAAATACATTAAAAGACTAAAATCTAAAAAATGTAAGATAATTAGTGAACTTGATTTATTTCAACTTTATATAAATAGCATAAATAAATTAAAAAAAATTAAGATTATCGGTATCACTGGAACTAACGGAAAATCTACAACTGTTTCCATGATTCATCATTCATTAAAAAAAAATAACATTAACTCAGTTTTGATAGGTAATATTGGACAGCCTATATTTTCTTCAAAAAAGTTAAATCATGGTGTCTACATCTTAGAACTTTCATCATATCAGCTTGAGCAAGCAAAAATATTTAAGCCAGATATATCATGTATATTAAACTTAACACCAGATCATTTAGATCGTCACATTACAATGCATAAGTATGCTACCGCTAAGTGCAATATATTTCAGAATATAAGTGCAAGGAATGTTTGTTATTATGATTCCAATAAAAATATAAAAAAAATTGCTACTACAAATTTAGATATGAAAAAACTTAAACTGCTAATACCCGTAAAAAAAATAAGTAGCAGTTTTAAAAATAATAAAAAAATTAGCTTAATATCAAAAAAACACAATATGCAGAACTTATATTTTTCTTTTTTAATATTAAAAAAATTAGGTTTAAAGACGTCAGATATTTATAAATCTTTCTCATCATTTAGTGGACTGCCTCACAGACAAGAGATAATTTTAAAAAGAAAGAATTTTATTGTAATAAATGATTCTAAATCAACAAATTTTGAATCTTTAGTGCCAGCATTAAATAACTACAAGAATATAATTTTGATTTGTGGAGGACAAATTAAAAGTAATAAAATCAATATATTAAATAAAAATCGATACAATGTTATTAAGGCCATTGTAATAGGTGAGACTAAAAATATTTTTTTCAATTATTTTAATAAGTATGTGGATACCTCATATGTAAAAAACCTAAATAAGGCAGTTAAAATGTCATTATCAATAGCAAATATTGTGAACGAGCATTGCACTATTTTATTTAGTCCTGGAGCCGCATCGTTTGATCAATACAATAATTTTGAAGAAAGAGGAGATGATTTTAGAAGAAAAATAAAAGCTGAGATTTTAAAATGACTAAGCCGCAAATAGAAAAATCTATTATAACTGATTGGATTTATGAAATTAATAAACCAATATTTTTTTGTGTACTTGTACTTATTGCAATTGGACTATTTATAAGTCTTACGATTAATCCTGGTACATCGAGGTATTTAAACAATAATCTTTTTTCATACTTTAATATTCAGGCACTTTATTTATTGTCTGGTTTTATTATATTCATTTTATTTTCGTTTATTAATTATGAACGAATATCAAATATATCAATATTTGTGTTTGTATTTTTAATAGTCGTTTTATTTTTAACATTAATTTATGGAGTTGAGATAAAAGGATCGAAGAGATGGATTAATCTAAAATATTTCACAATCATGCCTATTGAATTAATTAAACCATTTTACTGTATCGTGCTTGCAGCTATTTTAAATAATCCAAGTTTAAGAAATAGTTTTAGAAGTTATGCACTTAGTTTCAGTATTTATGCATTGATGGCTGCAATATTAGTTTTTCAGCCAGACATTAGTCAATTATTTCTTGTTTCAGCAATATACTTTTCATCCATATTTATGAGTGGATTTAGTATAATTGTTCTTGCATCGATAATTTTGGTTGGTGGAATATTTTTTGTTTTTATTTATTTATTTAATTTCAATGTACAAAATCGAATTAATTCTTTTCTAGCGCCTAATGATTATGATGCAACACAGACTGAATTATCACTTCAGGCAATCAAACAGGGTGGCTTCATAGGCGCAGGCCCAGGAAATGGTGTATTAAAAAATAAAATTCCTGAAGCGAATTCAGATTATATATTCTCTGTTATTGCAGAGGAGTATGGTTTATTAGGATGCCTAATAATTTTAGCAATATTCTTTATTATTTCTTATCAAGGATTCAGAAAAATATACAGTAGCAATAACCACTTTATACAAATAAGTTTGTTTACCTTAATAATATATTTTTGCCTTCAAGCCCTTATTCATATTGGAGTCAATATTAGACTGCTTCCAACAACTGGTATAACACTTCCTTTTATTAGTTATGGGGGCTCATCTGTTATAGGTATGTCAATCACATGTGGCTTAATATTATTATTATCTAAAAATAGACATAGTTAATGAGTAATAAATAGCATGAAAAAATACTTTCTTGTTGGCGGTGGAACGGGCGGTCATTGCATACCTATGAGTGTATTATATTCTGAGATAATTAAAGAAAACGAATGCTATATTTTAACAGATGAAAGAGGGCTAAAATACTTTAAAGATATTTCAGTTAAGAAAAAAATATTAATAAAGAATCTAATTAATAAGCAAGGTAAAATCTCTAATTTGATTAATCTTCCATATATTTTTATTCAGTCAATTCCATATTATTTAAGATTAAGACCTGATTTTGTCTTAGGCTTTGGTGGCTATTTTACTGTCCCTATCATAATTGCAGGATGGTTAATGCGGTTTAAAATCTTTTTACACGAAGGCAATGCGATTATCGGTAAAGCAAATAAATTTTTATTAAACTTTACTAAGGATCTACTAACAAGTTTTGAAAATACTTTAATCTCTGGAAAGAAAATAAATATTAATAATAAAATGGTTGGCCTTCCTATAAGAATAAATAAAGATGATAAAGTTTTAAATAATAATTCAAGTAATGATTTTGTGATAAGTGTAATAGGCGGTAGCCAAGGAGCACATAATTTATCTATTAATATTGCTGAATCCATTAAGAGTGTCCAGGATAACAGCAAAAAGAGGATTATAGTTTATCATCAGTGTAGATCAGAGGATTTAGAGCGTTTACAAGCTTACTATCAGACTCATAATATCAATAATGATGTAAGAGTATTTTTTGATGAAATGGCACAAGTACTGTCAAAATCTAATTTAGTAATTTCAAGGTCAGGTTCATCAACAGTCAATGAAATTATATATTATTGTATTCCTTCAATACTAATACCTTATCCACATGCTTCGGATAATCATCAATATTACAATGCAAAAAACTTGAATACATCAGAATGCACAAAAATTATTTCCAACGACTCGGTAAATTTTGAAAATATTATTAATTCAATTAATGAAATAATGAATGATAATGAAAGAGTGAATTTAATCAAAAACCGCTTGAAATCCAGACGCATAAGTAATCCATCTAAAAACATAATAGATTATTTAGAAAGCCATTCGTGAAAATTAACAAAAATATATTGATACATGTAATTGGAATTGGTGGAATTGGCATGAGCGGTATTGCCGAAATATTATCAGATATGCGGTATCATGTTCAGGGCAGTGATATAAATATTAACTCAAACATACTTCGCTTAAACAAAAAAAATATAAAGACTTTCAAAGGACATAAACAAGAAAATTTAAAAAATGTTAACTTAATTGTATATTCTTCAGCTGTAAAAAAAAGCAATGTTGAATTAACATTTGCAAAAAAAAATAAAATTCCATCAATAACAAGAGCGGAAATACTATCTCAAATAGTAAAACTAAAAAATTCAATTGCTGTTTCAGGATCTCATGGAAAAACAACAACTACGTCTCTTATTTCTTCAATTTTGAATGCTGCAAAAATGAACCCAACGATCATTAATGGAGGTATTATCAATCAGTTCGGTACAAATACAAGACTAGGTTCAGGAAAATGGATGGTTGTTGAAGCGGATGAGTCAGATGGTACTTTCGTAAAACTACCTTCTACGATCGCAATAGTGACTAATATTGATAAAGAACATCTAGATTTCTATAAAAATTATAATAATTTACTTGTTCAATTTAAAAAATTTATTACGCAAGTTCCATTTTATGGATTTGCCATAGTATGTATAGATGACCCTTCAATAAGAAAAATAGTAAATAAAATTACTACAGCAAATATAATTACTTACGGAGAGGCTGAAAATAGTGACATACAGAGTAAAAAAATAAGGCACAATAGTAATGGAGTAGTTTTTAATGTTGAGTTAAAAAAAATTAATAAAACAATTAAAAATATTAATTTACCCATGCACGGTAATTATAATATTAGTAATGCTTTAGCTGCTATAGCACTCGCTTCAGAACTCAATGTAAATCATGGCACAATAAAGAAAGCCTTATCTAAATTCAGCGGCGTACAAAGAAGACTTACGCAACTATGGAACGAAAAAAATATTAAAGTTATAGATGACTATGCCCATCACCCAACAGAAATTAAGAACGTTATAGAGGGTCTGAGTCATTCAAATCCAAAAAGAAAACTTATTATCATTTTTCAGCCTCATAGATATTCACGACTGATACATTTAAAAAAAGAATTTAGTAAATGTTTCGTGGAATGTGACCAGGTCTTTGTATCGAATGTTTATTCGGCAGGAGAAAAGATGCCACACAATTTTAAATTACAATCACTCATAAAAGGTATTAAAAAAAATTCTAAAGTTAATACAGAGGCCTATGAAAATGATGAGCAGCTGCTTAAATTAATTAAATCTAGTAATTACAAACTCACTTTTTTATTTCTGGGCGCAGGAACAGTAACTCAGTGGGCTGCAGATTTTGCTAAAAACTTGAAAAAAATATATGAATGAGAACCAACAAATTCTAAATGAAATATTTATAAGAAATAAAGTTAAAGGTAAATACAAATTTGATTATAATTTATCTAAACATAGTTGGTTTGGAGTTGGAGGTAATGCCGAAATCTTTTATATTCCCTCAAGTTTTGAAGAATTGCAGTTAGTACTTACTGCGAAAGAAGAAGATATAGATGTCTCAGTTATCGGTTTAGGTTCAAATATAATTATTAGAGACGGAGGTATTGCAGGCCTTGTCATCAGATTAGGTAATGAATTTAGCAATATTTATCATAATAAAAATATGGTTTTTGCAGGAGCGGCTGTGCAAGATAAGATTTTATCAAAATATTGCTTGAAGAATTCAATAATTGGGTTTGAATTTTATTCTGGAATACCTGGTACTGTAGGAGGGGCTGCATGCATGAATGCGGGGTGTTTCGGATCTGAGACTAAGGATATTTTCATTAAAGCAAAATGCTTGAGTAATCAGGGAGAGCCCATAGAACTGAATTATTCTGAAGAATTATTTTCTTACAGAAAAAATAATTTTTTAGATAAACACATAGTCTGCGAGGTTCAATTCAATAAAGAAATTGGAGATCCATTAATAATCAATAAAAGAATCGTTGAAATAAATGATCAAAGAAAAGAAACTCAACCTCAAAAAGTGATGACTGCTGGAAGTACATTCAAAAATCCTTTTGATCGTAGCGAGCTCAAAGCTTGGCAATTAATCGATAAAGCTGGTTTAAGAGAATATGAATTAAATGGAGTTTCATTCTCAGAAAAACATGCAAATTTTATAGTCAACAGACAGAAAGACTCTGCTAATTTAATTGAAGATTTTGGTGAAAATATAAAAAAAGAAGTAAAGAGTAGATTGGGCATTGAATTAGAGTGGGAAATTAAAATTTTGGGTAATAGATGAGTATATTCAACAAAGTTATGTTGCTTTATGGAGGAGTATCGGCAGAAAGAGAAATTAGTATCATAACTTCCAAAGAAATATCTAGGGCGCTAGTGAGATTAGGCTTTGAGGTAATTGAAATTGATGCAGACTTAGATCTTTCAGATCACATCTCTGAACATAAGCCAGATGTAATATTTAATGGCTTACATGGCACATGGGGAGAAGATGGAGAGGTTCAAAAAATTCTTGAATTAAATAATGTACCCTATACGCATTCAGGAATTAAAGCTTCTCAATTAGCAATGGATAAACATAAGTCTGCAGAACTATTTATTAAAAATAATTTTAATTACCCAATAACTAATCTGGTGAATATTAATAATATTAATGAACACGCATTTCCTGAGTATCCATTTGTTATGAAACCTAGAAACGAAGGCTCCAGCGTAGGCGTCGGAATAATCAGGAATCAAGAAGAAAAAAAAAGATATTTAATGGATAACTCAGATAGAAATGAGATTCTAGTTCAAGAGTTTATAGATGGCCAAGAAATAAATGTTGCTGTAATAGGAAATGAAAAGGCTGGTTCAATAGAGATTGATCCAAAAAACGAATTCTATGACTATGAGTCAAAGTATTTTGATAACGGCAAGACTAAGCATATAATCCCACCAAGAATTAATAAAAGTCAACTAGAAGAGGTAGAAGACCTAGCTTTAAAGGCACATAAAATTCTTGGATGTAAAGGAATTTCAAGAACAGAGTTTATTTTGGAAAAAAATAGCAATCAGTTTTATATTCTTGAACTCAATACTCAGCCAGGAATGACACCAACTTCATTAGTGCCAGAAATAGCAAAAGACAAGGGAATAGAATTTGATGAACTTATTAATTGGATCTTAGGGGATGCAGGGACAAACCGTTAAATATATAAATATTATATGTTCTATACTGATTACATTTTTTTTACTGATTTCAGTATCGATATATTACTTTCCAAACTTAGCATCACAATATTTTATTTTATCTAAAATAACCATTAATGGTTCAGAAAAATCAAATATAAATGTAATTAAAAAAGAAATTTATAATCATACCTCTAATTTATTATCTTTAGATTTAAAAGAAATTAAAAAAATTCTTGAGCAAGAGCAATGGATCAAAAGAGTAAACCTAAAGAAAGTTTATCCATCCACATTAGTGTTAGACATTATTGAAAATGATCCATATGCAATTTTAAGAGATAAAGGTAAATATTATTTAGTGGATATTGATGGAACAATTATTACGGAAAAAAATAAAGATGAGGAACTTAAAAATTTTATTATTATTTCAGGGGATGGGTCTCCTCTAGCACTTAAAGGCCTTGTTAAGGAGGTGAATATTCATTTTTCTGAACTGATTTCACAACTGAATAAATTAGATTTTATAGAGAGAAGAAGATGGAATATAACATTAAAAAATAATTTATTAATAAAATTACCCGACACAAAAATTGATAAAGCGCTAGAAAACTTAAAGAACCTATTTGTTAATGAAAAAGTATTACAGAGCAATATAATTGAAATTGATTTAAGAATTGAGGGTAGGGCATCGTTAAAGGTAGATGAGGGAAAGATTAATTATGGTTTAAATGATATCTAATGTCACAAAGAAATATTTTCAGCGCAATAGATATACGTTCCGATAAAATAATTTGTTTAATTGCGCAAGAATTGGAAATTATTAATCGTGATAAAATTCTTCAACTAATTGGTATTGGCATATCAAAACTGCCAATAAATTGTATCAAGCCGCTCTCACTGCCACACGTAGAAATTAGCGATTATATAAAAAGTGCAATTACAAAGGCTGAATTTGAGGCAAATGTGAAAATATCAGATGTTTTTGTAAGTATCTCGGAAAATATGACTTCAGAATATATTGATTTTAAAATTGTGAATGAAAATAATTATATTGTCGAAGATCACATAAAAGATTTTTTTAGGTCAAAATTATTTACTGGTTTATACACAAAGTTAAAAGAGCCATTGCATTCTTTTCCAATAAGTCACCGTATTGATAACAGAAAAAGTGTATCAGATCCTATTGGAATGAAGGCTAATAATCTTCTTACAAAATGGCATATAATTTCAGTATCAAAAGATTATCTTGAAATAATATATAAAACATTTCTGGAAATGGATCTAAATTTAAAGCAAATAGTTTCTAGTAATTATTCAACAAGTCTAGCAGTATTAAATGAAGAAGAGTCTGACCAAGGCGCTATAACTATTGAAGTGCAAAAAAATAAAACAGTCTTATCTTATACCTTTGATGGGCAATTAATTGGATTTGATATTATAAGAATTGGAACCTTCCATTTCACCAATGATATATCACAAATAAAATCTCTTACACTTTCGGAGGCTGAAAGTATTAGAAAGAAGATTGATTTTTTTGATAAAGATAAAAAAAAGTATAAAGAACTCGATAAATATTATGATATTTATTTGTCTCGAGCTGAAGAGCTGACAAAAATTATTTCGACTACAGTAATGAAATCGAGATTTAATTCGCTTGTATCAAACTCAATTATACTTACAGGGTATGGAGCAAAATCTATTTGCATTCAAAAACTAATTAAAAATAAATTTACTAATTCATCATTTAGATTGGGTTCAACTAGAAAAATAAATGGTTCCAAGACTTTTCTCGACAATCCGTCATTAACTTCAAGCTTTGGTTTACTTTCTTATGCTACAAATCACGACCTAGAGGGCGAGAAAAGCGATGAAAATCTTCCAAAAAAATCAATATTATCAATAATTTACAATTTTTTTCGCAACTTATAACACGTAACAAAAAGTAATAATCTTTGTCTATCATAAGAGTGACAATCAAATTATAAAATTTGCTAGTCATGCAAAAAACCCTTAAAAAAAATTTTACACTATCAGGCATTACTTTACATAGTGGCCAAATCAGCAATATAAAAGTTAACCCAGCCCCTGCAAACACTGGAATACTATTTAAACGCACAGATCTTGAAGTGCCTCATATTGAGACTTTGTTGAATGCAAAAATTGAAAACGTTGTGTATTCTGAATTATGCACAAAATTGTCTAATGAATATGGCCATTCCGTGTCAACTATCGAGCACTTGATGTCTGCGTTCCATGGCTTGGGAATAGATAATGCAATTGTTGAGATAGATAAATCAGAGCTTCCAATTCTAGATGGCAGCTCTTATGAATATGTATCAGAAATAGAAAGAGCAGGTATTAAAAATTTACAGGCAAAAAGAAAAATTGTTAATATTACCCGACCTATCATATTTAGAGATAATGATAGTTACATAAAAGTTACCCCAGCTAATACTATGTCAATTAACTATACAATAGTTTATGATCATAAATTAATTAACGAGCAAAATTTTATATTTGATCTAGATTCAACATACAATTATAGAAATATTATTTGCAATAGTAGAACTTTTGGATTTAAGGATGAGGTAGAATCTCTCAGAGACAAAGGGCTTATTGCTGGTGGCTCTCTTGAAAATGCAATTGTTCTTGATAATGATGGAATAATGAATCAATCAGTACTTAGACACGATGACGAGTTTGTGAGACACAAGGTACTCGACTTTATCGGCGACATATACTTACTAGGACATAGGGTAAAAGCGAGTTTTGAAGTATTTAAAGGAGGACACAGGCTTACCCACGAACTTGTAAAGACGATTATTTCCGATGATTCTAATTGGAAATATGATTATGACGAATCTGATTTAGATGATCTTACATTTTCAATTTTAGACCACAATAAAGAGTTTTCAGCGTCACTATAAATCACCAGATTTACTCTTTAATCTTAAAAAATATCCATTAAAATCAATCCCAATGTCTTATCTTAGAGCCAATACTTTTTTATTCGTAATTTTAATTGTACTTACCGCTTGCTCAGATACCAAACTTATGACTCCAGAAACAGAAGGTGAAAAGCTTCAGATTTTATATAATGATGCAATGGAACTTGTTAAGAAAAGAGATTTTGTCGATGCCGCTGCATTATTTGAAGATATTGAAAGACAATATCCTTATTCCAAATGGTCAAATCAAGCTCAATTAATGTCAGGTTTTTGTTATTACAAATCTAATATGTATAACGATAGTTTAGATGCACTAGAAAGATTCATAGCACTTTATCCTGGAAGTAGCAAAATTTCATACGCTTATTATCTACGAGCGTTAAATTATTTCGAACAAGTTAACGACGTTGAGAGGGACCAATTAACTACTGCAAAAGCAAAAACAGCCTTTAAAGAGGTTATTAATAAGTTTCCTAAATCTGAATTTGCAATAGATGCTCTTACTAGAATAGACATTTTAGATGATAGACTTGCAGCCAAGGAGATGGAGATTGGAAGATTTTATCAGTTTGATCATCAATGGATATCTGCGATAAATAGGTACAATGTGGTTTTGAACGAGTATAAAACATCAATTTACACTGAGGAGGCTTTGCATAGACTTGTAGAAATATATTATTCACTTGGTCTTCATGAAGAAGCAAAAAGATACGCAGCCACCTTACAATTTAATTTTCCTGGTAGTGACTGGTATATAAAAAGTTACGAACTTGTAAAAGATCTTTCATAATAATCTAAGTGACAAGTAATCAAGAAAAAAAAATAAAAGATATAATTGATAAGATTAATTATCATAATGATCTTTATTATAATAAAGACAATCCTGAAATCAGCGATGCAGAATATGATCGTTTAATTACTGAATTCAAAAAAATTCAAAAAAACTTACCTGGTTTAAGAGTTGATGACAATCCACTTATGATGATTGGTGGAAAATCATCTGATGAATTCACAAAATTCAATCACCCTACAAGAATGCTTTCGTTAGATAACGCAATGACAAAAGAGGATATAGAACAATTTATCAAAAAAATAATTAGATTTTTATCTTTGAAAGATATTAATATCCCATTTTCAATTGAACCGAAGATTGATGGTTTATCGGTTAACCTAATTTATGAGAGTGGTCAGTTAAAAGTTGCTGCAACAAGGGGTGACGGGTTAAGTGGCGAAATTATTACGAGTAATGTATCGACAATCAAAGAAATACCTCAAAAGCTAAAAGTTAAGTCCCCCCCTAAAAAGCTAGAAATAAGAGGGGAGATCTTTATTACAAAAAAAGACTTCTTAGTTTTAAACGAGAGATCTAAAAATCAATTTGCAAACCCTCGAAATGCTGCCGCAGGGAGTTTAAGACAATTGGATATAAAAATAACTGCAAGCAGACCATTAAAATTTATAGCCCATGGCTTCGGAATATATGAGGAAGGAAAAAAAACTTACTATGATCAAATGAAGGAATTCAAAACTTGGGGAGTACCTATCAGTCCTTACTTGAAAGTTTCAAATGGTATTGATGACTTATTAAAAAATTATAATCATATAAATGATATAAGATCAGAAATTCCATATGATATTGATGGGTTAGTATACAAGGTTAATGATACGTTGTATCAAAGTAGGTTAGGAACGGTTGGCAAGACGCCAAGATGGGCGATTGCACATAAATTTGCTTCAGAAACAGCCAAGACAAGTATCAAAAGAATAGATATACAGATTGGCCGAACAGGTTCGGTTACACCTGTAGCAAGACTTGAGCCAATAAATATAGGGGGCGTTTTAGTCTCAAACGCAACTCTACATAATTTTGAGGAGATTCAAAAAAAGGACATAAGAGAAGGTGATACAGTTGTTATTGAAAGAGCAGGTGATGTAATTCCACATATTTTAAATGTTGTATTAGATAAAAATAAAAAACGATCGAAGTTATTTAAGCCACCCAAACATTGTCCTGTATGCGGTTCCTGTATTATCATTGATCCTGACGAAGTAGTAGTTAGATGCTCAGGAACGTACATTTGTGCAGCACAGATTGTTGGAAGATTAAAACATTTTGTATCAAGAAGTGCCTTAGATATTGAAGGACTAGGAGATAAACAAATAAACTTATTTTATAATAAAAAAATTATTAAAAATTATAGTGACATTTTTAAACTTGAAAAAAATAGAAGCCAAATTGTAAATATGGAGGGTTGGGGAGAGCTTTCATTTAAAAATTTAATTGAAGCTATCAATGATAAAAGAAAAATTGAACTTTCAAAATTTATATATTCAATTGGAATTAGATTTATTGGCGAAAAGAATGCTCAAATAATCGCGCAAGCCTTTAAGAGTACAAATATTTTTACTAAGTTTTACAATAATGACCAAGACGTCAAAAACGATATATTTAATATTTTAGAAAATACCGATGGACTTGGCCCCAAAGCAATAGAATCTTTTAAAGAATATTCAGATTATAAAGATAATAGAAATCAAATATTGTCACTTATTAAAGAAGTTAACTTAGTTATAAATTCATTAAAAACAGTCAAATCTCCAATTACAGGAAAAAAAATAATATTTACTGGTACTTTAAATTCTATGTCCAGGGCTGAAGCAAAATCTATGGCAGAGAAATTAGGCGCTAAAGTTGTTTCAAGCGTCAATAAATCTACTGACATATTAATTGCAGGAGAAAAATCTGGCTCCAAATTAAAAAAAGCCAATGAACTCGGAATAGAGATTATGAACGAAGAGAGCTGGAGAAAATTATCTTTATTGTAAAGGTGCAGTTTGATTAATAAGCCAATCTCTCTCCTTAGAGTTCATTGATGGTATCAATATATTTCTAACTTTTATATGATATCTATTTACCCAATTAATTTCATTTGCTGTTAATAAGGTTTTATCTATTAATAATCTTTCAAATGGGGCTATTGTTATGGTTTTAAAAGTTATCCTTCCGTGTGATAATTTTGAAAGAATTAAATTTTCGATTCTAATGCCATATTGATTTTCTTTATAATAACCAGGCTCATTTGAAACAATCATACCATCTTCAAATTTAATTTTTGAGTTTTTAGAAATTGAAGGAGGATTTTCATGAACGTTAAGGAAACAGCCAACCCCATGACCGGTACCGTGATCAAAATTACAATTAATTTCTTTCAATGGTTTTCTAGCTAAGTAATCAAGTTTTTTACCAGTTTCACCATACTTTGTTTTACTTTTTGCAACTGCAATATGCCCTTTTAATACTCTTGTATACATTTCAATTTGTTCTTGTGAAGGCGTGTCGAAGCAAATTGTTCTTGTAACATCTGTTGTACCATCCAAGTATTGTGCTCCTGAGTCTACTAAAAATAAATCTGAAGGCTTTATTGTTTTGTTTGTTTTTTTGTTAGCTCTGTAGTGAACAATAGCTCCATTTGAACCAGTTCCAGCTATAGTAGGAAAACTTAATGAAAAGAACTTTTCATTTTTCTTTCTTTTATTATCTAAGTACCTAATTGCATCCAGTTCTGTTATTTTGTTGTTTTTTATTTTATTTTTTATCCAATAAATAAATTTGGTAAGAGCTACCCCATCTCTTTTATGACATTCTATCATGCCATTTTTTTCCAATCTATTTTTCCTTGATTTCATTATTTGAATGAGATCACCTTCAATTTTCAATTTCGCATTATCTTTAATCTTATTAGCTAGACTGAATGATACAGTATTTGCGTCACTTATTATTGTTTCGTTTTTGTCTAAGTTAATTACGAAATTATTAATTTCTAGGGTATTCATAAACTTTATATCAATATCAAATTTTATATTTTTAGAATTTGTGAAGTCAGAAAAAATATAGCATTTTCCAGATTTATGAATTAAAGCCTTCGATAGAAATAAAGGTGAATATTTAATATCTTTTGCTCTGATATTGAATATCCATGCAACGGAGTCGCATGCAGTAATTAAGTAGTAGTCTGCGTTTGAATTATGCAAATATTTCTTTATGTTATTCACTTTTACTGATGCATTTATGCCACTTATTGTAAATGGTTTGGACTTCTTTTTCTTTGGTTTATTATTCCAGATCTGATCTATTAAATTTTTATCAATATTTTTAATCTTCACACTTTTGTCTAGATTTTTTTTAATATTGGCTACCCTCTGATAGGTAATTGTATTCCCATCAATGCCAATTGATTTTGGCTTTTTATTTTTTAGTAAACCAATAGGAGATAAATCTGAATAATTATAAATCTTGAAGTTTTTCTCATTTACTTCCTGTGAGGCTTGTATCGTATACCGGCCATCAACAAAAAGAAACGCCTCCTTATTACTGATAATAATATCACCTGCAGATCCGCTGAAATTACTCATCCATTCTAGTCGTTTACTATATTCCGGCAAAAATTCATTTTGATATTCGTCCGAGTGCGGAAGAATATAATACTGAATTCCGTTTTTTTTTATTAACGATCTAATTTTTGATAATTTATTGTCGTTGCTTAGCATGGCTTTAAAAAATCAGAAATTAGCTTTTTTTTGCCATGTTTGTCAAAATCAACAATAGCCTTGGTTCCATCTATGTCCTGTATTGTCCCGATGCCAAATTTTTTGTGTTCAACGGTTTGTCCAATTTGCAGGATAAGGTCATCATTTATATCTCTTACATTTTCAATCTCCATATCTACGACAGTTCTATAGCTAGATACTTCATTATTTTGAAATGAAATCTTTTTTGGTTTTAAACCATAATCTTGGTTGTATTCGTCAAAATGAGGTTCCTGAAAAGAATTCAAGTGATCAGAAGCGTGGTTGATTGTCTTTATGATGTCTTGATCTAATTCATCAATAAACCTTGATTGCAGTGAAGGCATCCAATTATTTTGAAAACGTCTCGTCATGGATGTTATAATATTAATTTTTTTCTTTGCCCTAGTTATTCCGACATAAGCTAGTCTTCTTTCTTCCTCTATGCCCTTATTGCCACTTTCATCGATTGTTTTTTGATGCGGAAACAATCCTTCCTCCCACCCCGGCAGAAAAACAAAGTCATACTCAAGTCCTTTTGCAGCATGCAATGTCATTATACTTACTTTATTATCTACATTATTTTCATCTACTGCTGTTACTAATGAAATATGCTCTAAAAATTCCTCTATACTATTGTAGTCTTGCATTGCAACGATAAGCTCTTTTATATTTTCAATTTTTGTTTGAGCAGATACATTTTTATCATTTTTAAGCATATTCATATATCCAGACTCATCTAATAATACCTTTAAAATATCATAGAATGGAACATTCTCGACCATTGACTTGCCCCTGTCTATAACTCCAATAAAAATTTTTAAACTCTCAGAAATTTTTTTTGTTAGTTCATCAGTATCAATCAAATTTTTAGAAGCTTGATACAAGGAAATTTTATTTCGATTTGCAAGAGAGAGGATATGATTAAAGGACTTTTCACCTATGCCTCTTTTTGGAACAGTGAGTGCTCTTTCAAAGGCGACATCATCCTGACTTTCATAGACTAATCTTAAGTAAGAAACTGCATCTTTTATTTCAGCCCTTTCATAGAATCTAATTCCACCTATAATACGATATGGAATTGAATACTTAATTAGAGATTCTTCTATTTCTCTGGACTGAAAAACTGCTCTTACCAAAATGGAAACATTATTTAAATCAGGATTATCTTTTTTATAATCTAAGATTTCTTGTGCAACGAGGTTAGCTTCATCACGACTTGAATTAACTAAGTGCAGATAGATTGGTTCACCAGTTCCTTGGTCAGATATTAAATCTTTTCCAAGTCTCATTTCATTATAACTTATAAGCGACGATGCAGACTTTAAGATATTGTTTGTTGATCTATAATTTTGTTTTAACCTTATGACTTTTGCATTCTCGAATTCTTTTTCAAATTTTAACATGTTGTCTACTTCAGCCCCACGCCAGCTATAAATTGATTGGTCATCATCACCGACGCAGCATATATTAAGATGTACAGAAGCGAGAAGTTTTAACCATATATATTGTGCTGCATTCGTATCTTGATATTCATCAACATGTATATATTTAAAATTTGATGCATATCTTTTTAAAATATCATCTCTCTTAAATAAATTTATACATTGCAATAGTAGATCTCCAAAATCCAAACAATTAATTTCAAATAATCGTTGCTGATAGATTTTATAAATTGTTGAACTTTTTTCATCAATAAGGTTATTAAGACTTTTAGCTTTAATGTCATCAGGGTTCAGCGCTTTATTTTTCCATTGGTCAATTTTTGATTGAATAAGTTTGGGTGAGAACTGAGATTGATCCAGGTTTTCAGCTTTAATAATTTGTTTTATGAGTGAAAGCTGATCGTCTTTATCTAATATTGTAAAACTTGACTTAAGACCTAATACTTCTGAGTGATTTCTAATAATTTTTGCACCAATTGAATGAAATGTGCCGATCCATGGAATTCTATCGATGCTTTGATTAACAAGTTGCTGAACCCGATCAGCCATCTCGCGAGCAGCTTTATTGGTAAATGTCACGCAAAGTACTTGAGATGGAAAAGCAAGGTTAGTCTCTACAATGTGCGCCACGCGCGTTGTTAAAACCCTTGTTTTTCCTGTTCCCGCTCCTGCAATAATTAGGTTTGGACCTTCAGTACTGCAAACTGACTCATGCTGTAATTCATTTAAGCTGTCTAGGTACTGGGATTTGCTCATGTTCGATTTTTTAAGCGATTCAAGACATATAGTCTAATAGCGCTTGATAAATTTGAAGTTGTTTTTTTTTGATCAATGTCAGAAATTAGTCGATCAGGCGTAGTATTGTTTTGTTTGCTTAGAGCAACAATTTCATCCCAAAATTCTTTTTCTAAAAATACACTGGTAATATGACCATCTAGATTGACTGTTCGCTTTTTAGAGTTTTGCATTTAGAATAATCAAGACGAAGTGATCATCTTACTGGGACTTAGAAGTGATTTAATTTTCTTATTTTCTAGATATTTTAAAATTTTATTTGCCTCTACAAGTGATATATTTTTTTTATGGGCTAATTTTGCCAACTCAGCAGCTTTAGTGTAGCCAATCACTGGGGCAAGAGCTGTTACCAGCATTAATGAATTTTCAACTCCTTGCTTGATATTTTTGACATTAGGCTTGATACCCTTAAGGCATTTCTGATTAAAATTATTTATGGCTGAAGCAAGTAAATTAATTGAATTAATGATATTTAGGCCTATGAGTGGTTTGAATGCATTAAGTTCAAAGTGACCTTGTGAACCTGCCATTGAGATAACATTATGGAAACCCATCACTTGTAAACACACCATAGTTAAGGCTTCACTTTGAGTAGGATTTACTTTACCTGGCATGATAGATGATCCAGGTTCATTCTCAGGCAGGCTAAGCTCACCCAACCCTGAGCGAGGACCTGATGCTAAAAGTCGAATATCATTTCCAATTTTAAATAAATCAGTGGCAATTACATTAAGTACGCCAGATAGCTCTACTATTGAGTCATGAGATGCCAGTGCCTGAAATTTATTTGCGGCAGGTTTGAATTTTGACTTAGTTATTTTATTTATTTCTGAAACTACAAGTTGATCAAAACCACGTATCGTATTTAATCCTGTACCAACAGCGGTTCCTCCTTGAGCAAGGTAACTCAAGTTGGTTAAAGCTCCTTCAACTCTTCGTATATTTGAATTGATTTGCGCCTGATATCCAGAAAATTCTTGCCCTAGCGAAAGTGGAGTTGCATCCTGCAAATGAGTTCTTCCAATCTTGATAATACTTTTCCATTTCTGAGATTGTGATTTTAAAACGTTTTCCATACTTTTTAATGCGGGAACAAGCTCACTTACAATTTTCAATTTACATGCAATATTTATAGCCGATGGGAAGCTGTCATTGGTTGATTGACTTTTATTGACATGATCATTTGGATGAACGGGTGAATTGGTACCAAGTTTTTTCGATATTTTCCTGTTTGCTATATTGGCAATAACTTCGTTGACATTCATATTTGTTTGAGTTCCAGAACCGGTCTGCCATACAGAAAGAGGGAAATGTTCATCGTGCTTTCCTAAAGAAACTTGTTTTGCAGCGTCAATAATTGCACGAGCTAATTTAGGACTTAGAAGCTTTTGTTTTTGGTTGGCTTTTGCACATGACATCTTAATGATTGCCAGGGCATGAATTATCTCAATTGGCATTATATTATTGCCAATTCTAAAATTCTTTAATGACCTTTGAGTTTGCGCTCCCCATAGATTATTGTTGGCAACTTTTATCTTGCCTAAACTATCTTGTTCTTGCCTCGTTTTTTGACTCATGATGAATGTACTATAGTACCTTAATATAGTACATATGGTAAGCGATTAAGCTTTTTCAATGATAATTCTATTATACTACTGCAAATCCGAAATGAAATGCCAGTAATAACAAGAAAATTAGTGAGAGTGCAGCGAGGTAGTAAGGAATCATAAATTTCAATTATCAGAGTCCATAATTTTTAAAACTAGTAATTTTTAGACATTTTAAAAGTGAATATGTAAATTAAGCTTTATTTTATGTTTAAAAAACGACAGGAAAGTCCGTCAGGAAAATTTTTAAATTTTGAACTCATAAAAGAAGAGAACGGGATTTTCTTTTTTGAAATAATTTTTCCACCCGAGACGGCAAGTCCACTCAATTTAGTTCAAGGTGGAATGATCGATGCAGCCTTAGACGAAGCTACTTCAATGACAGCATATATTGCTTTCAAGGAAGAAAAACTTCCACTTACAACAGATCATCATGTTTTATTTCATAGGCCCATGCCACTCGGTAAGGCTACTATGCAAACCAAAATTATAAAATATGGCAAGACAGTTACGACTATTGAGGGAAAGTTATTTGATCAGAACGAAAGGTTAGTTGCAACAATGCTTCATACAGCATTGCCAACGAGTATTCCAAATTAGCTTTGTATGAAATAAGTGGGAGACTTCTGTTGCCCGGTGCCTCCCTAACCGCGCTTGCCTAATTATATTAAGCAGCGAGCGCTAATTTATTGTTAGCATTTAAAAGTTAGCCCGATAACGGCGGTACAATGCCGAGAGAAAAACTTACCTTTAAACATTCGTCGATCCTATATCACCCCCTAAAATGTGGTGGAGGTGCCGGGTACCGCCCCCGGGTCCGTAATGGGTATTACGTAAGCCGTTTATCTCTATAGCTGGGATATCCCCAGCAATCTGAATATAGATTGATATTGAATCTTTTTAAAGAGGCTATTCTTATTATAATATGCCATTAATATTTGATTCACAAAATGCCTGTAAATAAAGAACAACTTGAAGAGATAGAAGCTTTACGCTCTGAAAAAACTGAGACTGCCAGAGTTACTGCTCCAGAGTTAGAGGCTGTTTTGTACCAGCCCATTGAAGTTCTTGATCATGGCTTCGTTCGCGTTATTGACTATATGGGTGATGACAGTTCCGTTGTTCAATCAGCAAGAGTTTCTTATGGAAAAGGCACAAAGAAAATTTCAAATGATAAGGGTCTAATTAAATACTTGATGAGACACCGTCACTCAACCCCGTTTGAAATGTGTGAGATTAAGTTTCATATAAAGTTGCCAATTTTTATTGCCCGTCAGTGGATTAGACATAGGACTGCTAATGTAAATGAATATTCAGCTAGGTATTCAATACTTGATAAAGAGTTCTATATACCTTCTGCAGAAAATTTAGCAGCCCAATCACAGATTAATAACCAGGGTCGTGGGGATGCGCTAACCGATGACGAAGCGTCAAATGTTATTCAAATTTTAAAAAATGATGCAGAGCAAACGTACGCAAACTATGAGACACTTTTAAATGAGAATTCCTCAGGTGGAGTTTTGGATGAGGGCAAGTCAGGTATTGCCCGTGAACTTGCTAGAATGAATCTCACGTTAAATACTTATACACAATGGTACTGGAAAATAGACCTTAACAATTTGCTCCATTTTTTAGCATTAAGAGCCGATGATCATGCTCAATACGAGATCAGAGTTTACGCAGATGTGATGCTCGATTTAGTAAAAAAATGGGTTCCTTTAACCTATGAGGCATTTGAGGATTACCGCATGGGCGGAACTGAGTTATCTGCTAAAGAAATTAAATTAATGCGTAAACTTCTTAAGGGAGAAAAAGTTTCATTTGAAGAAGAAGGTTTGTCTAAAAGAGAGTGGAGCGAGCTTCAAAGTAAATTTGACCTTAACTAGTACTTGATAGTTTTTCTAATTTAAGCCTTTTTATTAAAGTCTCTGCTAAATCATTAAATATTTTACTCACTTTGTGGTCAGGCACCAAATCGGTCAAAGGATGACCCTTATCACTTTGTTCCATGAGCAATGGATCATGAGGCAAATTAGCTAAAATTTCATAGTCATATTTTTCAGCTATATCTTTGGTTTTGCTTTCACCATAAAGGCTGTACTCCTTTCCAGTATCTGGTGCTAAAAAATAACTCATATTCTCAACTATTCCCAGAATAGGGACTTTAGTTTTTTCAAACATTTTTAAACCGCGCACAACATCGATCAAAGCAATATCTTGAGGTGTCGTTACAATAACACTACCTGAGATATTAATTTTTTGAATAAGTGATAATTGAACATCGCCAGTACCTGGAGGTAAATCAATAACCATTATGTCAGCATCTCCCCAATTGACTTTATCTATCATTTCATTAATTGCTTTCATGACCATAAGACCACGCCAAATAATTGGATTTTCATCATTCACCATGTAGCCCATAGACATTGTGGAAATACCATATCGATCTATAGTTTCTATCTTTTCCCCATCAGAGGAAGGCTTTTCATTCACGCCAATCATTTTGGGAATTGAAGGCCCATAAATGTCAGCATCCAAAAGACATGTTTTAAGTCCTAGAGATTTGAAAGCGCATGCAAGGTTCACAGCGACAGTTGATTTGCCTACCCCACCTTTTCCAGAGGCAACAGCCAGAATATATTTTATTTTAGATGTACCAGCGTTATTTGATTTTTTTACCTGAGCACTATTATCTTTTTCATTTTGCAAATTTTCTTTGTGGTATGTTGTAATAATATTTACTTTTGTAATACCAGGGATTTCATTAAGGGCAGCTTGAGCATCGTTAAATATTTTTTCATTTTTTTTTTGATCCATCTCATCAAATTCTAATATGCAATCGATTTTACCCTCATTGGCGTTGATATTTTTCACCATACCTAGTGCAACGATATTCTCGCCTTTACTGTCGTTCATTACTTGTCCAAGTAAGTGTAATGCCTGATTTTCTAGAGTTTCTGCCATTTTTTTGAACTTGTATTATAATAATTAATCACAATATATCATAAGTATACTTGTAATTAATTGCTTTTAACCATTTTTACCATATATAAATATTCAATTAATAAAATGTCTTGGTCTGATAACAATAATAATGATCCTTGGGGATCTTCTGGTAACGGCAGCGGAAGACGTGGTCCTGGACCAAACATGGACGATGTAATTCGCAATGCTCAAAATAGATTTAAAGGAATGATGCCTGGCTCTTTTTTTGGAAAGTTAGGGCCTATAGTCATAATTGGAATTCTAATACTCATTTGGCTAGCAAGTGGTTTTTATAGAGTGCTTCCTGATGAGCAAGGAGTAGTACTTCAATTTGGAAAATATACCAAAACTACTCAACCTGGTTTAAATTACCATCTACCTTATCCAATTGAGAGAGTTTTCACTCCTAAGGTTACAAAAATTAATAGAATAGATGTTGGTTACCGTCAAAGCCCTGACTCACGTGTTACAGCAATTCGTGACGTCGAGGAAGAAAGCTTAATGCTAACTGGAGATGAAAACATTGTAGATATTGATTTTTCTGTTTTTTGGTTAATCAATGACGCCGGAAAGTTTTTATTTAATGTACAGGCTCCTGAGTTAACTGTAAAAAGTGCTGCTGAAACAGCAATGCGTGAGTCTATAGGTCAAGCTTCAATTCAATCTATATTAACTGAGGGAAGAACAGAAATTGAAGATAAAACTCGAGTATTAATTCAAGAGATATTAGACGAGTACGGGACTGGAATAACCATAACGCAGGTTCAAACTCAAAAAGCAGATCCGCCTGCTCAAGTTATTGATGCATTCAGAGATGTCCAAGCTGCACGTGCAGATAGGGAAAGACAACGTAACGAAGCTGAAGCTTATGCTAATGATATAATCCCAAGAGCGCGTGGTGAAGCAGAGCAAATACTTCAATTGGCTGAAGGTTATAGGCAAAAAGTTATAGCTGACAGTGAAGGTAAAGCCGCAAGATTTTTATCAATTCAAGCTGAGTATGCTAAAGCTCCATCTGTTACAAAAAAGAGAATATTTTATGAAACCATGGAAGATGTATTTTCTGACATGGATAAAGTAATTATAGATAAAAATGGTGGGGACTCAGTAGTGCCATACCTGCCTTTACCTGAATTAAAGAAAACACAGGATTAATTATGAGAGCATCTAGAATTTCCCTTATTGTAATTGGCCTAATTGCTATAGTTTCATATTTTACATTGTTCACTGTTTTGGAAGTTAAAAATGCAATTGTCCTCCAGTTTGGTGATCCAAAAAGAGTTATAACTGAACCAGGTTTGAATTTTAAGATTCCATTTATTCAAAATGTCATATTTATCGATAATAGGATACTTGATATTGACGCCCCTGCTGCAGAAATTATTGCTTCAGACCAAAAGAGACTTATTGTTGATGCATTTGTAAAATTTAAAATTGTTGATGTGTTAGAATTTTATAAAGCCCTAGGAAATGAGAATGTAGCGAGGTCAAGAATATCTGCTGTCGTCAACTCTCGAATTCGTGGTGTCTTAGGTGAAGAACCTTTAGCTTCAGTTTTATCAGAAAATAGATCTAAACTAATGAAACAAATTACTTCGCTTGTTGAAGCTGAAGTTAGAGATTTTGGAATTGAGATAGTTGACGTAAGAATTAAGCGTGCCGATTTACCTGAAGCAAACAGCCAGGCTATTTTTGCTAGAATGCAAACAGAAAGAGAGAGAGAAGCAAGAGAATTCAGAGCTCAAGGTGCAGAGATGGCACAAAAGATAAGATCAACTGCAGATAAAGAAGTTACAATTATCAAATCGCAAGCAGAAAAAGAAGCGAACATCGTTCGTGGTGAAGGTGATGGCATGGCAAACAAAGTTTTTGCAGAAGCATTTGGTAAAGATCCTGAATTTTTCGCCTTTTATAGAGCCATGCAGGCCTACACTGAAGGTCTTAACAGTAATGACACAACAATGATCCTATCTCCTGAGAGTGAGTTTTTTGAGTACTTCGGAGACTTTAGCAGCGTAGGAAATTAAATTTCATAATCTCCCATAAGTAAAATATGACCCAATTCGTATTAGGTTCTTTAGGCATGTTATTAATAATAGAAGGTCTTCTTTACGCCTTATTTCCAACTAGAATGAAAGCGATGATTACAAGTATGTTGAATATGAATAATGATACATTAAAGTGGGGTGGATTAATGTCAGCAATATTAGGTTTTATAATGCTGTGGTCGGTGATCGAATGATTAAAAAATATTTTATTTTTCCAATATCTTTATTCATATATTTAAATGGCATAATCATTGCATTTGCCTTTACGGGCCCGGACACATTTTCTGATTTAGCAGAAAGTGTATCCCCATCAGTAGTCAATATCTCTACAACTGGTGTAATTGAGCAAACAGGACCTGAAGTTCCTTCTATAGAAGACTTTTTTAACTTTCCATTTAATATGCCACGATCTGAACCGTCTGAACGAGAGTTTAGTTCTTTGGGCTCAGGTTTCGTTATTTCTGAAGATGGCTTTATAGTTACTAATAACCATGTAGTTGAAAATGCATCTGATATACAAGTAACATTTATAGATGGTACAAAAATAGAGGCTGAATTAATTGCGGCTGATGCTGAAACCGATCTAGCTCTTTTAAAAGTAGATGCAAACAATCTGGATTATCTTGAATTTGGTGATTCTGATACAGCCAAAGTCGGAAATTGGGTTATGGCAATTGGAAATCCACATGGCTTAGGGGGAACTGTCACTGCTGGAATAGTCTCTGCGAGAGGTAGAATGTTAGGAGGAAGATACGATGACTTTATACAAACGGACGCTTCAATTAATAGAGGTAACTCAGGTGGACCTCTTTTTAACTTAGCGGGTAAAGTAATTGGTGTAAATTCGATGATTATTTCGCCCAGCGGCGGATCAATTGGCATTGGTTTTGCTATTCCCTCTAATTTAGCAAAAAATATTATTGATCAACTAAAGGATACTGGAGAAATAGAAAGGGCATGGTTAGGAGTGAGAATACAAGAAGTAACCGAAGAGATAGCTCAAAGCCTGGGTCTTACTAAAACTTATGGCGCTTTAGTTCAAGGCTTAACACCAGATAGTCCGGCTCTGAGCGGTGGTGTAAAAGAAGGTGATATAATCATTGAGTTTAATGGTAAAGAAGTTGAGTCAGTTCAAACACTTCCAAAATTAGTAGCAGAGGCGAAAATAGGAGAAAAAAGTACCGTTGTTGTTTGGAGAGATGAAAAAGAAGTTTTATTGAATGTCAATCTTGGTAAACAGCCATCACTTGAAGAGCTTGCAAGCATTGAAAATAATGGATCATCAATTAACGTGTCTGAATTAGGTATAAAAATACGAACAATTTCAGATGAAGATAAAGACAGGTTACAACTGCCTTCGACACAGCAAGGTGTACTAATATCTGAAATAAATAGTGATTCATTTCTAATAAGGCAAAATATAAAAAAAGATGACATAATAATTGAAATACAAAACAAAGTTGTAAATTCAACAGGGGATGTATTAGAAATTATTGATGAAGTAGTAGCTCAAGGAAAAGAAAATATTTTGATTGTTTTTTATGCAGGTCCCAATTCAAGAAAATATATAGGCGCAAAACTTTCGCTTGATTGATGAAACATGTCTAGAGATTTAATTGTCATCTTTGGACCTACAGCAAGTGGAAAATCAAAAAAAGCAATCGACATCGCTTTAAATCATAAATCATCGATCATTAACTTGGATAGTATGCAGGTTTATAAAGATTTAAGTATTCTAACTGACAGACCGACCAAAGCAGACTTAAGCACATGCGATCATAGATTATATGGTTATCTTAATGGAGATGAATCAAGTACAGCAGCATCATGGTTAAATGATGCAGTAAATGAGATTAAAAAATGTTTCAGTAGCAAAAAACTTCCTATCTTGGTAGGAGGCACAGGAATGTATTTAAATGCACTTAAGTTTGGCTTAGCTGATATTCCTGATATTGATGAAACGACAAAAAATGAAACTCAAGGTCTATTTGATAATTTTGGACTTAGATTTCTTTTTGATGAGATAAAGAAAAGTTATCCATCTACTAACATTCAAGAAAATGACAGACAAAGAATATTTAGAAGCTATTCACTTTTAAAACAAACAGGTAAAGTATTAGAACAATGGCAATTAAATACCTCCCCTGCGATTGATGATATAAATTACCACATATTACTAACAACTACTGATAGAGATGAATTGTACCCTAAGGCAGAATTAAGAGTCGACCATATGTTTAAAGGCCTTGTGGTTGATGAAGTAAGTGATTTATTAAGCAAAGGCTATAACGACAATAAGTCTATTATGAAAGCTATAGGAGTTAGGGAAATAAGAAGTTTCTTAGATAAAAAAATTGATCTTGAAGAATGTAAAAATATTATCAAAAAAAACACCAGAAATTACATTAAAAGACAGCTAACTTGGATAAAAGGTAATAATATTACTCAAAACATAGATATAAAGAAATTTATGTAATGTAAAAATCTTATCTACTTTCCATTAATTTAATTGTATTTGACTTTTGCTTCAAATCTTCATAGAAAGTCACTTCAAACGTAAGGGGAATTTATGGTTAATATTCAGATGACAGGTGCTCAAATGGTTTTAAAAGCATTTGAAGATCATCAAGTTGATACAATTTTTGGATATCCTGGTGGGGCAGTTTTACCTATATACGATGAGTTAGCAAAGGAAAGAGATACCAATCAGCCTATTAGGCACTATTTAGTTAGGCATGAACAAGGTGCATCTCATTCTGCTGAGGGATATGCTAGATCAAGTGGTAAAGTTGGGGTTATGCTTGTTACATCTGGCCCTGGAGTTACTAACGCGGTAACAGGTTTAACTGATGCCATGATGGACTCCATTCCAATTGTTTGTATAAGTGGTCAGGTGCCAACACACTTAATTGGAACCGATGCTTTTCAAGAATGTGATGCTGTAGGCATTACAAGACCTTGCACAAAACATAATTGGCTTGTTAAAGATATCAATGATCTTTCAAGAATTCTCCACGAAGCGTTTTACGTTGCTTCAAGTGGAAGACCTGGTCCAGTTCTAGTTGATATACCAAAAGATATTCAATTTCAGACAGGAACGTATATTGGCCCTGAAACTGTAAAACATAAATCGTATAGACCAAAATTAAAGGCAAACATCGATCAAATTGATGACGCACTTAAATTAATAGCGGATGCTGAAAAACCGATTTTTTATACTGGCGGAGGTGTTATTAATTCTGGCAATGCAGCTGTTCAATTACTAAGGGAGTTTGTTCGGTTAACTGGTTTTCCAATTACATCTACGTTACAAGGATTAGGAGCCTATCCTGGTGACGACTCACAGTTTATTGGCATGTTAGGTATGCATGGTACTTATGAAGCGAATATGGCTATGAACGAATGTGACTTAATGATTAATATTGGAGCCAGATTTGATGATAGGATAACTGGCAAAATTGACGAGTTTTCTCCAAATTCTAAAAAGATCCATATTGATATTGATCCTTCTTCAATCAATAAGATTGTTAAAGTTGACGTACCATTAATAGGTGATGTTGCACATGTGTTGGAAGATTCAATAAAATTATGGAAGTCTAAAGTTTACAAAATCAATAAATCCCCTCTCAAGGAGTGGTGGAAAACAATTGATAAATGGAAAGAGAAAGACTCACTTAAATATGTAAGCGATAAAAATATAATAAAACCACAATACGCAATCCAGAGATTATATGAGTTAACTAAGGATAAAGATGTATTTGTAACGACTGAAGTTGGTCAACATCAAATGTGGGCCGCTCAATATTATAAATTTAACAAACCTAATAGATGGATAACATCGGGTGGATTAGGAACAATGGGTTTTGGCTTACCTGCAGCGATTGGAGCACAGGTGGCTCATCCTGATAAATTAGTTATTGATATTGCGGGAGAAGCATCAATATTGATGTGTATTCAGGAAATGTCCACAGCCATTCAACACAAATTGCCTGTAAAGATTTTTATTATTAATAATCAGTACATGGGAATGGTCAGGCAATGGCAGGAACTGCTTCATGATAAAAGATATTCTCATAGCTACACAGATGCATTACCAGATTTTGTTAAACTAGCTGAAGCTTATGGCGCTAAAGGCATAAGAGTTCAGAAACCTAATGAATTAAATAAAGCGATAAATGAAATGATCGAATATGATGGTCCAGTTATATTCGACTGTGTTGTAGAACAGAATGAAAATGTGTTTCCAATGATTCCATCAGGCAAGGCCCATAATGAAATGCTACTTGGGGACGAAACTGTAAAAGAAGAGATTTCAGATGAAGGAAAAGTTTTAGTTTAATGAGTGAAATAGTTTCAAAGCATACAGTGTCAGTACTGGTTGATAATGAACCAGGTGTATTAGCCAGAGTTATAGGTTTAATATCTGGAAGAGGTTATAATATAGATAGTTTAACAGTAGCAGAAGTTGATGCTGAAAAACATATCTCAAGAATTACAATCGTGGCTCCGGGTACCGAGCAAACTGTTAATAAAATGATAAGTCAGTTACAGCGTATTGTTCCTGTTAAAAGAGCAGCAAATGTAACTTTTGAAAAACAAGGCATAGAAAGAGAAATGGCACTAGTAAAAATTGTATCTACTGGTGAAAAAAGGCTTGAATCCATGCGTTTATCTGATGTATTTAGAGCCAGAGTAATAGATACAACACATGACTCATTTGTATTTGAATTAAATGGCTCCCCGAGAAAAATCGACGCTTTTATTGACTTAATGAAGCCACTTGGTTTATCAGAGGTATCTAGGACAGGTGTTGTGGCAATTGCCCGTGGCACTGAAAAAATGTAAAGGTGATAATATGAAAGTTTATTATGAAAAAGACGCTAATTTAGATCTCATTAAAACCAAAAAAATAGCAATATATGGTTATGGAAGCCAAGGACATGCTCATGCACTTAATTTGAATGACTCTGGTGCAAGTGAAGTAGTTGTTGCGTTAAGAGAAGGTTCTTCAAGTGCAAAAAAAGCTGAAGCCGAAGGTTTAAAAGTAATGTCGCTTTCAGATGCAGCTGAATGGGCTGATATTATGATGATGCTTATACCTGATGAGCTTCAGGCTGATGTGTGGAAAAATCATATTGAGCAGAGAGCAAAAGAAGGCTCAGCACTAGCATTTGCGCACGGATTAAACATTCATTTTGACTTAATTAATGCTAGACCTGACATGGATGTATTTATGGTAGCGCCTAAAGGTCCAGGTCATACTGTTAGATCTGAATATAAAAGAGGTGGTGGCGTGCCATGCTTAGTGGCAGTTGATAGTGATAAAACAGGAAATGCCCTTGATCTAGCACTTTCGTATGCTTCTGCAATTGGTGGTGGTAAAGCAGGCATAATTGAAACAACATTTAAAGATGAGTGTGAAACAGACTTGTTTGGAGAACAAACAGTTCTTTGCGGCGGTGTAGTGGAACTAATTAGAAACGGCTTTGAAACTTTAGTTGAAGCTGGTTATCCACCTGAGATGGCATATTTCGAATGTCTACATGAAGTTAAACTTATTGTTGATCTAATATATGAAGGTGGGATCGCCAATATGAATTATTCAATTTCAAATACAGCTGAATATGGTGAATATGTTTCAGGCCCTAAAATTGTTGATGGAAATACTAAAGCTAAAATGAAAAAGGTACTGGATAAAATTCAATCAGGTGAATTTACTCGCGAGTGGATAGAAGAATATAAGAGTGGAGCTAAAAACTTTGAAGCAATGCGATCAAAAATCGACAATCATCAGATTGAAAAAGTAGGCACTGAATTGCGCGCTATGATGCCATGGATCTCAAAAAATAAATTAGTTGATAAAGAAAAGAACTAACTAATTTTAAGTTTTCAGACTCAAAAGATATGGTATTGCCCAATATTTAAGCAATTTTGAGTAATTTATTGCGAATTTAGCAATATTCATATATTTATCCATTATCTTTGAAATTAATTAAAGTGCATAATTTTGCTATGAAAAAAATATATTTTAGTAATCTTTTCAATTCATTAAGAGAATGCACTCTTCAATCTCTCTTGCTGTTAAAACTGCTTAGCAGCCCCCGGGCGACTTAAAACTTGCCTCAGGGGGATACTTAATTTTAACACAATTAACATATAACCAAGGGATTTAAAGATGACAAAAAATAGTAACCACATAAAAATATTTGATACAACATTGAGAGATGGAGAACAATCTCCTGGCGCGTCAATGAATATTGAAGAGAAATTAAAAATTGCTGGGGCTCTTGAAGAATTAAAGGTAGACATAATTGAAGCTGGATTTCCTGCTGCATCCAAAGGGGATTTTGAAGCAGTTTCAGAAATTTCAAAAAAAATTAAAGGACCATCAATATGCGCATTAAGTAGAGCTTCTAAAAGCGATATTGAAACTGCAGCTAAAGCACTTAAGGATGCAAATGCCCCAAGAATTCACACATTTATTTCAACAAGTGATTTGCACATGAAGCATAAATTGCAATTGAACGCTGAAGAAGTTTATCAAAAAGTAATTGATAGTGTATCTTTCGCAAGAAACTTGTGTGATGACGTTGAATGGTCGTGTGAAGATGGGACAAGAACAAATATGGACTTTATGTGCCGCACAGTTGAAGCTGCAATAAAGAACGGTGCATCAACAATAAATATACCGGACACAGTTGGCTATTCAATTCCGGATGAATTCACAAATATAATCACTCATCTTGTGAACAATGTTCCTAATATCGATAAGGTAACAATCTCGACTCATTGCCATAATGATCTTGGCCTAGCCGTTGCGAATTCTTTAGCTGGTGTCAGAGCAGGGGCAAGACAAATTGAGTGTACTATTAATGGACTTGGTGAAAGAGCCGGAAATGCTGCTATGGAAGAAGTGGTAATGGCATTGCGAACTAGAAATGACATGATGCCTTATGAAACTAATATTATCACCGAAAAACTTACTAAGACTTCTAAGCTTGTATCTGCTGTCACTGGGTTTCCAGTTCAATTTAATAAAGCAATTGTTGGAAAAAATGCATTTGCACACGAGGCAGGTATTCACCAAGACGGAATGTTAAAAAATAATAAAACATACGAGATTATGACACCTGAGAGTGTCGGCGTATCCGAGTCTAATCTTGTTATGGGTAAGCATTCTGGAAGACATGCATTCAAACAAAAGATTATTGAGCTCGGTTACAGTGTTAATGACAATGTGATTGAAGAAGCTTTCGAAAATTTTAAAAGCTTGGCTGATAAAAAAAAGAACATATACGATGAAGATATTGTAGCTATTATCGATGACCAGGTAATTAGAATTAATGACTCTATAATTTTAAAAGACTTGCAAGTGATTGCGGGAACGAAAGGACCTCAACAAGCTGAAATAAATTTGATGATAGAAGATAAATTAAATAATATAACCTCTACAGGTGATGGACCAGTTGATGCAATATTTAATGGATTAAGTAAATTAGTGCCACACAATGCTAAATTGCTTTTGTATCAGGTACATGCTGTTACTGAAGGAACAGACGCACAAGCAGAGGTTTCTGTTAGACTTTCAGAGGATGGCAAAACTGTTGTTGGTTTAGGATCAGATACAGATACATTAGTTGCATCAGCAAAAGCTTATATTAATGCATTAAACAAGCTGGTTGTTAAAAGAGAAAAATCTGCACCAGCTAAGATGTCAGGTGTTTAATTAAGGAGAAAAGAAGAATGTTTAATAATTTAATTGGTTTGTGGTCTTCTGATATGGCAATAGATCTTGGTACTGCCAATACCTTAGTCTATGTCAAAAATAGAGGAGTAGTTTTAAATGAACCTTCAGTTGTTGCAGTACTTAATCAAGGTGGAAAAAGTAAAGTTATAGCAGTGGGTGAAGAAGCAAAAAGTATGCTTGGCAAGACGCCAGGGCACATCCAAGCAATAAGACCAATGAAAGATGGGGTTATTGCTGATTTTGTTGTAACAGAAGAAATGATTAAACATTTTATTCGCAAAGTTCATAACCGAAAAACATTTGCAAATCCAAGAATTATTATTTGTGTGCCAACAGGCTCAACTCCAGTTGAAAGAAGAGCAATACATGACTCAGCTTTGGCCGCTGGCGCGAGAAAAGTATCGCTAATTGAAGAGCCAATGGCAGCAGCAATAGGCGCAGGACTTCCAGTTAGTGAACCAAGAGGCTCAATGGTTGTTGATATTGGTGGTGGTACATCAGAAATAGCTGTCATCTCACTTGGTGGAATTGTTTACTCAAGATCAGTGAGAATAGGTGGTGACGCAATGGATGTTGCTCTTATAAACTATATGCGTAAGAGGTATAATCTGCTGATTGGTGAAGCGTCAGCTGAAATGATAAAAAAAGAAGTTGGAATTGCTCTTTCACCTAAGAATGGTGATGGCAAAACAATTGATATAAAAGGAAGAGATCTTGCATCTGGAGTTCCAAAAGAAATAGAACTTACTCAAAGTCAAGTCTCTGAAGCATTGTCTGAACCGATTCAAACAATCATTGATGGCGTGAAGTCTGCATTGGAAGATACTCCACCTGAATTAGCGGCTGATTTAGTTGATATGGGTGTTGTTTTAACTGGAGGAGGAGCATTATTGGAGTCTATGGATGAGGCAATAAGAGAGGCTACTGGATTACCTGTTACAATAGCTGAAGAGCCTCTTTCTTGTGTCGCGCTTGGAAGTGGAAAGGCCTTAGAATCAGAGAGCTCTTTTGAGCCAATTTTGTCATCAGCATATTAACTAATGAAAAGGTTTGAAAGTGAGGCTTTCAAGAAACTTACGAGTTCAAAAAATACTAAGTCCAAGTAGTAGGGTCTTTATACTTGCTATTATACTCTTCGTTATCTCATTAATTCTATTTGTGGGAAGATTTGAACTAACACAATCAGCAAAGAATTTAAGATCATATACAACAAGTATTTCATACTCAATTTCATATATAGTATCAACTCCTTCAAAGTTAATAAATTCAGGTATACAGTCTATTGTAGATCTAAAAGAAATTTATAATCAGCTTGATGAGTATAATAGAAATCAATTAACTAATTCAGCGTCTTTCCAAGAAGTAGTTTCCATGAAACTAAAAATCGCTCAATATGAAGATTTATTAAATTTAACAGCTGATCAAGAATACGATTTCATTACATCAAGAATTGTAGCAAATTTTTCTAATAAATTTATAGGAACAATCTTGATAAAATCTGATGAAACTGAAAAATTATTTATTGATATGCCAGCAGCAGGTCCTAACGGAATATTGGGAAGGGTAACTTCATTAGATAATAAGGTTGCAAGAGTACTTCTGCTGAATAACATCAATAGTAGATTACCTGTAAGTATTTCTGAAGATGCACATCAGGGAATAATGATAGGACAGGGTCAAAATAATCCAATTATTGAGTATGTTAGGGAATACAAAAATATAAAAGTTGGAGATCTAGTTACAACTTCAGGAAAAGGAGGAATTTTTCCACCTTATTTAGTTGTTGGGAAAGTTGCAAAAACTGAGGGTGAAAAAATTGAGGTTGAATTAATTGAGGACGTTAGTCAACTAAATCATATAATACTACTAAATTATAAATTTAATCAGAATAACGAATAATAAAATATTATGAATGATTTAAAAATAAATAATTTAATATTTTATTTTATTCTAATTTTTATCATATCTTCGAATATTGTGTTCAATTCAATTTATTTTGACCTTACATTGATTAGCTGCTTGATAATATATGTTTTAAGGTGGAATGAAACGAATTGGATTATCTGTATCGTATTATTTTTATTAGGAATCTATAATGATATTTTAGTCTCTACCCCTTTTGGATATGCAAGCTCATTATTCCTTTGTTTTTATTTAATAGACAGGGTTGGAAATTTTTTAAGTATACCGTTAAACACAAATATCAAATTTTTAATATTTTTATTATTAATGCTAAGTTTGTTTTCCATAAATTATTTTACGATTTATCTTATTTATCATACTTCAATTTCACTCTTTATAAATATTATCCCATACATGGTAGTAATATTATTATATTACCCATTAGATTATACAATTTCATCCATTCAAAATAAATATGTCAGAATCAAATAAATTTATTTTTAAGAAATATGACCTTGATGCTTCAATCAGTAGACGAACTGCAATTATAACGATTGCAAAAGCAGGATTATTTACAATATTAGCGTCCAGGCTCGCTTACTTGCAGATAGTAGACAAAGATAAATACAAAATACTGTCAGATAATAATAGAATTACTCATCGATTATTAGAACCTCAAAGAGGCATTATCTATGACCTACAAGGCAAGCCATTAGCTGTCAACCGTGAAAAATATGAAGTTGTGATCATCAGAGAGGAAACTTCAGACTATATAAAATCAATTGAAAATTTAAAAAAAATACTACCAGACGTTCAAATAGATACCCAAAAATTATATTCAGAAATAAATAAAACAAAAAAATTTATACCTATAAAAGTACTAGATGATTTATCTTGGGATCAATTTTCTATGATTAATGCAAACATACATAAAGTAGATGGAATTTATCCTCAAATTGGATTTAAGAGATATTATACTAGCGGACCATCACATTCTCATATTATCGGGTACACTGCTCCTCTTGATAAAAAAGAAAGAGACACTAATACATTAGCTGATTTAAGCTCAGCAAAATCAGGAAAACTTGGTATTGAAAAGTCGAAGGACTTTAATTTGAGAGGTAAATTAGGAAATAAAAATATTGAAGTTAATGCAAACGGAAGAGAAATAAGAGAATTAGACAGATATGAAAGCACTCGAGGTGAAAATATTCAACTTACAATTGACTCAGAACTGCAAGATTATTGCTACAAAAGCCTTAATGGTCAAAGCGGATGTGTGGCAGTAACGAATATTAAAACTGGAGAATTTTATGCATTAGTTTCATCACCATCTTATGATCCAAACTTATTTTCTAAGAATATATCATTAGAAAAATGGAATTCCCTTACAAACAATATTTATAAACCACTGATAAATAAATCAATTTCAAGTCAATATCCTCCCGGTTCAACAATTAAGCCTTTTGTAGCATTAGCGGCATTAGAAAATGGAGTCAGTGAAAAAAGAGAGGTTTATTGTAATGGTAAACATGAGATTAAAGATACAAGTCTTGAGTCAGGAATCAAAACTTTTCACTGTTGGAAGGAAGAAGGTCACGGCAAGGTCAACATGAATGAAGCGCTTAAAGTTTCATGTGATGTATATTTTTATCAAATATCAAGAGAAATTGGCATCAACAAAATTGCTGAGGTATGCAAAAGGTTTGGGTTTGGGCAAAATGTTTTTGAGTCATTTTATGAGGAAAAAAAGGGAATTGTTCCTTCAAAGAATTGGAAGTTAGAGTCTATTGGCACACCTTGGATGGTTGGAGAAACTCTTTCAGCAGGAATTGGACAGGGATATTTTCTTACAACTTCCGCACAATTAAGTCTCGCTTTAGGTCAATTAATTAATGGAGGAGAGAAAATAAATCCAACAATTGTCTTGAATAAAAAGAAAAACGCCAAAAAACAACAGAAAATATCATTAAATCCGGAATATTTAGCTATCATTAAAAAGGGCCTAGAGGATGCGACCAATACACAAGGGGGAACCTCATATAGATCACGTATTTCTGGCAATCTTAAGATGGCCGGTAAAACTGGCACTTCTCAAGTTAGAGTTATTAGTTCGCAAGAAAGAGAAGAGGGATTAAAAAAAAATAATGAGTTACCTTGGGATAAGCGTGATCATGGTTTATTTATAGGATACGGACCAATAAATAATCCTCAATATGCAGTGTCAGTAATAATAGAACATGGTGGAAGTGGCTCTGGAGCTGCAGCACCAGTTGCTTCGAAAATATTTAAATATTTATTTGATAATAAGTTAAATTTAAAAAGTAAGAGCATCTCCAATGTTTAGTTACAGTAAAACTGAAGCAACAATCTCTGATAAACTTAGATCCATAAATTATTTTTTACTATTTCTTATATGTACTATATTTTTTATAGGAATTCTTGCGCTTTACAGTATTTCTGATGGTAATTTTAGTGAATGGCCCATAAGGCATGTGCAAAGATTCATATTAGGACTAATTATTTTTTTTATTGTAGCCTTGTTAGATTTAAAAATAATTTTCAGATTTGCATATCTAATTTTTATTGCCAGTATTGTCATCCTAATGATTCTGCCGCTAGTTGGAGATGAAATTAATGGTGCAAAAAGATGGATAAGTTTTGCAGGTTTTAGTTTACAGCCATCAGAATTTGTAAAATATACTTTAATTTTAGCATTGGCTAAATATTTTCATTCCATGGAGGATTATCACGACAATTTTTTTTCTAAATTAATTATACCTGGTTTTATAGTAATTATACCAGTTACATTTGTTGTAATTCAGCCCGATTTGGGAACTGCCTTGGTGATCTTTCTTGGTGGAGTGAGTGTTATATGGATCTCAGGTCTTAATTATAAATACTTTATATCTGGGATTTTAGGGCTTGTTCTATCTCTACCAATCCTTTGGCAGTATTTAAAGGGATACCAAAAAGAGAGAGTTTTTACTTTTTTTAATCCAGAGAGAGACCCCCTTGGAAATGGTTATCATATAACTCAATCTAAGATTGCCTTGGGCTCTGGAGGTATTTTTGGCAAAGGCTATATGGAGGGTACCCAAAGCCATCTTAATTTTCTCCCTGAGATGCAAACAGATTTTATTTTCACAATGTTTGGAGAAGAGTTTGGATTTATTGGTTCTATAGTTTTAATTTTATTGTACATGGCATTAATTGGTATTTCTATTAGAATGGCACTAACGTCTAAAAGTTTATTTAGTAAATTCTTATCTCTAGGAGTTTGTTCAGTATTCTTTATCTATGTTTTTGTAAATATCGGAATGGTGACAGGAATTCTACCTGTAGTTGGAGTGCCTTTACCTTTCATATCATACGGAGGAAGCTCTATGTTAGCTGTTATGTTTGGATTTGGACTGCTAACGAATTGTTATATTAATTATAATACAACTTTAACGAAGAGCAGTTTTATATAAAATTATTGTTTGGGAAAGTAATCTTCTTTTTGACCTTCACGATATACATCTGTGGTTGCGCAGTGAAGTGCGCCACCAAATGGATAAGCATCTCTAAAAGGGACAGGAATAACTTCAAAACCCAATTTACTAATTTGTTCACATTGATAGATCTCACTTTCTTCTACGCACACAGTTTTTGGATCTATGACCAAAACATTCATACTTAACCAAATACTAGAATAGCATAAAGGAGGTGGCTCATTATGGGCAGGCTGAGCTGCATCTATAATTTGCCAATCATTACGCTCAAATATTTTTCTCTGGTCGTCAGGTAACCGCCTTGTTGGATTATTAATTATGAGACCTGGTTTTAAAGGAGTGAATGTTGCATCTATATGTATAGGATAAGGGTCACCTGGAAAATTCAAGGTGTGAACCCTATGTTCTTTAAAATGCCTCTTGAGCCAATTGCTACCTTTTAAATTCGTTGTAAAACCATGTTGCACAAATAAATCTTTTCCCATTCTTAAAATATCTGCAGCATCAAACAAAATTTCTTTTTCGGTAGTTACAAATTTTCTTTTTGCAACCATATCTAGTCGTTCATCTATGGATATTTCATCATTTAAATAGTTTTCTCGATAACTACTATCTGTCAATCTTGGTTTTGGCGCAGTTTCCATTCTCATGTCTGGATCTTCATTGTAATATTTCTCTAATAATGGCCTGTAACAAAGATATTCAAACCACCTCGACCTATAAGACATTGTTGCTTCAAGCATTTCATTTCCGAGAGTAAGAATAACATCTCTAGGCGGCATACAGCCAAACATTGATCCATTTTCCCAGTCAGGAGTGGAAACTTTTTGATTAAACTCAAGTGGCGTGGGTCGATCAACTTTCACCCCTCGAGTTTCTAAAATATTTGAAAAATTATCCAGTTGAAGATTAGCTTTATGAATAGACTCTTCACTGCGGGGCCCATGCATTCCTTTCATGTCACTATCTTCAGGTATTTTTGGATCAGTTGCTGGTTCAGATGGTGGTATGCAACAGTTATCTGCTTTTCCAACTATTATATGCTTGAGAGGATCCCACTCATTCCAGGAATTAACAATTTTTACCATAGATTTCTATTGGTTAATTTGAACAAATATTGCCTTGAATTCAAACTAAATTGAAAGTAAGAGTCAAGCAATTTCCATTAAACAAGGAGTTGAACTTGCCAGATAATAATGAGAGTTATGATGTAGTTGTTATTGGCTCGGGTCTATTAGGCCAAATATGTGCGCTGCTATGTGGAAAGTATAATTTAAAAACATTATTACTTTCACAAAACTTCATTAATGAAAAAGTTATAAATGATGCTTCATTTGATGATGAGGCAGCAAGATTATTAGACCGTATTGGGGTTTATTCTAAGATTAATGATTTAATAAATACACCATTATTCACTGATTTAGTAACTACCAATTCAAAAATTGTACAACGAAGTCCAGTCATAAAGGCTAAGAATAGTTTTCCCTCTTTGATAACATTTACCCCAGGGGATCTTGAAAAAAAAATGCTGCTAAGTTGCAGTGATGATCCAAATATAGATATCCTAGATAATTTTAGTATCTCTCACTTTGAAAGTAATACAAATACATATTCTCTCAAAAAAGATAATAAGACAATTAAAGTTGAAGCATCGTATTTAATTTATACAGACGAAATTAATGACTTAATGAATAAAAAATTAAATATCTATTTCGATGATCTTGGTTATTCAAGAGAGTGGTTAATAGTAGACATTTTTCTCAAAAGTGGGGTTAATCTAGAAAATGTTTTCAGGCAGATTTGTGATCCGATAAGACCAACATCATATGTTGCACTTTCTGAATCACGATATCGATTTCAATTTCAATTATTAACGGGAGAAAAAAAAGAGGAAATCGCGTCCATTAGCAAAGCTCATGATTTAATTTCTAATTGGCTCACTCCTAATCAATACAACATTGAATATTTATCAACCTTTGAATTTAAAGGAAGGTGTGCAAATAATTTTCAGATAGAAAATATTTTTCTAATTGGTAAGGCTGCATATCAGATTCCACCCTATGCAGCACAAAGCTTGAATAGTGGAATAAGAGATGCAGCTAACTTAATTTGGAAAATAAATTTAATAAAAAAATATAAATCTAAAAATAAGATTGTTCATTCTTACAATATTGAAAGAAATGCAAAAATTAGACAAACAATCAAGTCCTCTATTGTGCTTGGGCAGCTAATTGACTCTATTTCTGTCGCTCTTCAAAATAATGCTCCTCTTGAAGAAGCGATTGTGCCTGAAGCAAGAGATCAAGCATTTGGCAATAAGGATAAATTAAGTGATAAATCTAATGAGCCAGGTATTTACAATTCTTTAGCTTACGATATCTATTCAGGTCAACGTTTCGCAAAAAACATAAGAGATAAAAATAATACTCTTTTAGATGTGGATGAAAATATAGGGCTTAATTTTGCGATAATTACTAAAGATAATAATTTTCATCATTTAGAAGACGGCACCTTAAGAAGATTAAAGGAACTAGATTGTAAATTCTTATCTAATATTCAAGAAATTCACTTAGACCCAAATCTTACTGAGGCTTTGACATCAGGAGATATTATAGTAAGGCCTGATATGAAAATATTTGGAGTATCTAATGATAACTTTACAATTGATCAAATGTGCCAGGATTTATTGAATCAAATCACTTAGAATCAAATAGCCAAAAATGTATCAAAAATAGAGTGATAAAAATATCACATTTTCTTTTTTGGCATGAATAATCATTTAAAATCAATATTTTAAAAGATTATAAGAACCTTGTTTCGCTATATTTTGAAGTTAAAGTCCCTATAAATACTATATGTAGTATTTAATAACATAACATAAGGGGGAGTTATGATTAGAAACGCACAAAACGCAATAAAAGCTCTAACAAGCCTGGGACTTTCGTTATTGGCACTGGGAATAGTGATAGGCCTATTAAGTGGCGGTAGTCTGCCATTTGTAGGAAATATTGCTGGCAATATAGTTTCTCTTGTTAGCCAATTAGGTAATGCAGGTGTAGTCGGATTGATTGCAGTCGGCGTTATTCTTTGGTTGTTTCGAGACTAATTAAATTTTCACTTCCTTGCATTAGCAGGGAAGTGAAATAAAGGTAACTAATGATATCCAAAATTAAGCAAATATTGAGAGAAATTATAGACTTTGGTCTGTTACTGATAGCTATAGCAATAATTTTAGAAGTTCTTTTCGGCCCCTCGTCACCATTTTTAGGTAAAGGCATTACTGACAACCTTGTTGGATTATTTAATCGACTTGGCAGTGAAGGTGTTGTTGGCATTATATCTGTCGCAATAATAATTTATCTTTGGAACAGACTGCAGAAATAATATTGAAAAACTAACATTTTTCTTGCCCATTTCATTTTTTTATTAGAACCTAGCTATCTATTTATTACAAATTGGAGGTATTTAAGTGAGAAATTTAAAATCAATAATAATAGGACTAATGATGTCAGCACTTTCAACTGTTGCGTTTGCTGATGGCCACTGGTCTACGATAAAAATAGGTACAGAAGGTGCCTATGAGCCATGGAACTTTACAGACTCGGACGGCAACCTTGTTGGAGCAGAATTAGACCTTGCAAGGGACTTGTGCGCTCGTATGAACGCTGAATGTGAATTTGTACAACAAGACTGGGATGGAATTATCCCTGCATTAGTGAATGGAAAGTATGATGTAATTATGGCAGGGATGTCTGTTACGGAAGAGCGAAAAAAAACAATAAGCTTTTCTAAAGCTTACATGACTGAGCCAGCGAGATTTTTTTCATTAAATAGCTCGCCATTAAGTACTTTCTCATCAGCAAAAAATTTAAATTTGGACGACGATGGAGATGCAACTGCTGGAACTATTAGCGCTCTAAATAATGCAATGAAAGGCATGAACGTTGGTGTCACGGTTGCAACAATACATGAGGATTTTGCAAACAAGTATCTTGACTCAAATCTAAAGGTTTATCCTACTCAAGATGAGATGAATCTTGATCTTGCAGCTGGAAGAATTGATGCAATGCTATGCGACGTTGGTACTGCTGAGGCATTTATGGAAACAGCGGGAGGATCAGATGTAGTAACTTTTGGTCCAAATGTATTTGGAGGCTTACTCGGTGAAGGAGTAGGAGCTGGAATAAGACAAGGTGATGCAGATTTAAAAGCAATGTTTGATAAAGCTATTGCTGATGCAGCCGCCGATGGAACTATTTCTAAAATTTCTATGCAATGGTTTGGAAAAGACTTGGCTCCATAATTTTGTTAACAATAATATAAAAAGACGGCTGTTTTCTTAAAGCAGCCGTTTTTTTTTATCTAAATATATGTTTGATGTTTTTGCATTAGGTCCAACAGGATGGGGAGACGAAATGCTCATGGGTGCCGTAATGACGGTTCTTGTCAGTACGTCATCATTATTACTTGGAATAACAATAGGAATAGTATTTGCAGCATGCAAGCTATCTAATTTTTTTATTCTCAGAGCTATTGCAGAAGTTTATACAACAATTATTAGAGGTATACCTGAGCTTTTAGTAATCTATTTACTTTTTTTTGGAGGTAGTAGTGCTGTCATGTATCTGGCTAAGATATTTGGATATGTGGGTTATATTGAACTTAATGCATTTACAATTGGTACTATTGCTGTTGGAGCAATATCAGGCGCATATTCGACAGAAGTCATAAGGGGAGCAGTCAACTCAGTGCCTAAAGGACAGTTCGAAGTGGGTAAAACGCTAGGCTTAAGTGGATACAGTTTATATGGAAAAATAATTTTTCCTCAAGTTGCGCGCATTGCATTACCAGGTATAGGAAATGTGTGGCAAATCACATTAAAAGATACAGCATTGATAAGTGTAACAGGTCTTGTAGAAATTATGAGACAGTCACGTATTGCTGCAGGCTCTACTCATGAACCATTTATATTTTATACTGCAGCGATTATTTTGTACTTACTAATAACTCGTCTCTCAAATATTTTTTTTGATAGCGCTGAAAAAAAATATTCAAAAGGCTATGTTTCTAAGGAGGCCTTATGAGACTTGATCTAATGTATGAGTCATTCTTTAAAATAGTTGAAGGAATCCCCCTTACTTTACAGGTAGTCTCAATCTCTACGATATTGGGTATTTTCCTTGCCGTAGCAGTTGCCTTAATGAGAATTTCTGGAAGTAAATTAGTGTCTTTGCCCGCTTACTATTTTGTTTATCTCATAAGAGGAACGCCTTTGCTTTTGCAACTATACTTTGTTTATTATGGTCTAAGCCAATTTGAATTCATTAGAGAAAGTATACTATGGCCATTACTAAAAGAACCGTACTGGTGTGGAATAATAACTCTCACCATAAGTACAGGAGCATATTCATCAGAAATTATTCGTGGAGGCATACTATCTGTCTCAAAGAATTATATTGAAGCTTCGGGCGCACTAGGATTATCGCAGGCAAAGACTTTTATGTTAGTTACATTGCCTATTACAGTAAGACAGGCGCTTCCTGCATACGGTAATGAACTTATATTAATGGTGAAGGCGAGTTCTCTTATTTCTATAGTTACTCTGATGGAAATAACGGGGATAGCAAGAACAATTATATCTAAAACTTATGCACCAGTTGAAATATTCCTCGTAGCAGGTTCAATTTATTTAGCTATAAATTTTATAATTGTAATGTTTGTTAGTCTTGCAGAAAGAAGGCTTGGATTAGAAAAGGCTACCTAAGGTCTTTCACAAAATTATATTCTACAGTATCACTGATATCATGTAATCTTCTGATCTTTTTTGATCTTTCATAATTCATTTTTGAATACATCTTGTGAGCTTCCTTAAATCTAGTATCTGTCCACAAGAAAACTTTAGATTTATTCTCTCTCAAAGCAATATTCTCAACCTTTTTAACTAAAAGTTTTGCCAATCCTTTTTTTCTAAATTTTTGGTCTATGTATAGTTTATGAATTTCAATTTCATTTTTTTTACTTGGAAGATATCCCATGCATCCAATAATTTTTTTTTTATTTTCTATAACCCAAAACTTCCCTTTTAGTCCATGGAAATAAGAGTAAACATATTTTAGTTCAGGCGAGTCATTTTCTACATCAAGAAAACAGTTTTGATAGTCCTTAAAACACTTTCTGATTAATTTAATAATCTGATCTGAGTCTTTATTTCTTGCTAGTCTTAGATTCATGAGATTTAATTATACTTTAAATGAGCTATTTTAATAATAAAACGATATGGATTACGGGAGCTTCTTCTGGAATAGGAGAGGCATTGGCTGTTCATCTCTCAAAATTAAATGCGAACCTCATTCTTACTGCTAGACGAGATGATGAACTAGAAAGGGTCAAAAATAGGTGTGGTAATAGCAATGTGCATATATTCCCCTGTGATCTTGAGAATATAGATAATATAGATGAACTATCAAATAAAGTTCATGCTCAGTTTGATCAAATCGACATTTTGATAAATAACGCAGGTGTATCGGCGTGGTCATCTATAAAGGATACAAATTTTGAGGTATTTGAAAAAGTTATGAAGCTAAATTATTTGTCAGTGGTAAAACTAACTCAATCCGTATTACCGAAAATGATTGAACGTAAGTCTGGGCAAATAGTTGCAAACACAAGTTTATTAGGTGTGTTAGCAATTAAAAATAGAGCAGTTTACGCATCTTCAAAGCATGCAATGCATGGCTTTATGAATGTTTTACGGGCAGAAATGCACGAACATAACATCAAAGTGAATACTGTTGCCCCAGGTTTAGTGGATACAGAAGTAGGTGTTAAGGCCTTGACTGAAGATGGATCTGAATATGGAAAAAATGATAGAGGACATGCTACTAAGGGAATGTCAGCTGAAGAAGCCGCTAAAATGATCATGAATGCAATTAAAAAAAATAAAAGAGAAACTTATATCATTCCAATATTTAGTATTTCAAAAATTGCAATTTATTTGAATAGGTTTCTGCCTGGCATAGCTTCAATATGGTCACGAAACTATAATGAAGTAGAAGATTAAAATTGTAAGCCTTATTTTTGAATATCTTCAATTAAAAACTTCATACTATCTATGCCCCAAAACATTTCATTTTCAAGATAGAACGTAGGAACGCCAAATGACCCTTTTCCAATGGCAAATTCAGTATTTTCTCTTAATTTATTTTTTGTTTTATCACTTGATATGCCCTCAGAAAATGCATTAGCATCAATTCCAGATTGATTTGCAACTTGAGTTAATATTTCTTGATCATTTAAATTCATTGCTTTCACCCAAATAGACTCAAACATTGTTTCCATGTATTTTTCAAGAAGCCCTTCTTTTTGAGCTAATACTGCACCCCGCATATGAGGAACAGTAAGAATTGGAAAGTAAGGATTCATTTTGAATGGAATATCTAATTTCTTTGACCAACGAGTAATATCCTTAAACATGTATTCACCTTTTTTTGGCACAGAAGCAGGTGGTTGATTTCCTGTAGCCTTGAAAATACCACCAAGTAAAACAGGCAATATTTCTACTGATGCTCCAGCATCTCTAAGAGCACCTAAGTTATTATAGGCTAAGTAAGAGTATGGACTTCCAAAATCAAAGCAAAATGTTACGTTTTTAGACATATTTGATGGTATATATATAAAGAAAAAAAATAAATAGTAAAATGAAGATTGCAGTAATTACAGGAGAAGAGTCAGGAGATAAACTAGCAGCCTCCGCCATAAAAGAACTTAAACTTCAATACAAAAAAAATATTCATCTTTTTGGCATTGGAGGCAATGCCTTAAAAAAACAAGGAATAGATAATTTATTTGATATCTCAGAAATAAATGTAATGGGCCTTATAGAAGTTTTGCCCAAGGTGCTAAAGATTAATACAATTATAAATAAAACGGTTGATAAAATTATTGAGATGGAACCGGATATAGTTTTTACGGTCGACAGCCCGGACTTTACACTTAGAGTAGCTAGGCGAATAAAAAGTAAAAAAAGAGAACTTAAAATTGTGCATTATGTTGCTCCAAGTGTATGGGCATGGAGACCTGGAAGAATTAAAACAGTAAAAAAATCAGTGGATCATTTACTAACAATACTTCCATTTGAAAAAAAAATCTTTGACTCTCATAATATAAAAACAACCTTTGTAGGCCATCCAATAACAGAGGTAGATTTGAGCGAATACAAGAGTGATACAATAAATAAGCCAGAATCATCACAAAAAGAAATATTTTTAATAATGCCAGGTAGTCGCAGAAAAGAGATTGAAATGCTTCTTCCAACATATCTAAGTGCGGTCGATGAAATGAACTTAAAGACTAGGTTTCGACTTGTAATTCCAACAACAAAAAATATGACAAAAACAGTCAAAAGTATAATTGAAGATTATTCATCTAATATACCAATAGAGGTTATTGATGATGAAAAAGAAAAATATTTATGCTTTTTCAATGCTAATTTTGCTATTGTTACATCAGGAACAGCTGCATTAGAACTAAGTTACTTTAATACATTATACGTTACAGCTTATCGCTTTAATCCATTAACTTACTTCTTACTTAACTTAATGATAAGGTCAAAAATCGGAAATCTGATTAATATCATTCTTGACAAAATGGTAATTCCAGAATTGCTACAAAATGAATGCAACAAAAAAAATATTATAAAATTTATCAATAAGTATTTAGAGGATGAAAATTATAGGAGCGATGTAATAAATCAAACCAAAGAAGCGATTAAACAATTAAGTACTGCACAAACACCCAGCCGTTTAGCGGCGACAGCTATACTAGATACCTGCAATGAAAAATAGATCTAGCTATACCGAGATTGAAGGTAAAGCTCTATGGTATTTACAGAGATACGCAACAAGCTCAGAAAACTTAAGAAGTTATTTAAAAAGAAAGGTTAAAGATACACATTTAAATGTTGGCTCTGACGAAATAATAAATACAATAATTTCTTCATTAGAGGATCAAAAAATATTAGATGATAAGGTATTTTCTGAGAGTAAAATTAGAAACTTTCTTAACAGAGGTTGGTCATTAAAGAAAATTCAGTTTAGACTTCGTGAACTTAAAGTTAAAAATAACATAGTTGAAGAATGTATCGCTGAAGCAAAGGAAGTAAATAAAAATTTTGATTTAGTTGCTGCGGCAAAATTAGCAAGAAAAAAATCAATAGGGCCCTTTAGAAAAAAAGAATTAAATGATAAAACAAAAAATAAAGAGTTAGGAATTTTGTCAAGAGCTGGTTTTTCTTATAACATTGTTAAACAAGTTTTATTTGAGTCAGACATTGAGGAACTAGAGGAATTATATGATTAAAGGTAAAGTGGTTATTGTAACGGGAGCAGCGAGAGGTTTGGGTCAGAAGTACATTATTGAAATGGCAAAGGAGGGAGCTCAAGTTGTCTTTGCTGATATCAATGATTGTAGTGAGACTGAAGCTAAAGTGTCAGAAATTACAAATGATTACCTTAGCCTTAATCTCAACGTTACTGAATTCGATTCTTGTGGCAAGCTGGTCAGTAGCGCTGTTGAAAAATTCGGGAAAGTGGATGTTCTTGTGAACAATGCAGCATTATATGGAGCGCTTAAAAGCTCTAGGTTTGAAGATATTGATCCTGAGCAATGGGATAGAGCAATGAATGTAAATGTGAAAGGCTTATGGAATTGTTGCCGCGCAGTTTCTCCAGTTATGAGAGAAAATAAAAATGGATCAATAATCAATATAGCCTCACTTGCTGCAAAATACGGAATGCCTTATGCAGCAGACTATGCAACTTCAAAAGCAGCAGTAATAGGACTTACTCGTGTAATGGCAAGGGAAATGGGCAAAGACAATATTCGAGTGAATGCAGTTGCTCCTTCAATGGTAAAGACAGAATCAGCAAAAGAGTTTTTAGGAGAAAAAGCCGAAAGAGGATTTGAAGTTATTTCAAAAGGCCAAATACTTCAAAAAACATTAGAAGTAGATGATATTTATGGGACAATTTTATATTTGGCTAGTGATCATAGTAAGTTTGTTACTGGACAGACAATAATGGTGGATGGGGGTAGTATACTATCATAGGTATGGTTGAAAAAAGAAGACTCAAAAGCAATCCAATAGCAAGAGAGTTGAGGACCACAAAATATAAACCGCATAAAATCCAGAATAAAAAAAAATTACAGGAACGTAAGCGAGTAAAAATTAAAATATGATTAGTGTTTCAGAAGCTGTTGAAAAACGAAAATCGATAAGATCATTTATTGATAAGCCCGTAAGCGATGAAATCATTAAAAAAATTTTAGAAAAAGCAAGCCGATCACCTTCCGGAGGTAATTTGCAGCCTTGGAAAATCTATATTCTAAATGGGCAATCAATGAATGAATTTCTTTTGTTTCAAAAAGATTGGAAGGGTACAGATCATCCTGAATACCCGATCTATCCATCAAAGCTTAAAGAACCATATAGGACATCAAGATTTGAGGTGGGTGAACAGCTTTACGGCTCAATAGGTATTGAACGCGAAGACAAAGAAGCAAGATATAATCAGATGCTTGAGAATTTTAACTTTTTTGGTGCTCCCGCAGCACTCTTTTGTTTTATAGATCGACAAATGAACCAACCTCAATGGTCAGATTTAGGCATGTTTTTACAAACATTTATGTTACTAGCGCAAGAGGAGGGAATTGATACTTGCGCTCAAGAGTCATGGTCGTTGAAACAAAAATTAGTTTCAGAGTTTGTAAGCGCTGAGGCTAATCTTATGTTGTTCTGTGGTATGGCAATTGGATATAAAGAAATGTCTGCACCAATAAATAATTATCAGACCAAGAGAAGAAACATTGATGAATGGGTGACGTTCGTTTCTAAAAAGTAAATTACTTATAAAGATTGATTATAGCTTCAGCTAACTCTTCTGGCTGATCTTCTTGGATAAAATGACCACCATGAATTAACTTATGATTCATTCCTTCACAACCAGGAATTAATTTTTGAAATAGTTTTTCGCCTCCAGCAGAGACTTTGTCTTCAGTTCCGAATATTGTAACTGTTGGCTTTTTGAACTGTTTTAAAATTTTCCAAGCTTCTATATTTTCAGGGACACTTGGAGCATCTGGATCCATGGGCACAAGAGTTGGAAACTGTCTTGCACATGCTAAATAGTCCTCGCCTGGAAAGGGAGCATTGTAGGCCTCAACTGCTTTATCTGATATTTTGTTGACTGTTCCTCCATATACAATTCTTCCAGAATTAAACTTTTCAACAGTTTGACTATATTTTTTCCAAGCATCAAACCCCTCTGAAGACCCTTTGCCAATAGGAAGCCAAGTATTTGACAGTACAAGGCCATCAAATAGTTCAGGATGATTGGCAACCATTCTTAAACCAATAAGTCCTCCCCAATCTTGGGCAAAAAGAGTTATATTTTTTAAACCTAACTGCCTGATAATTTCAGATGTCCAAACTACATGCCTTTCATAAGTATATTCTTCTTTTTCTTTGATCTTATCTGATTTACCAAAACCAATTAAATCAGGGGCAATTATACGTTTTCCACTTTTTTCCAAAATGGGTATCATTTTTCTGTAAAGATATGACCATGTTGGCTCACCATGAAGAAGTAATATTGTTTCATCACTATTGCTGTTAACATCAACATAATGCATTCTGGCACTAAGATTATCAGCTATTTTAATCGTAATATAATTTTCACTAAAATTGTAATCTTCAAGATTATTGAAGTATTCTTCTGGTGTCCTTAGAATTTCCATAAACGAATAATACAATAAGATTAAAATAAAAAAATGCTAATTATCATCAATAATTAATCTTCAAGGTATTCTTCTGCGTCAGGATAAAGCTCCATGGAAGTAGGGGCTGCACGACTACTGATTAAAACAGTATTTCCTTGCTCATCAAGTGGTACAGCTGTTCGAACTGACATTCTGTATAAACCAAATAAACCTAAGCTAGAATGAGTCATAAATAGATAAATCCAGAAACCATTTGCTCCTACTAAGTCAATGGCTAATCCAGCTAAAATTGGTCCTAGCGTAAGGCCAATTCCCCCGGCCAATTGAAGACCTGAGCTTGCAGCAACCATTTCTTTTTTAGAAAGAAAGTCATTAGTATGTGCAATAGCAAGTGGATAAAGAGGGACAGTCAACCCACCAAAAATAAAAGTGATAGATATTAAAAAGAAAAAACTGTTTCCAAAAATTATTGCAAGTACAGCCAACAGTCCCGCTAACAATGAAACAATTACTATAATAGTTCTTCTATCGTATTTATCTGAGAGGTATCCAACAAGATACTGATTGATTGCGCCACCAATGATAAAGGTAAACATAAATATAGATACTTGTTGAACTGTCAAACCACTTGTAATTCCATAAATAGTCCCGATTCCCCATAATGCTCCATGAGCGAGGCCAGTAAGCATTGCCGCAACCACTCCTAAAGGAGAAGTTTTATACAATTCTTTAATTGATAAGAACTCAATTACACTAAAGTCTGGCTGCTTACTAACAACCACCAAAATGGGCACTAATGAAATTGAAATAAGGATTGAAACCAACATAAATAGTGAAGCTGTTTCTGGATCAGCAATATTTAAAAAAAGTTGTCCCAAAGCACTACCCGCCATACTTACCATCATGTAAACAGACAAGGCTTGACCTCGATTTTCATTTTCAGATAAGTCATTAATCCAACTTTCTGCCACTGTGTACATACCAACAAAACACATTCCAGAAATAAATCTCATTAAAAACCATCCTAGAAAACTTACGTGAATTGAATGAAACAGAATAGATATTGATGCAATTGAAGCTAAAGCAGCAAACATTCTTACATGTCCAACTTTTCTTATGCGATGAGGGATAATTAAAGCACCGCTTAAAAAACCTGCGTAATAGCCGGTTAAGATTATACCTGCAGAAAGGGCAGAGTATCCTTCAATTGATGCTCTTACTCCAATAAGGCTTCCCTGAAGTCCATTGGCAAGCATCATCATGCCAACCCCAAAAAACAGAGCCCATGTCCCCTTGAGCAAATTATACATAGTAATTTTAGAAATTAATTCAAAGCCATCTTCTGACTGACTTCTTATAGTCTAAATAAACTTTTCCAAATTCTTTTTCAAGATATTTTTCTTCAGGTACTATGACCCCATAAGTGAGGAGCGGAATAGATATGGCAGCAGCAAAAATGTACCACCAAGAATTAAATGCAACCCCACAGCTTGATAAAATAATAACCATTGCAAGATAAATTGGATTTCTAGAAAATCTGAAACTTCCCCCCACAAATAATTGATGTTGTATTGATTTTGGATGAGGATTTTCTTCATTATCTGAGAATATTTTTAAGGTATAGATTGCGAGTAAGAATGATAAAACTGCAACAACTAATCCAAAAATTAAAAATACTAAATTGCCTTTAAAAATTGGTAAATGAATAAAAAAACTGTCGAGTAGGCTGGATATGAGCAATCCTATCATTAGTGCATAAGGGGGAAAAAAAGTTGTTCGAGCCCCTTGGGCTCTAACAGGCTTTATAGGGTCATTTTCACTACTCATACATTAAATTTTTCTTTAATTTATTGAACATTTAATTTTTTTAAGTTAAACCCACGATAATTTATTTTACAAGAAAAATGATGTTTAAAAAGCGAAATTCAGTAGAGCAGGTAGAAGAGAGCGAAGATCTTGCTCCAAAATTTGATGAGAATGGTCTTATTGTAGTTACTACTATAGATCACCAAACAAAAGAGATCTTGATGACAGGGTATATGAATGAAGAATCTCTAACCAAATCAATTGAGACTAAAGAGGCTCATTATTACAGCAGAAGTCGTAAGACCATATGGCATAAGGGAGCAAAAAGCGGCTATGTTCAAAAAATCAAAGAAATTTTAATAGATGATGACCAAGACTCCCTCTGTATGATGGTTGACATTGGTGAAAATGGTGCCAGTTGCCACGTCGGTTATAAGTCTTGTTTTTATAGAGAAATTGACTTAGAAGATACAAAAAATAAACCGGGTTTAAGATTTAAAACAATAAAGAAAGTTTTTGATCCTAATATAGTTTATGGAGATGAACCTAACCCAACTAAATTATAAGGAATTTTTTAGAAATGGCTGTACCTAAGAGTAAGATATCAAATTCTAGAAGAGGAATGAGAAGATCTCATCTAAGATTAAAAGGTAAAAACTTTATTGAAGACAAAGAGTCTGGTGAAATGCGTTTGCCGCATCATGTTGACATGACTACAGGCACATATAACGGAAAAAAAATCTTTACCCCTAAAGCTGAAAAGTAATTTCTAACCCCAACAAAGTTCTTCACCTATTTTCATCATCCCATTGGAATAAACTATTCCATTTTCTCTATCTTCACTAAGGAAACAGGGGCCATCAAGATCTATAAAATCTGCATACTTATATAAGGGTAGTATTTGCATCATTGATACTGAACTAGATACCATGCAGCCAAGCATAACCTTCAATCCTTTTTCTTTTGCTTTTTTTTGAATTTTTAAAGCCTCAGTCAAACCTCCGGTTTTGTCTAACTTAATATTAATTGTATCATATTTTGCTGAGATTTTATCTAAATCAGAACTGTCGTGAAAAGATTCATCTGCACATATTGAGATAGGATAGTTCATATTCAACAATTTATCATCATCAGTAGATAACAGAGGCTGCTCTAAGAGATCAATCTTTGTTTTTACAAAAAGATCAATATTTTTATTTAAGTCATCCACTTCAAAAGACTCATTAGCGTCAACTATAATTATTGTATTGGGCAAATTCTCTCTAGCGTTAGTAAGAATTTTGTCTAAATTTTGATTATCTACTTTTATTTTTATTGTAGGGAATTCTCTATGTTGATAAATATCTTCAATCATTTTGTCTGGATCATCCAGTACAACTGTGTAACTGCTTGGAATTTCTTGAGGCTTTTGAATTTCAAGTATTGACCACACAGTTTCTTTCTTTTTTTTACTTTCTAAATCCCACAGAGCGCAATCAATAGCATTCCGTGCAGCACCATTATTGATAAATTGATCAAGATTTTTTTTATTAATTTCTAAATTTTCAATACCATCTTTCAACTCGAGTATTGCTTTTTGAACACTTTCCAAAGTCTCATTATATCTCCCATAGGGAACGCATTCTCCTATTCCAGTAAATTTATTTTCAGTAAGCTTTACCTCAATTGTTTCAGCAGTATTTTTTGATCCCCTAGAAATATTAAAAGACTTATTTAATTGCCAAGATAAATGAGAAATATCAAGTTTAATCATTTATTTTTTCTAAAAGATCAATGAAAGGATCCAAGTTATCAGTTATAGGATCTATGCAAGGTAACTGATATTGGGTTGAAATTTCTTTTTTTATGTCACTCTTATTATTTTTCATATTAGAGGTATTAAGAGCAATACCAATGCAGTGAATATTTTTATTAGTCAATTTACCGCACTGAATTGTTTGTTCTATCACAGCTCCTATACTGGGCAGAGCAGTTTCGACACCTCTCATTTGAGTTCTAGTTGGCTCATGACAAACTATAAAAGCGTCTGGCTGACTTCCATGAAGCAGTCCAAGCGAAACTCCTGCAAATGAAGGGTGAAACAATGAACCTTGTCCCTCAATTATATCCCAATGATCATTATCATTATCAGGAGACAGCCATTCTACTGCGCCAGAAGTAAAATCAGATACTATCGCATCTATGGCAATGCCATTTTCAGCAATCAATACGCCTGTTTGACCAGTTGCCTTAAAAGATACTTTCATGTTTTTTGCGAGCATAGCCTTCTCTAAGGCAAGTGCTGTATATTTTTTCCCAACTGAACAATCAGTGCCGACTGTCAGTAATCGCTTTCCAGTTCGTTTAAGTCCTTTTCCTGTGTCGAATTCAATGTTGTTATATCTAAGGTCGTGCAATTTAACACCATGCTTAATCGCGGCTTTAGATATTTCATCAAAAGAAGATAATCGTGAATGCATACCGCTAGCGATATCTAAGCCAAGGGATATTGCCTTTATAATTATATCAATCCAACCCTCAGGCATTTTCCCCCCAGCGTTTACAACTCCGAGTACAAAAGTCTTAGCTCCACGAATAACTGCTTCTTCTAGGGAGATTTCATCAATGCCAAGACTTGATTTTGCATCTGGTAGGCTCATTTGGCCAATACACCATTCTGGACGCCAATAGTTAATTCCGGCAGCAGTCTTAATAGCTAATTCATCTTTTGCGTCACCTAAAAATAATAAGTATGGCTTGGATATCATGTGATTAAGTCAGGATTTGCTGTGGAAAGGGCGGTTAGTACAATGTGGATAACTTTTATTCATAATATTATTCTTGTAGCATAAAATATCGTTTTCTAAAATTAAGGTTCGCAATGGAACGTTCATGCGTTTTGGGGTTCGACCGGCCCCCGAAAAGCGCCAAAGTTAGAAAATTCTTGCTTTGGTGCTTTTTTGATGTATTTGAACCATAAAATAACACTATTTATTAATCTTCTGAGAAGCGCAATGGCTAAGATCAAATATATTGAATTCGATGGCAAAGAGCATGAAATAGAGGTTAGTAACGGCCTCACCGTTATGGAAGGGGCAATAAAAAATAAAATTCCAGGCATTGACGCTGATTGTGGAGGAGCTTGCGCTTGTGCAACTTGCCACGTGTATGTAGCAGATGAGTGGATTAATAAACTTCCTAATAAGGATGACTCGGAAGAAGACATGCTTGATTTTGCTTTTGAAGTAAAAGAAAGCAGCAGATTAAGTTGTCAAATTACAGTTTCTGATGAATTAGATGGGCTGATCGTTAAAATGCCTGAAAAGCAATTTTAAGAGTCTTTAAGTTTACAATTTAGGTTACTTTGTATTTCATTTAATTTTTCAACATTTGAACCATTTCCAACAAATTGTCTCATTAGCATAAGACCTTTATTTGAAGGCGAAACTACTATAAATCCATCAGTGACTTTTGTTGGCGTAGATCCTGGACCAAACAAATACATCTTAAGTTTACCAAAGTTATGTGAATTTTCATTTACTGTAGAAAAATTGTCAGTATTTTCAGAAAAAAATGAAATTGACCAATATGTGTCGGGAACTTCAGTTTCGATAACTAATGGAAAATACGTAACATCGTAAACGCATCCTCCATAGAGAATATCTGCACTAGGTCTAATGACCTCAGTAAAATCTGATGTTGGCAAATCACGAGCGAATGAATTATTAATCATATTTTGCTCTTCCCAATTTCGTCCGACGTACTTCATAATTAACGTGGGTGTGTAATAAATAATTATCAAATGTAATGTAAATCCTATTATAGCAAGTAAAGATAGTTTTTTTAAAAAGCTATTCATCTTTACACCTCAATTTCCCTATTTTTGGTAAATCCACTCTTTTTAATTTTGAAAAATATTCCTCTCCAGGCAAATATATTCTTAGCGCAACTGAAAAGTGCTCGTTATTAGGAACTCTTATCCAGTTTTTCTCAGAAATTTCAGAAATAAAATTATCTTCACTTGTTAAAAAAATCTCAAAACCGCCTTCAAAATTAAAGTCAACTGTCTCACTGTTTAAGGCATAGATTTTTTCGTCGTTTTCAACTAAATAGCCATCTTCATTGTAGACAGTAATGCTCCACCATCTAGACTCAATGTCATCCCCAATAATTTTGTAAGTGCAATTTCCTATTAATTTTACATCTTCAATATCGTTAAATGCATGAAAATAAGCTGCCTCAGGCTTTGAAAGGGCAAATGTTCCTCGCATTGCAACAGCAGCTCTTGTGTACATATCTCTATCTTTGTCGCCTGGGGATGGCAAAATCTGCCAATTATCATTTTTTATATATGCAAATTCCTCATAAAGCTTGGCTGAAGCGTAAGTAAAAGCAACGGCAATTAGTATCACAGCAATTAAATATAAGAGGTATCTGCGTAATAAAATCATTGTATAATCAATAAGTAATATTATTTATTATCATATAACAAGGAATAAATATATGTCTGAAACTATCAAAACTGATTGCTTAATAATTGGAGGCGGTCCTGTAGGTTTATTTGCAGTCTTTGAATTAGGAATATTGGGACTTGATAGTCATGTTGTAGATAACCTCGATAAAATTGGTGGACAATGTGCTGAATTATATCCAGACAAACCTATTTATGATATTCCTGCTTTGCCTGAGTGCACGGGATTATCATTAATTCAAAATCTTCAAAAACAAATCAAACCTTTTAATACACCCTTTCATTTAAACGAAAGAATTAATGAAATATCAAATCATGAGAATGTTTGGAAATTAAAAACTTCAAGCGACAAAGTGTTTGAAACCCCAAATATATTTATAGCTGGTGGAGTTGGATCGTTTGAGCCACGTAAACCTCCAATAGAAAATGTTTCTAAGTATGAAAATAAAGGTATTCAATACTCTATCCTGGACAAAAATTATTATACTGATAAAAAAATTATAATCTTTGGTGGAGGCGATAGTGCTCTAGATTGGACAGTTGAACTTTCTAAAATAGCTTCTCATATAACATTGGTCCATAGAAGAGACGAATTTAAAGCTGCAAATCATACCGTTAGTTTAATGAAAGAACTGGTCAAAGAGGGAAAAGTTGAATTAATAACTAAAAATCAGATTAGTGATGTTCAAGGCAGTGACAGAGTTGAAAGAGCAATTATTAAAGATAATGATGGGAATGAAAAATCATTAGATTGTGATGAGATTTTAATTTTCTATGGATTAAAGATGGAGCTTGGACCTATTAATGATTGGGGTCTGAACTTGAATGCAAAACAAATTGAAGTAAATACTGAGAATTTTGAGACAAATCTAGCGGGTGTATTTGCAATGGGAGATATTTCTTATTATCCAGGTAAACTAAAGTTAATTCTATCAGGATTCCATGAAGCGGCATTAGCAGCTCAAAAAGCTTTTGTAAGAGCTAGGCCCGATGAAACATTAACCTTTCGATACACGACTTCATCAAGCGATATTCAAAAGAAATTAGGAGTAAAATAATTGCTTCAAAAACTTTACGATAAATATGTTTGTCCACATCTCATAAATTATGCGATGCAAATGAAACCGTTTAGAAAACAAAGGGAAAAAGTAATACCTTCTGCGTCAGGCAGAGTCTTAGAAATCGGTATAGGTTCTGGGTTAAATTTTAATTATTACAAAAAAGAAAGGATATCAGAGGTATTTGCTGTTGAGCCGGATGGAATATTATTAGAAAAAGCAATACAAAATGCAAAAATAAACAATATAAATTTGAATGTTCAGCAACTAAAAGCTGAAGAGTTGCCTTTTGATAATAACTCATTTGATACAATAATTAGCACATACACCATGTGTTCTATACCCGGTCTTAGCAGTGCAATGTCTGAAATCAATAGAGTTATGAAGCCAAATGGTAAATTTCTTTTTTCAGAGCATGGAAAATCTCCTGATATAAATGTTTTTAAGTGGCAAAAAAGAATGAATGTAATCCAAAAAAGGATAGCTGGTGGCTGTCATTTAGATGTGGATATTCCGAATGAAATAACAAAAGCTAATTTTAAATTGAATAAAATTGATAGCATGTATGTTCCTGGCCCAAAATTTTTAAGTTATCATTATTGGGGCGTTGCTAGTCCGCTAAAATAGAATATGCTGATGCGACAAACTTTGGATTATGTTTTCTCAAATGCAGAAAAAAATAATCCAAAATCAATTCTACAAACGATCGATAATTTTGTTCTTGAAAGCGGTCAATTCCTAATGAATGTAGGTCCAGAAAAAGGAGAAATTCTTAGAGAGTATCTTGTAAAGTCAAAGCCAAACAATGTCATTGAGTTAGGGACTTTTATTGGATATTCTGCTGTATTAATTTCATCTACTATTGAAGAAAAAAGTAAATTAACTTCAATTGACTCAGATATTCATTCTGTAGAAACAGCAAAAGAACTAATCAACTTTGCGGGGTTAGGTAATAAAGTTAATTTTGTGCATGGAAGTGCTGAAGAAATAATACCCGAATTAAATATTAATGCAGACTTTGTGTTCATTGATCATGCAAAGAAAAAGTACCTTTCAGATTTAAAGCTTTTAGAGACTGAGGGAATAATTCATAAAAATTGTACTGTATTTGCTGATAATGTTGGAATTTTTAAAGATGAAATGGTGGAGTACTTTAATCATGTAAGAAATTCTGGGAAATATCAGTCTCAAAATTTTAGCTCGAAATTAGAGTATAGAAATAATATATATGATGAAGTGGAAATATCGATTAAGAATTAACTATTATGGAAAAAAGCAATCATTTTAATGTTATTGTAATTGGTGCTGGAATTTCTGGCATTGGTGCTGGATATTATTTAAAAAAGAATTGTCCAAACAAATCATTTTGTATAATCGAAGGTAGAGAGAACATCGGCGGTACATGGGATTTGTTTAGGTATCCAGGAATAAGATCAGATTCTGATATGTTTACACTTGGCTACGCTTTCAAACCCTGGAAAGAACAAAAAACAATTGCGAACGGACCTTCAATTTTAAGTTATCTAGAAGAAACAGTTGAAGAAAACAATTTACGTGAGAAAATAAAGTTTAGTCATAAAGTCTTAAGCGCTAATTGGAATTCAGGCAGTCAAAAATGGGAGGTAAGAGCCGCCCATCATGAACAAGAAATACTGTTAACTGCCAATTTTCTTTTCATGGGAACAGGATATTATAATTATGATGAAGGATATACTCCTGAATTTAATGATCTTGATAAGTATGAAGGTAAATTAATACATCCTCAGAAGTGGCCTGAAGATTATGATTATACAGATAAGAAAATGGTTGTAATTGGTAGTGGCGCAACAGCAGCTACTATAATTCCTGAATTATCTAAAAAAGCAAAACATGTCACGATGTTGCAACGCTCACCGACATACTATTTTCCAAGTCCTGATGAGGATAGGTTTGCAAATTATTTGAAAAAATTATTACCATCACAAATGTCATATACACTTATTAGATTACGGAATGTATTTTTTCAGCAACTTCTATATAGAATTTGTCGATCATATCCCAAATACGTAAAACGAAAACTCATAGATGGAGTGAAAAAATTATTGCCTAATCATGATATTTCAAAAAATTTCACTCCACGATACTATCCGTGGGAACAAAGAATGTGCCTAATTCCAAATGGTGATTTATTTGAATCCATAAGAGAAAATAGGGCATCAGTCGTTACAGACCATGTTGAACGTTTTACATCCAAGGGCATTACGCTTAAATCAGGCCAAAATATTGAAGCTGATGTTGTAGTAACTGCAACAGGTTTAAACTTACAATCTTTTGGTGGCGTACAAGTGCATATTGATGGAAAGTTGGTTGAGCCCTCTGAAACCATGACTTACAAAAGTATGATGTTCAGTGGAATTCCAAATTTTGTAAATTCTTTTGGTTATATTAATGCATCTTGGACTTTGAAAGCAGATTTAACCTGTGAATATGCTTGTCGCTTAATAAATTACCTTGATAAAAATAACTACAGTCATTGTGTGCCAAGGGTTCCTGTGGATGTGAAAGCTGAAAAAGATTGGTTAGCAACCGAATTTTCATCAGGATACATTCATAGAGCTATACATTTATTTCCCCAACAAGGCAGCAGGTCACCATGGGTAAACACACAAAATTATTTTAAAGATTTTTTTGGAATTAAATTTGGTCGTCTGAATGATGACTCGATTCACTTTTCTTAAGCGTCTGCAGCTTTAGCCATTTCTCTAAGCTCATACTTTAATATTTTTCCAGTTGAAGTTTTAGGCAGTACAGTAAAAACAACTTTTTTAGGACACTTAAAACCAGCAAGAGTTTCTTTGCAAAAAGATATTATATCCTTTTCCGAAATATTATCGTCTTGACTTTTCAATTCAATAAAAGCACAAGGCGTTTCTCCCCATTTTTCATCAGGTTTTGCAACAACTGCTGCAAATAAAACTGATGGATGCTTATACAAAGTATTTTCTATCTCAACTGAAGACACATTTTCGCCCCCAGAAATAATAATATCTTTGCTTCTATCCTTAATTTGAACATATCCATTTGGGTGCATCACTGCTAAATCTCCAGAATGAAACCAACCCCCTGACATAGACTTATCGGTTTCTTCTTTATTTTTGAGATAGCCTTTCATAACGCAATTACCCTTAATCATGATCTCACCAATTTCTTCGCCGTCATTTTTGACTTCTTTCATAGTTTCTGGATTCATAACTGTAAGACCTTCCATCATTGGAAATTTTACCCCTTGCATTGATCGTAACTTTGATTGTTCCTCTACTGATAATTCATTCCATTCATCTTGCCATGCACACATGGATACATGACCATAAGTTTCAGTTAATCCATATACATGTGTTACATCAAAACCCATCTGTTGGACTGCTTCAAGAGTTGCAGCGGGAGGTGGTGCCCCTGCGGTAACAACATTAACTTTATGAGAATAGTCTCTTTTTTCTTCTTCTGTAGCTTGAGCGATGAAATTTAATACAATAGGTGCTCCTCCAAAGTGTGTGACTTTATGATCAGCTATTGCATCAAAAAGATTTCTTGCCGAAACGTATCTTAAGCATACACTTGTTCCTGCCAAGGCAGTCAGTGTGTATGGATTGCCCCAACCATTACAATGAAACATTGGGACTACCCACATGTAAGTTGGATGCATGGGCATGCTAAATGCTGTAACTGAACCTAATGCCATTAAATATGAACCTCGATGATGGTAAACTACACCTTTAGGAAGGCCTGTAGTTCCAGATGTATAGTTAAGAGCAAGTGAGTCCCATTCATCTTCTGGCAAACTCCATTCAAAGTTTTCGTCACCAGTTTTAAGGAACTCTTCATAATTTAGACTCCCGATATTTTCTCCAGCACCTTCTGGATGATTAGCAAGTTCATCATCAATATCTATAACTAAAGGTTTAGTTTTTATTTTGTTTAATACTTCCTTCATGGTAGGTGAAAGTTCATTATCGGTGATTACCACTTTTGCTTCTCCGTGCTCGAGAATATAAGAAATGGTATCTACATCTAATCTAATATTAATTGTATTAATTACTGCTCCAATCATCGGAATTCCATAATGGGCTTCATAAATTTCTGGAGTATTAAAGCACAAGACTGCAACTGTATCACCTTTACCAACACCTTTCTTTTTAAGAGCGCTAGCTAGCTGCTTACTTCGCTTAAAAGTATCTGACCATGTATAACTTTTAGAACCATGCACAATTGATCGTCTATTGGGATAAACTTCAGCTGATCTTTGCAAAAAACTTAATGGAGAAAGAGACGTAAAGTTAGCGTAATTCTTATCTAAGTTAGTATTATACATGTCAGTCATTAGAATAATCCTTCAATTTCACCATCATCATTTAAGTGTATCGCATTTGCAGCAGGAATTCTAGGGAGACCAGGCATGGTCATGATTTTATCGCATACAACTACAAGAAATTCAGCTCCAGCAGCTAATCGTATTTCTCTAATTGGAACAATGTGATCCTTAGGCGCCCCGCGCAAATTCGGATCTGTTGAAAAACTGTATTGAGTTTTTGCAATACAAATAGGGTAATGGCCATAATTTTCCTGCAACTCATCAAATTGTGTTCTTATTTTTTGATCTGCGATAATATCTTTGGCTCCATAAATATCTTGTGCAATTTTCTTAACTTTATCCCACAGTTTCATTTCATCAGGATAAAGATGGTTAATTTTTGGATTTTCTTCTGTTGTCACATCTACAATGTGTTTAGCTAAGGTTTCCGCCCCAGCTCCGCCATTGCTCCAATGAGTGCAATTAAACGATTTAATGCCAAGGTCATCACAGCATTCACTAATTATTGAGAGTTCATTATCTGTATCGGTAATAAAATGATTAATAGCCACTGACACAGGAACTCCATATATTTTCATGTTTGAAATATGTTGTTGTAGGTTTGATAAGCCTATCTTTAGAGCATCTAGATTTTCATTTTTCAGTTCCTTTTTATCCATACCACCATGCATTTTTAATGCTCTAACAGTAGCCACAATAACAATTGCAGAAGGATTTAAATTTCCTTTTCGGCATTTTATATCTAGAAATTTTTCTGCGCCAAGGTCTGCTCCAAATCCAGCTTCAGTTACTACATAATCGCTTAGTTTAAGTGCTGTTTGAGTTGCTATAAGTGAATTACAACCATGCGCAATGTTAGCAAAAGGACCACCATGAATGATTGCAGGATTTTCCTCTAATGTTTGAACAAGGTTTGGGAGGAAAGCATCTTTAAGTAGAGTTGTCATTGCTCCATCTGCATTTACGTCACGTGCTTTGATTTCTTTTTTGTCTCGTGTGTAACCAATGATAATATTGCCGAGTCTTTTTTGCAGATCACTTAGACTTGTTGATAAGCAAAAGATCGCCATTACCTCAGAAGCAACTGTAATATCAAACTTATCTTCTCTAGGAAAACCGTTTGCTATACCTCCAAGATTTATATTTGTATTTCGCAAAGCTCGGTCATTTAAATCTACAACTCGACCCCATACTATACGCCTTGTATCTATATTTAGATCATTTCCCCAATAGATGTGATTGTCTATCATAGAAGCAAGCAGGTTATGGGCAGATGTGATCGCATGAAAATCACCTGTGAAATGAAGATTAATCTTATCCATTGGGACCACTTGAGCATAGCCACCTCCAGCAGCTCCACCTTTAACGCCAAAACATGGACCCAAGCTTGGTTCTCTGAGACAAACCAATGACTGTTTTCCTATTTTATTAAGAGCATCATTTAATCCTACTGATGTAGTAGTTTTGCCTTCACCTGCAGGAGTTGGCGAAATGGCTGTAACTAATATTAATTTTCCATTTTTGTTTTGATTTTTCAATGTGTTGGTATCAATTTTTGCAATATGATGGCCAAACTTTTGAAGACTATCTTCCTCAAGTTTTAGTTTTGAGGCTACCTTTTCAATAGGTGCCATTTGATTTTTTCTTGCTATTTCAATGTCTGATAGAACATCCATTTGTTCACCTCTCAAATTTTAGTCTAGACAACTTAAGAATTTTAATTCGTGGAGTCTACAAAAATGTATTGTAATACACCTAAATTTTAAATAGATTTCTCACTAAGGAGACTCAAAGAACGTTGCAAAATTAAGCCAAGCAACGTTACTTAATAATCGCGTGGCTTAAGCGTAAACACTTAAAATTTTAATTATGGGAAATGTGAATTTTTCATTAGAGGTGACTACGCGGACCAACTTGTCTGAGCTACCTAAACTTAATGATATATATGTAACATTCTTGCCGGGTACAAGTTACAAGGACGTCATTGAACAGACAAAAGCTTTATCAAAATCAGGTTTTAACGCAATTCCTCACTTTCCAGCTAGATCAATAACTGATTTAGACATGCTGAAAGATTATGTAGGTCAAGTTAAAGAAGCTGGCGTTAAGCAAGTATTAATAATTGGAGGTGATAGAGATATTCTTGGCAATTATCATTGTTCACTTCAATTAATTGAAACGGGCTTATTCGATGGAATGAAAATTGGTATAGCAGGTCATCCCGAGGGATCTCCTAATATGAGCGATCAAGCAATAGATGAAGCAATGAAGTCTAAATCTTCGTTTGCAGATTATATTGTCACTCAATGGACTCAGGACACAAATGCATTGTCTGAATTTGTTAACGAAGCACCATTGCCCGTTCATGTCGGCCTTGCAGGACCAGCCTCAATGAAAACGTTAATAAAATTTGCTGGTTTTGTTGGATTAAAGAATACACTTAGCTTTGCTAAAAAAAATGCATCTAAAATTTTTGATTTATTGACGGTACAAACACCTCATGATGTAATTCAAGAATTAAAAGGAAATGTAGACAATTTTCACATTTATGCATTTGGTGGAATAAAAAAAACAAGTGAATGGTTACAAAAGGAGAACTACTATGTCTAAAAAATTAGAACACAATACTACAGTTGATCAAAGTGATCGACATGTGCCTTACAATTTACGTCAAAGTGGACCAACCAAAGTTGAAATGCTGATTTCTACGAGAGTCAGAAAATCACCTTATTGGCATAAATCTATGGAAGCTGGTTGCTGGAGAGCAACAGTTTACAATCGCATTTATCATCCTCGAGGATATGTAAAGCCAGAAGATGGTGGAGCAATGGTTGAATATGAAGCAATCAAAAACCATGTTACTATGTGGAATGTTGCTGTTGAAAGACAGATATGTGTAAAAGGACCTGATGCGGAGAAATTTACAGATTATGTCATCACTAGAGATGCAACAAAAATCTCACCTTTAAGAGCAAGATATGTAATTCTCTGCAATTATAAGGGTGGCGTTTTAAATGATCCAATACTTCTAAGAATTGCTAAGGATGAATTCTGGTTTAGTCTTTCTGATTCAGACATTGGCCTTTATTTGCAAGGTGTAAATGCAGATAAAAGGTTTGATGTAGAGATTGACGAAATTGATGCATGTCCTGTTCAAATTCAGGGTCCAAAAGCTATTGCATTAATGAAAGACCTTGTTGGAGATCAAGTTGATCTTGATAACATTCCATTCTATGGACTAGCTGAAGTTACTGTGGGAGGTAGAAGCTGTGTAATTTCACAAACAGGTTTCTCAGGCGAGTCTGGATATGAAATTTATTTAAGAAATGCAACTTTATACGCAGATGATATGTGGGATGCGGTCCTTGAAGCAGGAAAAAAACACAACTTGATGGTTATTGCGCCTGCGCACCACAGAAGAATCCAAGCAGGTATACTGTCCTGGGGCCAAGACTTAGATCATGAACATAACCCATTTCAGTGTAACCTTGGCTACCAAGTTTCTCTATCTGGTAAAGGAGAATGGGATAAGAAAGGTGACTATGTTGGAAAACAAGCACTAGAAAAGATGAAGTCTGACTTGAAGGATGGCCATAAGCCTTACAAATTACAATTAGTTGGGTTTGAAATCGGAGGAAAGCCAATTGATGAGTATGCCCCAGACTTCTGGCTTGTATCTCCTGGAGAAGGCGGGGACCCATGTGGGTTCATTACTTCCCCTTGGTACCACCCAGAAAAAGGAAAAAATATTGCTATGGGGTATATTCCATTCGATGGTGCACTCAATGCCAATGGTTTTCCAAAATGGGAATTGGGTAAAAAGTTTAAAGTTCATTTGCCAGATATTTATGCTGATGAACCAGGTGTACCTGTAGATGCAATAACTGTAGATATACCATTTACTCAGTCTTTCAACGCAAACACCAGAGAAGTAGTCAAAGGTTAATTCTATTTTGTTTCAGTGTCTGAACAATCAGGCGCTGGAGCTTCAGGATTTATGTTGAACATAAAGTTGGTGATAACAAACTTTGCCGTTCTTTTCGATAAAGTCCTGGTGATATTCCTCTGCAGGATAAAACTTAACAGTCTCTCTTAATTCCGTTACGACCTTCCCTTGATGTTCACCTGATTCATCGATTTGCTTTATTTTATCTTCAGCAATAGTTTTTTCACTTTCTGAATTGTAGAATATTACAGATTTATATTGTTCACCAATATCTGGACCTTGACGGTTAAATTGAGTGGGATCGTGAATAAAGAAAAATTTATCTAGAAGTACTTCATATGTAGTTTCTGAGTCATCATATTCAATTTCAACAACTTCAATGTGACCCGTGGATCCAGTGCAAATGCTTTCATATGTAGGATTATCTGTATGCCCACCCGCATATCCTGATATTACTTTTTTGACGCCTGGAATTTCTTCAAAGAGCACTTCAACTCCCCAAAAACACCCAGCTCCTAAAACTAATTTTGAATTCATTACTTAACATAAAAGTTTTTTTATATATGTTAAAGGTCAAAATTAATTATATTCCAAATAAACTTAATACTTGCAATGGAAACAGAGATAAGCATTGGCAAACTTTCTAGTGTGAAGATTTGGGTTACTGACAAGCATAAAAGCAAAGACGATTGGTCTAGGAGCAAAAAGTTTATCATTATAAAAATAACAACCCATGACGGAGTTGAAGGGTGGGGGGAAGCATTCTCTATTCATCTTAGAGAAAAGGCAATTGTAACAATAATAATCGAGTTGTTTAAAGAAATATCAAAAATCGAAAACTTATCAATAAACTCATTATATAATGAAATATCTTTACTCAATGATGGTCATAAAGGACTAGATTTTAGCTCTGCAACAAGTGCAATTGAAATTGCAGTATGGGATATAGCTGGTAAATTGAAAAATCTCCCTCTGAACTGCTTATTAACAGATAATCCTAAGCCCGATGTATCCACCTATGTTACCTGTTGGAGTGATTTAAAAAAGGATGAAGAAGATTACTTTGACAAAGTAGGAAAATATTTTGAAAAAAAATATGGAGGTATAAAAATTTATCCGTTATTTAAAAATACTTCAAACTCAGTCAAGTTTGTTGAGAGAGTAAGAGAAATAGTAGGAATGCAATATCCTCTCATGCTAGATTTAGCCATACCCAAAGATTTAGAAAAAACAAAAACCTTTTTAAAAGAGGTATCTTTTTTAAAGCCTTATTGGATTGAAGAGCCAGTTGATGGAGAATGTATCAGCCTTCTCAATGAAATAAAAAATAGTTTTGATATGAAAGTTGTAACAGGCGAAAAACAGTGTGGCTTTTCCCATTTTAAAGAAATTATAAAGAGGGATGCGGCAGATATACTTAATCCTGATATTTCAGGAATAGGTGGAATTATAGATATGATCAAAGTTTCAAAAGAAGCTTTGAATAATAATATTTCTATTTCTCCCCACTGTTGGAATTCTATGTCAGTGTCTGCATCTGCTATGCTTCATGTCTGTTCAAGCATACCCAATTCTGAAAGGGCAGAATTATTTCCGGATTATATTGATTTCTCAAAGGAATTTTGTGAATTATCTTTTAACATTTCAGGAGATAAGGTAATGCTTAATCAGTCTGCTGGACTTGGCATGGTAATTCATGAAGAGATTTTATCAAAGTTAAGTAACTATACGATGGATGAAAAAAATTAATGACTAAAGCAAACTATCTTTTTGATAAAATCTTTAAACCTAATGAAACTAAAGAAAAAATTTTTTTAATAAATGAGAGTAAAAAGTTAACCTACATAGAATTTCATGAAGTAGTTAATAAAATCTCTAATTATCTAATAGAGATTGATTTATCTCCAGGTGACCGCGTTGCTGTCCAAGCAGAAAAAAACATTATTCAATTAGCATTATATGTCGCTACCATCAAAGCTGGTGGTGTATACCTACCGCTCAATACAGGATATACTCTCAATGAGTTAGAATATTTTTTTGATGATGCAAAACCTAAGGTGATTGTTGTTGATGATAAAATCCAAAGTAAAATAGGTAGAATTGCAAGCACTTCATCAGCTTCAATCCTAACATTAAATTTAGATGAAAGCGGCTCTCTTACCGAAAGAATTAAAAACTGCTCAACAACGTTTCACACAATTGCACGAAGTGAAAATGACTTAGCGGCTATTTTGTATACATCTGGAACTACAGGAAAATCAAAAGGGGCAATGCTATCTCATAGAAATCTAGTTTCAAATTCAGAAGTCCTGAGAGATGTTTGGAAATTCTCTGAAAATGATGTGCTTTTACATATGCTACCTATTTACCATACTCACGGACTTTTTGTTGCTTGCAACCTTCTTGCAATTGTTGGTGGTTCTATGATTTTTTTGGAAAAATTCGATGTTAAGGAAGCTTTATTCTGGATGAAAGACGCAACATCTATGATGGGGGTACCTACTTTTTATACTAGGCTGCTTGCAAGCGATGAGTTAAATACTAATGTAACACAACACATTAGACTATTCATATCTGGTTCTGCGCCATTACTATCCGAAACTCACATTGAATTTGAAAGACGAACTGGTAAGAAAATTCTTGAGAGATATGGAATGACTGAGACCAATATGAATACTTCAAATCCATATGATGGAGAGAGAAAAGCTGGAACAGTAGGTATTCCCCTGCCTGGAGTAGAAATTAGAGTCGTTAATGAGGAGGGGCATGAAGTAGAACATGGCAAAATAGGAACTATTGAACTAAAGGGCGAAAATGTTTTCAGCGGATATTGGGGGATGAAAGAGAAAACAAAAGAAGCATTTAAGAAGGATGGTTTTTTTATAACAGGAGATTTAGCTCAAAGGGATGAAGATGGTTACTTAATTATTGTTGGTAGAGATAAGGATTTGATAATAAGTGGTGGATTAAATGTTTACCCCAAGGAAATTGAGGATGTTATAAACGATATGCCAAATATATTAGAATCAGCAGTTGTTGGAATACATCACCATGATTTTGGGGAGGCAGTTATTGCTGTGGTAGTATCAAATGATAAAGTATTAGCAGAGATTAAAATATTGGATTTCCTGAAAGATAAGATAGCAAAATACAAACAGCCCAAAAGAATTTTATTTGTGAATGAGTTACCAAGAAATACTATGGGTAAAGTACAAAAAAAAGTACTGAGAGAAAATTATTCGGATTTATTTAAGAATTAGCTGAAATCCATTTATAAATTTCATTCACAAACAAACTATCTTGGCTAGCATTTAATATACCAATTAGATTATGCTTATTTCTACCTCCGTTTATGGCTTTAACATCAATAATTTTTTTTGGACCGGACCATTCGTTGAAGATTTTCTCAACTCTTTCGAAGTTTACAACACGATCTCTCTTGTCATAAAAAATAAGCATTGGAACTTGTGCTAAATCATTTCTTATCTTCACAGCAGATAAGACTTTCCAGAATGCTCTTGGCAGAGAGCTATCAAACTTATTAACCCAATAAGGACCCCATTCTTCATAAGATAAGCCATTGAATTTTGGAAAATTGAACTCGTGAGTTCTTTTAAATAGTAGTCCAACCGATGCTAAAACAATAATTGGCCTTATTGTAAGTGTTGGTGGCGCTATTAAAATTAAACTATGGATCATGTTTTTAAGTTTTTCTTCTTGAGAAGCGAGCATTGCCAATCCACTTCCTGCCGAAAATCCCATTAATATTACTTTATCGCCAATTTTGTTTCCAACAGCAATTGCTTCAGCAGTATCTTTTATGAAGTTGTTTGCTGATATTCCTTTTGTTTCCTCATACCCTACGCCATGTCCAGATAGTCTTGATATGAAAAGATTGGCTTTGAGTTTGTTAGCAATTTTTATTAATGTCTCTTTTTGTTGGAAGCCTGTAGCAAAACTTCCATGAATAAATACTATTGAGTACTCTGTTTTTTTATTAGATGTTGAATGCCAAATAATTTGTTTTTTGGCATTTTGTTCGAGTGATATAATTTTTTTTTCTTCATTATTTAAATATGTAACAACTTCATTATCAATTTTAATATCTGGAAATGTAATATTCATTTTGATAAAAAGTTGAGGTAATATGAAAATAAGTACAACACTGATAATAAAAGTAATGAATAATAAAAAGTACATCATGATATGTTTAACCATATAAAAAATTTCTAATCATTTAATAGAATCTATCCACTTATTTATTTCCCGTATAAAAGTATCATCGAGATTAGGATTAAAAATTCCAATTAAATTATGATTTGGTGGCCCCTCCTCAGTTGTATTTAGATCATATATTTTTTTTGGACCCTTCCATTTTTTATAATTTTTTTTAATACCTTCTTCAGGAACAACTGCATCATGATTATTGTAGAATAGAAGCAAGGGAACTTTATTGTTCTGAAAACCAATTTGGTCAGACAAGTTGGGAATTTTCCATAGCTCATGCAATTCTTCTCGATCTACTTTTGTTGACCAATATTGATTCCATTCATTATCTAATCCATACAACTCAGCATAATCCGCCTCTATACCTCCTGTGAGAAAAGATATAAGAGCAATCATAAAATAAGTTGAAGTAAATTTACTATGAGCAGGGGCTAATAATATTAAGTAATCTAATTTTTCTGAACTAATCTGATCTGAAGCAACAATTGACATTAGTGCTCCACCAAGTGAGAAGCCCATTACAATCACTTTATCTCCAATTTTTGATCCTACTTCAATTGCTTCAACGGCGTCTTTAAGTAAATTTTCTGCTTTCATTAGTTTAGTCCCCTCATAAGGAACTCCATGACCAGATAGTCTTGTAATAAATAAGTTCGCACCGAGGCTATCCGCAATTTTTCTTACAGATAACTCATGCTGATGACCAGTTGCAAGTACACCATGAAGAAATACAAATGCATATTCAGTTTTCACTTTTGTATCACTATTATTCCAAACAATTTTCTTCTTTGCATTTGGTGCGATATTACTTATTTTTGACTCCTCAATTCTTAAATACTCTTCAATGTCATTTTCTATGGATACCTTTGGTATTTCTATATCTTGATGATTTAAAGATAAAAAAGGAAATGTAGCAAAAAAAATAATCGCTAATAAAAAAAAAATACTTATTCCTAATGAAAGTAAAATATATTTTTTTATAGTCATACTATTTTAATTTTAGTTATTGATACGCGTAAGCGCAGATTTTATTTCCATCTGGATCCCTAATATAAGCATAATAAGCATTGCTATCACTTGGTCTAAATCCAGGATTGCCCTCATTCGTTGCTCCAAGACCAAGGGCAATTTGGTGAAATTTTTCTACTTGCTCTTTTGTTTTGGTAAGAAAAGATATTTGTGTACCATTTCCAAATGTAACAGGCTCTCCATTAGCAGGTTTGGTAATATAGAATTCTACATCTGCATTTCCTTCATGAGCGTAACCTATGCAAACTTCATCTTCATACATTGAACTCATTCCTAAGACAGCTAGAACCTCATCATAGAAGGCTCTGGAAGTATTTAAATTACTTGACCCAACCATAACGTACCCTTTCATATTAAATCCTTTCTATGAATATTTTTTTGAGGTTACTTCTTCAAGCATGAGTATCATTTTAGTTTTATACTCTTCATCTGTAGCTGAGTGAGTTTCTAAAACAGAAAAAAAACCAGCCACAACATTAGTTTCTAAATTAATCATCAAAAACTGTCCTCCATATCCAGAATGCCCAATCCAATTATTCGATTTCATTGTTTGATTTGCATAATAAACATATTTTCCATCTTTTAAGTGCATATATTTTGGACCTTTATTAGATACAGTTTCGTTAATAAATTTCTCTGAGCCGATAATTCTATCTCTTATTCCTTTGCCTCTTCTTGAGAACAAGAGACCCATACGCAAAAAATCTCTTGTCATAAGGCAACCTCCACCAGATAACCATGGCATTCCACCTCTATCAGTTGCCATATACAAGCCATCTTCGAAACCCATGGCTTCAACAGAAGAAAGAAGCCAGTCACGCAATTTCCGATCACTTATTTTTTCGATTAATAATGCAATAACATCACTGTTTGCTGACTTATAATATGCATTATCTGTATTATTTACCACGGAACCACTCACATCTGTTTCAATTTTATTTAGAAAATCTTCTTGTAAGACTTCATTCGTACCTTCATCTGGTATTCGCCAGCCACCCACAGTTTCGTGCATAAATGATGTTGTATAAGGATCAGTGTAATCTTCAGTGAAATCATTAACTATATTCATGTTTAAAACATTTTGAACAGTTGCCTTGGCGTAACCACTTCCAATATTGGGCAGATAATATGAAATAGGTTTTTCTAATTGCAATTTACCTTTTTCCAAAAGCTCACCAACAAATAAATTAAGAAACATTTTTGAGATTGACATGATTGTTTGTGGCTGCGAAGAAGAGAAATCTTCTGCGTATTTCTCATAAAATACATCTTGATCTTTTCCTACAATTAGAGAGCAAAACGATTTATGACTAGTCATTTCCTTTACCGATGATATTTCTCTAATTTCATTTTTGGTATTTTCATTTAATGTCAGAACATAATCTGACCTTAATAAAATTCCGTATCTATTAATTTTGTGAAGGTTTCTATAGCCAGTCCTCCGATACTCGGGAAGATTCCATTTAGCCTTATTATCACGTAAAGTTACAAGAGTGGGATTTGGAGTGTGAGAAAGCTTATTATTCATCTATTATATTGGGTTGTATTTTTGAACGATTAAAAACTTCTTCATAGCACTTTCCAATATGAATCACTTTTGCATCTGATTTATTTTTACCAATTAATTGCATTCCCATCGGAAGTCCCTTTTCATTAAAGCCAACAGGGACCGAAATGGTAGGCAGCTGGAACATACTAGCAAATACTGTGACTTCCATCCAACGATGATATGTGTCCATTTGAGTTTCTTGGATGCTTTTTGGGAAGTCTATTTCTTTATCAAATGGAAATAGTTGAGCAGAAGGCAAAGCAAGAATATCGTATACATCAAAGAGACCATCAACATAAGAGCGATCCTTGTGATACTGATTAATAGCATTGGAGATTTCAACTTCCTTTATTTTTTCTCCTTGTTCATATTCCCATTTAACAGGAAAGCCTAACTCTTCAAAATTTTTAATTTGCATAGCAGCAAGATCATCAAATGTTATTTTTGACCTTAGATTACACCATACTTCCCATAATTTATTAGGATCTATTTTTATATTACATTGCTCAATTGATATTTTTTTTTCTGCAGTAGCAAATTGATTTAAAGCATCTTCACTTAATTCTATAATTCCCTTTTCAAAAGTATAATTTTCAACAAAGTTACTCAACCAGCCAATTCTTATTTCACTATTTAGATTTTTTTCAATTGATCGAAAAGAGCCTTCAAAGCTATATGAATAATGATCTTCATCATCTTGGCCTGATACAGAGTCCAAAAAAATGCTCAAGTCTTCTGGTGTTCGAGCAATGCCTCCTGGGGTTGTTAATACAGGATATTTACTTTCTCCTCTTTTATCAGGAATGAGCCCAGGACTAGGTCGAAAACCATATAAGTTTGTATATGCTGCAGGGTTTCTGCAAGACCCCATCATATCAGTCCCATCTGAAAATGGGATAAGGCAACTGGCCACAGCAGCAGATGCTCCTCCGCTTGAACCGCCAGGAGATAGACTAAGGTCATATGGATTAGAAGATGATTTAAATAATTTATTCTTTGTGTGTGATCCTATTGCTAACTCTGCCATATTTGACTTTCCAATAATAGTAGCACCTTGTTGCTTTAGATTTTTTATAATTAATGAATCATTCTGTGGAAATGCATTTTGATATTCAGGAATTCCATAAGTAGTCGGTAGCTCTTTGACATCAAATAACTCTTTAGTGGCAAGTGGTAGCCCAAATAAAATTTGTTTGATTTTAATATCTTGTTTTAAGGTATCTTTTTCTTGAGCTTTTTTTATAATCCAATCTCGATCTCTTAATGATACAATTGCGTTGAGCCGGGGATTAAGTTTGTCAATATTTGTTAAGTATTCTCGGAAAAGTTCTTCAACTTTTACTTCTTTTTTACGAATTAAATCAATTTGCTCCTGTAAAGATAATTGAGTAATCATTTTTGGAGCTTTTTATCGAGCTCCAAAAATGCTTGTCTTAACAAGTTCTCTTACATCATCTAAAGTAGCAGCTCGTGGGTTAGTGCCAAAAGCTGTATCAATCATTGACTTCTCAGATATTCTCTCAATGCAATTTTCTGGAACTCCAATTTCATTTAATCCTCTTGGAATTTTAATCCTATCAAGTATTTTTTCCATATTTTGAATGAAGTGACCTGAAGAATGGTCAGTATATTGCATGGCTTGTGACATTCTTATTACTTTCTCCTCCATGTCAGGAAGATTAAATCTAAGAACTGCTGGTAAAATAATTGCGTTTGTTAAGCCGTGGTGAGTATTAAACTCAGCTCCAACCATATGGGCAATTGCGTGCACAAGTCCAAGTCCCTTTATGAATGAAATGCCTCCTAAACATGATGCCACCAACATTGCACCTCGCGCTTCAAGATTAGTTGGTTCTTCAACAACAGTAACTAATGATTTGGAGATTAAATATAAGCTTTCAAGAGCAGCGCCATCACATAAAGGATGAAAACCTGGCACGCAATAACCTTCAATAGAGTGTATCATTGCGTCTGCTCCCGTCCATGCAGTAAGATTAGATGGCAAACCTAAAGTTAGCTCAGGATCAAGTATGGCTAGGGAAGGCTTGAGATCAGGATGCATTATGCAAAGTTTAATTCCTTGTTTAGTATCCGTAACCATTGCAGTACTTTCAGTCTCCGCTCCAGTACCTGCTGTTGTTGGTATTGTTATAAGTGGAGGAAATTTATTATCAGGTCCTATTTTTTGTGGGGTTTTTTCCCATTCAAAATCAAATAATTCAATTTCATTATTGGCAGTTAGACAAATTGATTTTCCACCATCCATCGCACTACCACCACCAATCGCAATTATCGCATCATGATTATTATTTCTAAATAATTGCTTCCCCTCTGAAATCTCATCATCTCTCGGGTTTGGAGAAATCTTTGAGTAAATACCTGAATTTACTTTTGCTTTTTTTAAAATTTCAACAAGCTTATCTACAAACGGCAGGTTAACGCTTCCGCTATCTGTGACAATTAGAGGATTTCTTATTTGATTTTCATAACAATAACTTCCGATTTCAGCAAATCTACCCGGACCATAAGATATTGGAACTGGAAACCCCCAGTCTTGAGGAGTTAATAATTCCTCTCTGTCTAAATTAAAGAGTGGCATAAATTAATTTTATATTTTCTTAAGAGGATGTCATTGATTTTAAAACAATTGAGCGATCTATTTCACCAACGAGTTCACCACTGTTTGTATCAATTACTGGATAGGTTTTATCAGAGTCGGCAATCTGATTAATTAAATTATCAATTTTTGTATCACTTGCAATACAATCATTGCCTTTTGCAAACATAGCTTTAGTCTCTTCACAGCATTCAGTTCTTGCACATTTCCCCGCGCTTAAAACTTTATATTTCGGTACATCTTCAGTAAAATCTTTAACATACTGATCAATAGGATTTGCAACAATTTCTTCAGGTGTCCCAACTTGTGAAATTTCCCCATCTTTCATTATAGCAATATGATCTCCCATTTTAATTGCTTCCGAAAAATCATGAGTAATAAAAACCATTGTCTTTTGAACCAATTTTTGAATACTTAATAACTCATCTTGCATTTCTCTTCTGATTAGAGGATCGAGCGCTGAAAATGGTTCATCAAAAATTAATATTTCAGGATCAACTGCAAGTGCTCTTGCTAAGCCTACTCGTTGCTGCATACCTCCAGACAATTCTCTTGGATAATGTTGATCCCATCCGTCTAAACCAACTAAGTTTAGTGTTTCCATAGATTTTTCTAATCTATCTTTTTTCTTTACGCCTCTGATTTCAAGACCGTAGCCAATATTTTCAATTACTCTCCTATGAGGAAAAAGCCCAAAGTGCTGAAACACCATGCTCATTCTATTTCTTCTTAATTCTGTTAAATCTCTGTTACTCATTGTGGTAACATCTTGGCCATCAATACTAACTTGCCCTGCCGTTGGCTCGATTAATCTGGATAAGCACCTAACCAGAGTAGATTTGCCACTTCCAGAAAGTCCCATGACGACAAATGTCTCACCTTTTTGAACTGAGAAGGTTACATCTTTTACAGCAACTACGTGTCCAGTTTTTTCCTGTACCTCGCTTCTTGATAGAGTTTTATCCAGATTAGAAAGTACATTTTTTTCGTTAGGTCCAAATACCTTCCAAATATCAGTGCATACTATTTTATCGTTTTTTTCCATTATTTATGAGTGATATATTTGCTGAATGTTATACTATGTTGAGAATTTTTGAATAACTTATTTTAAATTGCAAATACTAAATTTATTATGGCTTTTACTCAAGATACCTCAGCTTTTTCTTCAAAAAATAATTATCAAAATTTAATTATTCCAGGAATAATATTTGCTGCGTTACTATTTTCAATATGGTTAGTATTTCAAAGTGAAGACGTTTCTGAATTTCCAGTTTTTGTCACAGACTCTTTTACATTTACTGCTTGGGTTAATCAGGGTGAGGATTTTTTAAAAGATAATATTAAAGTATATACAAGAGCGGTTGCCGCTTATGTAAAAGAACTTTATTGGATGCTTGAAGATTTTCTTTTAGATTCATCTTGGGTCTTTATTGTAGCACTACTTCTAATACCTTCTCTTGCATTTGGTGGAATTAAACTTGGTTTCCTTGTTCTATTTGGGACTATGTATTGGGGAATGGTTGGACTATGGGGTTCTGCAATGGAAACTTTAGCTCTAATGGGGCTATCAGTATTTTTGTCAGTTGTAGTTGGGGTCATACTTGGTATTTTATGCGCTTTAAGTGATCGATTTGAACGAAACATGAAGCCGGCTCTTGATGTTATGCAAGTGATGCCAGCCTTTGTATATCTCATACCAGCAATGTTTTTCTTTGGTATCGGTGGTGCTCCAGCAATACTTGCAACAATGATTTACTCAATGCCACCAATCATTCGTTTGACAAACTTGGGGATACGTCAAGTTCCAAATGAAACAATAGAGACTGCGACTGCATTTGGCTCAACAAAAAGCCAGGTTCTGTTTAAAGTGCAAATTCCACTAGCATTGCCTAGCATAATGATGGGCGTTAACCAGACAATTATGATGGCTTTAGCCCTAGTTGTTTTAGCAACTTTTATTGGTGCACAAGGATTAGGCTCAGATATTTGGGTATCAATCAAAAAACTTGAAGTAGGAGCTGCATTAGAAGGCGGCTTTTGTGTTTTGTTAATGGCAATTATGTTTGATAGATTTGGCAAGGCAGCCAGTCGAGAGACTGTAACGCTTCCAGTTGACAGCCAGAAGTTCTATCTTCTTCCTCAGACATGGGATATTTACCCCTTAGCAAGACAAATTGAGAAGCCATTAATGTACATTCACATTGCTGTGGCTTTTATATTTTCAAATATTATTAGAATTTTCTCTTTTGTAATTAATTTAGCAGTTTCATTATTTAATAAAGACTATGGAAGATTAATTGAACAATTCATAAATGCTCATTATTTCATGTTCTCAGGGATATTCATTTTATTGGGAATAATTTATTATGACTCAAATATTGCAACCATTGGAAGTTTTCCTGACTCATGGAACTTATCAATCAGAGATGAAATAGCAGCAGGTGTTAAGTCATTAACAGTAAACCCAACATTTATTGAAATAACTCGTTCTATCCGAGCTACGGTTGTGATTTATCTTTTAAGACCTCTTGATACCTATCTAACTTATCTCCCTTATTGGTTCACAATCGGCGCATTAGTTTTAATGAGTTGGAAGGCTGTTGGCTTGAGATTTGCAATTGTGACAGCTTTTTTATTAGCTTTTATTGGAGCATGCAATATTTGGACCGAAGCGATGATTACTTTATCTTCAGTTCTAATCTCAGTTCTTTTATGTTTTGTTATAGGGGTTCCAATTGGCATTATGGCCTCCTACAGTAAAAGATTTCAAAATATCAATGAGGTCATTTTAGATGCAATGCAAACACTTCCTTATTTCTGTTATCTTGTTCCTGTTTTGATGTTCTTTGGTGGCGGATCATTTTCTGCATTACTTGCAACAATCATCTATGCGATACCTCCAATTATCCGACTTACGGTCTTAGGCTTATCACAGGTATCAACAACATATTCAGAGGTATCGAGATCATTTGGAGGCTCAACGTTACAAACATTAAGTAAAATTAAATTCCCTCTTGCGGTACCAAGTTTAGTAATGGGGTTTAATCAAACAGTCATGATGGCTTTTGCAATGCAAATTGTCACACCTTTAATTGGAGGAAAAGGCCTTGGCCTTGAAGTTTTTAATGGCTTAGCTCGTTCTGATACGGGTAGAGCGCTCGCCGCAGGTATCGGAATTTGCCTATTAGCAATGATAATTGACCGTATAAGCCTTGCTTACACAAAAAAACAAAGAGATGCCTTAGGTTTATAGATATAATTTTTATATCTTTTTCTTTATTTAAATTTTCAAATAAACTTCATAAACCGGTTTACTAATTGATCTTTTTTGGGCTAAAATTAATCATTAATTAATTAATAAAGGGGAAATTTAATGAACAAATCATTATTTTTAAAAACTTTTACTGCCCTTATATTGTCGTCTTTTCTCGTATTTTCAGCGGGTACAGCGCACGCAAAACGCTTAACTGCTGCTGTTGCTGACTGGACTGGAGGAGAGATTACATGTCAAGTTGCAGTAAGCATGTTGGAGCAAGAACTAGGATATCGTGTAGATAGAATAGAATTTGCATCAGGAACCGGTCTTTGGGAAGCAATCGCTGCGGGTGATATTGACTTTGCATGTGAGAGCTGGCCAAGCTATGCAGAAGCTGATGACGTAATGCTCAATGAGCCGTTATATTACGATGGTGCAGTTGTCCAAGAGTACTCAGGAACTGGTGAAGTTATGGCGTTTACAACTGGTATCATTGGTGCATCAGATTATTATGTACCGAAGTATTTTGTTGATGCTAATCCTGACTTTAATGGTTGGGAAGATCTTAATAAGTTCAAAGATCAATTTGCAACAGTTGAAACTGGTTCAAAAGGACGTCTTATTGGTTGTCCAGTAGCTGGTTGGAACTGTCATGATCAAAAAAGACTTGATATTATGGGAATTGACTTTGAAGCAGTTGAACTTGGAACAGAGGTTGCGCTTCTCGCAGAGGCACAAGGTTCTTACGATAGACAAGAACCATTCTTAATGTACCTTTGGGAGCCACATTTTTTCTTTGGTAAAAATGAAATGGTAGGAATTGGCCTTCCTCCTCACCAAGCTTGTGACTCCTTTACTGAGGCAAACAACTGGCAAGATTGTGGTATGGGATCTTGGCCTGCTAGTAACTGGGCTAAAGATTACACTATGAACTACATGAACCCAGCAACAATGCAGAAGCCAGAAAATGCTGAAGCACTTGCATTCTTTAAGAAAATGAAGTTCGAGAACGTCGACCAAGCAAAAATGCTTGTTAGAGTAGGCGATGATGGCTTATCTGTTGAAGAAGCAGTTCAAGAATGGAAAGACAGTACTAACGATTGGCAAGCTTGGCTTCCATAAGTCTGTACTAAAAAAATAAAAATTAAGGCCTTGTATAATTATACAAGGCCTTTTTTTTGCTCTATCATAAAGAAGTGAATACTTCGCGCCACCCATATCATTACAGTATTAGCTTTGCATTACTGATTGCAGCTGGACTATGGGGATTATTTTGGATACCCCAAAGAGCACTCGAATCTGGCGGCTTAACTGGTGGCTGGGCCACTATTTCACAAATGGTCATCCCTTTTTTAATTCTGCTTCCTGTTGCTTTCTGGAGAAAATATAAAGGCAATTCATTCGGCCTTGATTATCCTGTTATTGGCCTGTTGTTTGGTGCCGGTATCGCATGTTACGCCAATAGCTTTCTATTAACGGACGTAGTGAGAGCTTTAATTCTATTTTATATTACTCCGGTTTGGACAACTATTTTTGAAATGATATTCCTTAGGCAAGTTCCCCGCTACTATAGATATATCACTCTGATTCTGGCTTTGTCTGGAGTTTGGATTGTATTTGGACAAAATGGATTTATTCCAATACCTCAAAATTCTGGTGACTGGATAGCCCTATTAGGGGGTATATTTATTGCAGCCTCAGCAGTTCGAATGGAAGTTAAAAAACCAGAGGGCATCTTTCCAATTCTTTTTTCATTCTTTTTTTATGGTGGCATATTTACTTTAGTACAAGCCTACTTTCTTAGAGATGTAATGGGCTCTGCGCCATCTTTAGATTCTTGGCTTACAATGATGCCTTGGCTCTTATTAATAGCCATCTTATTTCATCTACCAACTAATGTGGTTATACTAGGAGCACCCAGTAGAATTGGGGCAGGATTATTCTCTATAATCATTCTTTTTGAAATTGTAGTTGGTACGTTTAGCGCTGCAATATTAACTGATGAACTTTTTGGTTGGAGAGAGATATTAGGAAGCTCATTTATAATCTTGGCAGGATTAACAGAGATTATTTTTGCCTCAAACGTAGTAATAAAAAAAGAATAACTTATAATTTGTTAAGTACTTTTATGTGCTCAACAGTTGTGCCACAGCAACCTCCGATAATCTGTGCTCCTGCGTCTTTCCATTTTTTGGCTTCGACCAAATAATCATTTGGCTGAATTACATTACTCATGTCATAGTGTGGAAAATTAAATACAGCTACTTCTGGATAAGCCATTATAGGAAGATCGTATATTTCCTTAAGTTCTTTTATACTTTCCTCTATTACACTAATATCACAATGCATTATGCCAACTGCATCCAATTTATGGTGTTTAACGTTGCTGATCATTTTTTTAAAACTATACTCATAGTCAGTAGTAAGAGCTATCAAGCCATCTTTGTTTCTAGAAGAAAACCCAGCCCATACAGGTAAACCAACTTTGCTTGCTGAATCAAAAATTATATCAATTCGATCAGGCCTATACATAAGCTCCAATAAAATAAAATCACATCCGTTATCCGCTAAAAAAAATGCCAGCTCATCAAAAGATTTTTGAAAATATTCTGGGGTAAGTTTTTTAATATATTTATCTTTTTCTTCTTGCGATCTAAAAGCATCTTCATACGGTATTTGGTGAGATAAAGATCCTGCCACAAGAACATCATCTCGGCCACATTCTTCTCTTGCCTGGATAGCTGCATTTATTGCAGTTAAATTAATTTCTTCAAATTTATCGTCAACTCCAGCTACTTCTAATATCATTCGATTTGAAGCATAGGTGTTTGTTGTAATTATTTTTGCTCCAGCATTTATGTAGTCTTTATGAATTTGTTTTAGAATATCAAACTCAAGCGAGGCTGTTGCACACCAAGAGTTATCCATTTTAATACCTCTGTTTTCAAGTTCAGATCCAGTGGCTCCATCAAGCAATATAGTTTCCCCTGAACGGAGAACCTCTAAAAATTTTTTATACCTTTGATTCATAGCTTGTTAATTATCAATTAAAGTTTAATTAAGTAAATATATTATTGAAAATGATTTACTTTTTCTCATTTTTTAGTTTATAAGGTCGGATCAATTTGGAGATTGCTTATGTCAAAAGGGATTATTTACACACCCAGAGTTAGAAAGTCACCCTTCTTTGAGGAAACTATAAAATCTGGAGCAACTAATTTCACTACTTACAATCATATGACAATGCCTGTGGGATATACTACACCTGAGCAGGAATATCATTCATTAATTAATGATGTAACTCTATGGGACGTTGCAGCGGAAAGACAAGTTGAAGTTGTTGGAGAAGATGCAGCTAAATTTGTCCAATACATGACACCGAGAAACTTATCAACATTTAAAGATGGTTTTTGTAGATACGCATTTATGACAGATGAAAATGGTGGAATTATCAATGATCCATTAATATTAAAATTCAATGATAAGAAATTTTGGTTAAGTATTGCTGACTCAGATGCAATCCTTTGGTGCAAAGGTGTTGCTCTCTCTGGTAAATTTAACGTTAAAATTTCAGAACCTGAAGCATGTCCTTTATCTTTACAAGGGCCAAGATCAAAAGAACTTATTAGAAAAGTAACGAATGATGATCCGATTATAATGGGACTAAAATACTACCAATTTATTGAGACTAATCTTTTTGGAATAGATATCATTATTGCTAGAAGTGGATGGAGCAATCAGTTTGGTTATGAGATATACATCACTCGAGAAATCGATGCGCCAACACTTTGGAACTCTCTAATGGATGCCGGTAAAGAATTTAGGATTGTGCCTAGTTGCCCTAATCAAATAGATAGAATTGAAGCAGGCATGATTTCTCATCAAGGTGACACATCCCTAGAGGAAAACCCTTTAGAGCTTAATCTCCCTAAGTTTTATGATCTTGATCAGGAGGTTGATTTTGTAGGTAAAGAAGCCCTTCTAAAAATAAGAGAGGAAGGCATTAAGAAACAATTCACTGGATTTAAAATTTCAGGAAAAAAAATCGGTTATAATATGGCTAGAATTCCTCTGTTTAATAAAAATGGGGAACAGCAAGGATTTGTGACTAGTACAATCTATAGCCCTAATTTTGGATGTAATATTGCCCTTGGATACATTGATATTAATTTAACCAACTCTGAAGATGTGTTTAATATTAATCATGATGGTGAAGAAAGAGAAGTTGAGGTTGTGCCGTTACCATTTAGTTCAAGACTAGAAAAAATGGAATAATGTTTTCAAAGAATATAATTAATAAATTTTTATTTATATCAATTATATTACTTGCAATTGTCGCAGGCTGGTCAGTCTCAGAATTATTTAACAAAGACCGTACGTCTCCCTCTAACAATATTCTTTTAAATTTCCAAGCAGTCGATCATATGGGAAATAATGTATCTACATCAAGTTACGATGGCTTCAGTAAAGTTTTCTTTTTTGGCTTCACTCACTGTCCAGATATTTGTCCTATTAGTGCAAACCTGATGAGCAATGCCATTGAGCAATTAAATAGAGAAAACTTTTCAACTGAGAAAATAAAATTTTTCTTTGTTACTGTTGATCCAGCAAGAGATAGTCCAGAGAGATTAAGTGAATTTTTGATCAATTTTGGCAATGATTTCATTGGTCTAACAGGAAGTCATGAATCACTAATGCCAATCTGGAAGGATTTTTTCGTTCATGTAGAGCCAGCGACAACGTCAGAGCATCAAAATCACTTAAGTGCTTCCAAACAAACTGAAGCTGGAGAAGAAAATTCTAACTACATGGTACAGCATACTGCTTTTTATTATATTTTTGATGATACAAATACACTTCAAAGTATTTTACCTTTTGGGTCAAGTATTGATAAAATGGTTGAAGATATTAAGAAATTGTAAAAATGAAAAAAATAATATTTATATTATTTCCTATAATCATTTTTTCTTGTTCTGAAAGTAATAATCAACTATATGAAAATTTAGCTATTGAAAAAGCTAACGAAAAAAACTGTGACCCAAATGTTGAATTACTTTTAACCTATGAAAAAACTGAACTATGGTCATCTTATCATAATAAAGATCAAAAACTTTTATGTGTGTTCACTTGTGTAAATGAAGTATGTATGTTCTCAACTGAAAGAGATTAGTATGACTAGAAAATTCTTAGTCATGATAATATTTTTAAGTTTATCAAGTGTTCTATGTGCACATCAGTTTCAGGAAAAACATGTAAATATTAATCATCCTCATATTAAATTTACAATTCCATCTGGACCAGCAGCTGGATATATGAAAATTGTTAATATGGGGTATGAAACTGACCGCTTGGTAGGTATAGAGGTAACTTTTGCAGATGCGGAATTACATTTCACCGAAGTCAAAGATGGTATCGCAAAGATGACTAAAGTTGATCATATCGAGCTTCCGGCTCAAAAAGCTAAATCACTAAAGCCAGGAAACCATCATATTATGTTCTCAAACTTTAAAATAGATCTAATTGAAGGGATGAATTTAGAGGGAATTTTGATATTTGAATTTGCGGGTCAAATCAGTGTATTATTTGAAGTTGAGAAGCAAAATAGCAATTTAGATTTTACCGAGCATTAAATATGAAATCATTAAGGTTTGAATATATCGTTACACTTATTTCGCTGTCATTTTTAGTAGTGCTTGCTTGGTATTACTTATTTCTGATGTCTGCGCAGCCTTCAATGGACATGATGATGCAAAATGAAAATTCAATGAATATGTCAATGGAAGCCATGCCAGATAAAGAAATGGAAATGGGGTCTATGTCAGGTGAAGTAACGGGAATGGAAAGCATGCTAGATCATGAAATGCAGATGGACATTGATACAGAAGGAGTTATGTCAATGAATTCTATGAAAATGAATGAGTCAATATCATCTATTAACTTTTTGATGATGCCGATGACTGGTCAATGGACAGTCAATGATTTTATTGTGATGTTTGTAATGTGGAGCATAATGATGTTTGCTATGATGCTGCCTTCCACATTTATATTTTTAAATGTCTTTAGACTTATGAGATCAAATATGAAATTGACCTCAAGTCCATTTTTAGAAATGATAGTTATATCATCTACATATTTTTTAATTTGGATTATCTTTTCACTTTTGGCTTGTTCACTTCAATACATACTGCACAATAATGGAATTGTAGACATGATGGGCACTCTTCAAAACAAATTTCTGGCCGGAATGGTTTTAATCGGCGCAGGAGCCTTTCAATTTACGAATCTGAAAGATGCTTGCCTAGAAAAGTGCAGGAACCCCCTTTCGTTTATAATGTCAGGACCAATCAAAGGGTATGCAAGTGTAGCATATGTTGGTTTGCAGCATGGAGTTTTTTGCCTCGGATGTTGCTGGGTGTTGATGTTATTATTGTTTGTAAACGGCGTGATGAATCTACTGTGGGTTGCCGTATTAACAATCGTTGTTTTAATTGAAAAAATGCTCCCATATGAGAAACTTAGCGCTAGATTTCTGGG
>QCRN01000003.1 GCA_003211835.1 Pelagibacteraceae bacterium AG-461-B04 | reverse complement strand
TCTTGGCTTCAAATCAGCGCCTTTTGAATCTAACTTCCAGTCCTTAACTTTGGTATATGTTAATCCTGTTTTTTCCTCTGTTTCCTCTATTAAAGAAATACCCTCTTCCATGTCCACATAGTTTGCGGTACCCGATTTTTCTGAAATAACAGGATTTGTAAATGGATCCCATTCGCAAATTTTAGTTCCAGAAGACACCTTTGAGTCTTCTTCTACAAGTATTCTTGTTCCATAAGGAACTTTATAGTTTGCAAGCTCTCTATTATTTTCGTCATGAATAGCTAATTGACAGTTTCTACCCATTACTATTAAATTCTTATTACTATCTTCAACTGTATTCTTGTTTAAAATTTTGAAAATACCATCAGTATTAATTTCAATAAAAGATTGATCGTTAATTTGAGCTGCTCCTCCAATATGGAATGTTCGCATAGTCAATTGTGTACCAGGCTCACCAATAGATTGAGCTGCAATCATCCCTACAGCTTCACCCTCATTCACCATAAACCCTCTAGCAAGATCTCGTCCATAGCACTTCACACAGATTCCTTTTTTACTATCACAAGTCAATGGAGATCTAATATAAGCGTTCTGAATGCCGGCTGTTTCAACCTTTTCAGCAAGTATCTCATCTACATAATCATCTTTTTTTGCTATAATTTCATTAGTAACTGGATGAATAATATCTTTTTGCAAAAATCTACCTAGTAATCTATCTGCTATTGATATTATCACTTCTCCCCCTTCGACTACATCGGATATCCACACCCCATTATCAGTCCCACAATCGTAATCTGAGATGGTACAGTCTTGCGCTACATCACATAATCTTCTAGTTAGGTAGCCAGAGTTGGCTGTCTTCAATGCAGTATCAGCTAGTCCTTTCCTTGCTCCATGAGTAGAATTAAAATATTCGAGCACATTTAAGCCCTCCTTAAAATTAGAAATAATGGGTGTCTCAATTATATCTCCAGATGGTTTGGCCATGAGGCCGCGCATTCCAGATAACTGCTTCATTTGAGCAGCTGAGCCCCTGGCTCCTGAATTTGCCATCATATAAATAGAGTTAATTGGAAGTTCTCTTTTAGTAGTTTCATCAACTTTGACAGAGGATATTTCATTCATCATTTCTTGGGCAACTCTATCAGTACACTTCGCCCAGGCATCAATTACTTTGTTATATTTTTCTCTATTAGTAATTAGACCATCATTATATTGCTTTTCATATTTTTCTATTTGTACTGATGTTTCTGAAACCATTTTTTCTTTTGTCTCAGGTATTATCATGTCATCTTTACCAAAAGAAATACCAGCTTTATATGCGTAGTGAAAACCAAGTGCCATTAGTTGATCAGCAAATATGACTGTATCTTTTTGTCCACAATACCTGTAGACGGTATCAATTAGACTCGAAACTTCTTTCTTACCAAGAAGACGATTGACAAGCTTTGAGTCAAGATCTTTATGTTGAGGTATTAAGTTCCATAAAAGCATTCTACCAGGTGTTGTAGAAATTCTTTTAGTATCAACATTCCCCTCAGAATTAATATAATTAATTCTTGCTTCAATTTTTGCATGCACGGTTGTTACGCCATTTTCAATAGCCTGTTGAACTTCAAATATATCTTTGTACACAGCTCCCTGACCAGGCTCATTATCCTTTTCCTGAGATAGGAAATAAATACCTAGAACTATGTCCTGACTCGGAACTATTACTGGCTTGCCATTAGCTGGGTTTAATATATTATTTGTAGACATCATTAAAACCCTTGCTTCTAACTGCGCCTCTAAGCTAAGTGGTACATGGACAGCCATTTGGTCACCGTCAAAATCTGCATTAAATGCTGTACAAACTAGAGGGTGCAGTTGAATTGCTTTACCTTCAATTAAAGTAGGTTCAAAAGCTTGAACACCCAACCTATGAAGTGTAGGCGCTCTATTTAAAATAACTGGGTGCTCTCTTATAACTCTATCAAGCACATCCCAGACCTCTGGTCTTTCTTTTTCTACCATTTTCTTAGCCTGTTTTAATGTAGTTGCTAGCCCTAACGACTCCAAGCGTGCATATATAAATGGTTTAAATAACTCTATTGCCATTTTTTTGGGCAAGCCGCACTGGTGCAATTTAAGTTCTGGTCCAACAACAATTACTGACCTACCAGAGTAATCAACTCTTTTTCCAAGAAGATTTTGCCTGAATCGACCTTGTTTACCCTTAAGCATTTCAGCAAGTGATTTGAGAGGTCTTTTATTGGTTCCAGTGATTACTCGGCCCCTACGTCCATTATCAAATAGTGCATCTACTGACTCTTGCAGCATTCTCTTTTCATTTCTAATAATAATATCTGGCGCTCTTAATTCTATAAGTCTTGATAATCTATTATTTCTATTTATCACTCGTCTATATAGATCATTTAAATCAGATGAAGCAAATCTTCCTCCATCCAACGGAACGAGTGGTCTAAGTTCTGGTGGAATTACTGGCACAGATGTTAATATCATCCATTCAGGTCTATTGCCTGAAGAAATAAAGGCTTCAAATATTTTAATTCTTTTTACAAGCTTCTCAGAAAGTGCGACTGCTTTGGTTTCAGCAAGTTTTGATTTTAGTAATTCAAGTTCAGGCTCGAGTTCAACTCTTTCAAGAACTTTTCTTACAGCTTCTGCTCCAATTCCCGCAGAAAAGGAGTCTACACCATATTCTTCTTTTGCATTTTCTAATTCTTCTTCATCCAAGAGCTGATTTTGAATCAATGGTGTTAACCCGGGTTCAGTCACCATAAATTTTTCGAAATATAGAACTTTTTCTAAATCTTTTAATTTCATATCCATCATGAGGGCAATACGACTTGGTAATGATTTTAGAAACCAAATATGAGCTACTGGAGCTGCCAGTTGTATATGTCCCATGCGTTCTCTTCTTACGTCTTTTTTTGTTACTTCAACTCCACATTTTTCACAGATAATACCTTTGAATTTCATTCTCTTATATTTACCACACAAGCACTCATAATCTTTTATTGGACCAAATATTCTTGCACAAAAAAGTCCGTCTCTTTCAGGTTTAAATGTTCGATAATTAATTGTCTCCGGTTTCTTTATTTCGCCATATGACCATGACAAAATTCTCTCGGGACTTGCGATAGAGATTTTGACTTGGTTAAAGTCATCCCTCGATGCAGCAGGATTAAAAATGTTCATTAAAGACTGGCTCATATATAATTTCCTAACTTAAATTTGATAATTCTATGTTAAGTCCAAGAGATCGGATCTCTTTTATTAAAACATTAAACGATTCAGGCGTTCCTGATTGGAATACATCCTCACCGCGTATTATAGTTTCATATACTTTAGTTCTTCCTGCAACATCATCAGATTTTACAGTCAAAATTTCTTGTAAAGTATAAGCAGCACCATAAGCCTCAAGGGCCCAGACTTCCATTTCTCCAAATCTCTGACCACCAAACTGTGCTTTACCTCCCAATGGTTGCTGCGTCACAAGACTGTACGGACCAATTGACCTTGCATGAATTTTATCATCAACTAGATGATGAAGTTTTAACATGTAAATATATCCTACAGTTACTTTTCTCTCAAACTGCTCTCCAGTTAAGCCGTCCCATAAATAAGTTTGTCCACTTTTATCAAAACCTGCAATTTCTAACATCTCAGAAATCTCATGTTCAGATGCTCCGTCAAAAACTGGAGTTTTAATTGGAACCCCTGAAGAAATATTCATCGCGAGCTCTTTTTGCTCCATCTTATTTAGAGGAGCTATTTCGTCTTTATACTGTTCGGATCCGTAAACTTTTTCCAAAGATTTAACAATATGTGAATGGTCGTTTGTAGCATTGTACTGTGTTATTGACTTATTTATAATTTCTCCAATACCAGCGCATGCCCAACCTAAATGAGTTTCTAATATTTGTCCGACATTCATTCTACTTGGCACACCCAAAGGGTTTAATACTATATCGACAGTCCTTCCATCTTCTAGATAAGGCATGTCTTCGACAGGTGCAATTTTACTTATGACACCTTTATTCCCATGTCGACCAGCCATCTTATCACCAGGTTGCAATTTTCTTTTAACAGCTACAAAGACCTTGACCATTTTCATCACACCTGGCAACAATTCGTCCCCTCTTTGCACTTTATCTACCTTGTTATCAAATCGTAATTGAATTGCTGATCTTGCAACATCATACTGTTTTTTTAAATTATTAATATCCTCTTGATCTTTGTCATTTTGAAGCTTTACTTTCCATAGTGAATCTAGCTTTACAGTACCAATGTCATTGTCATCTAACAATGTTTGATCAGTTATACCCTCAGGAAGCTCTAATATATTTTTACCATTAATTATGTTTCTTAGTCTTTCTTTAATATTTCTATTAAGAATTCCTAATTCCGCCTCACGGTCATTTGCAAGCTTTTCTATTTCGTCTCTCTCAATTGAGAGAGCTCTATCATCTTTTTCTATTCCATACCTATTAAAAACCTTTACATCTACAACAATACCGCTAGACCCTGGTGGTAATTTAAGCGATGTATCCTTTACGTCTGTAGCTTTTTCTCCAAATATTGCTCTAAGTAATTTTTCCTCAGGGGTTACTGGGCTTTCACCCTTAGGAGTTACTTTGCCTACAAGAATATCACCAGGATTTACATCCGCACCAACATAGACAATGCCGGCTTCATCAAGATTACGTAACAATTCATCACCAGCATTAGGTATATCTCGTGTGATCTCCTCTGAGCCTAATTTTGTATCTCTGGACATTACTTCAAATTCTTCAATATGAATTGAGGTAAATTTATCTTCCTGAACAATCTTTTCTGAAATCAGTATAGAGTCCTCAAAGTTGTAACCTCTCCATGGCATAAACGCGACTACCACATTTCTACCTAAACCTAATTCCCCTAAGTGCGTTGACGGACCATCAGCAATAATATCACCTTTAGAAACCTTATCACCAACCTTAACTAATGGTCTCTGATTAATACACGTACTTTGGTTCGATCTCTGGAACTTTAACAACGTATAAATATCAACCCCAGATTCATTTGTTTGTATTTTTTCTGTTACCCTAACAACAATTCGCTTACCGTCTATTTTGTCAATAATGCCATCTCTCTTGGCAATAATGGTCACACCTGAGTCTATTGCGACTACTTTCTCAACTCCTGTTCCAACAAGAGGGGATTCTGCTTTTATTAGAGGTACAGCTTGCCTCATCATATTAGAACCCATTAAAGCTCTATTCGCATCATCATTTTCAAGAAATGGTATTAATGATGCTGCACAAGAAACAACCTGTTTTGGAGATACGTCCATGTAGTTAATTTCATCAGCAATAGTCATCACAAAATCTCCATTACGCCTACATGATACTAGTTTTGTAATGAAGTTTCCTTTTGCATCAATCTCACTATTCGCCTGAGCAATTGTATAATCAGCTTCTTCCATTGCAGGCAAGTATTCAACTTCGTTTGTAACTTTACCATTTACTACTTTTCTATAAGGACTTTCAATAAACCCATACTGATTAACTCTTGCATGCGATGCTAAGCTGTTTATTAGTCCTATGTTTGGACCTTCTGGTGTTTCAATCGGACAAATTCTTCCATAATGGGTAGGATGAACATCTCTTACTTCAAAACCCGCTCTCTCTCTGCTTAAACCACCAGGTCCAAGAGCCGAAAGTCTTCTTTTATGAGTTATCTCTGCCAATGGATTTGTCTGGTCCATAAACTGAGAAAGTTGTGACGTTCCAAAAAATTCTTTTAAAGATGCAACTAATGGCTTAGCATTAATTATGTCTTGTGGCGTGACGGCATCGACTTCTAGTGAATTCATTCTCTCCTTAATTGATCTTTCCATTCTTATAAGCCCCATTCTAAACTGATTTTCAACAAGCTCGCCTACAGATCTTACTCTTCTGTTCCCAAGATGATCAATATCATCAACCTCACCTTTGCCAGTTCTTAAATCCATAACAGTCTTTACCACTTCTATAATATCATCAGTTCTTAAAACAGTGATTGTATCTGGGCAGTCGAGGTTTAACCTATAATTTATTTTGACTCTGCCTACATCTGAAAGATCATATTTTTCTGATTTAAAAAATAACGAATTAAATACTTCAAACGCTGTCTCTAAATTAGGTGGTTCCCCTGGCCTCAATACCTTGTATATTTCAACAACTGCTTCTTCTGGACTTAAATTCTTATCGATTCTTAATGTATCCCTTATAAATGAGCCGATATTAATTCCATCAATTTCTAGTATTGGTAATTTATTGATTTTTAGATCTTTGATTTTTTCTAGAGACTCTAAAGTAATTTCATCAGAAGCTTCTAAATAAATCTCACCAGTTTTGTCATTGATAACATCATCTGCAACAAACTTTCCAATCAGTTCATCATCATCAATAAGTAAATTTTTAAGTCCTTCGTTAAATAACTTTTTTGCTATTGCTGGATTTATCTTTGTTCCTTGTTTAACAGCAATTTTTCCATTGGCTGCATTAATTAAACTCTTTTGAAGTTTTCCAGTTTTAATATTCTTTGGGTTAAAATTAAACTTCCATTTGCCATCCTTAGCATTAAAATTATAAGTTTCTGTGTTGTAGAATAAATTCAAAATCTCGTCTCTTTTAACTCCCATGGACATTAAAAAAGTCGTAATAGGTATTTTTTTCTTTCTATCAATTCTACAATACAGTATGTCTTTATGGTCAAATTCGATGTCTAGCCACGAGCCCCTATAAGGTATTACTCTAGCCCCAAAAAGAAGCTTGCCACTTGAATGGGTTTTTCCATTATCATGATCAAAAAATACGCCAGGACTGCGATGCATTTGACTTACAACAACTCTCTCAGTACCATTAGTGATAAATGTTCCCTTTTGAGTCATTAGTGGTAGATCACAAAGGTATATTTCTTGTTCTTTTATATCCTTTACAGTCCTTGATTCAGTTTCTTCATCTATATCAAAAACTATAAGTCGTAACTTAACATTTAATGGAGCGGCGTACGTCTTGTCTCTTTGACGACACTCATCAACATCAAACTTTGGCTCTTGAAGACTATACTCAATATATTCTATTCTAGCAGAACCAGAAAAGTCTTCTAAAGGAAAAACACTTTTAAATACTTTTTGGAGTCCGCGATCTGGTCTTTTTGATGCAGGGATTTCCTCCAAAAGAAATTCTTCATACGATTTTTTTTGTATTTCGATAAGATTAGGAAATTTAGAGATTTCTCTGAGTTTTCCAAAGTTTTTACGAACTCTTTTTCTCTCAGTAAATGATAATGTATTAACCACTAATGTATGTTCACCCATTCTTAACAGCTCGCTTCATAAGCTATCAAGTAAAATATTATTTTTATTTATTTAAGTTCTACTGTTGCGCCTGCAGCTTCTAGTTTTGTCTTAAACTCGTTAGCTTCATCTTTTGACACGCCTGTCTTTAACTCCTTTGGAGCACCTTCTACTAAATCTTTTGCTTCTTTTAAACCTAAACCAGTAATAGTTCTTACTTCTTTAATTACGTTGATTTTTTTATCTCCAGCAGCAGCTAGAACAATTGTAAATTCATCCTTTTCTTCTTCAGAAGACTCACCTGCTGGTGCAGCTCCAGCAGCGGCTACTGCTACGGGTGCCGCAGCAGATACTCCCCACTTTTCTTCTAATAACTTTGAGAGTTCTGCAGCTTCTATAACTGTTAAATCTGATAGTTGATCAACTATTTGTTGGAGGTCAGCCATTTTTATTCCCTTTCCTTAATTAAAATATTACTTCGAACTATACGCGCTAAATACTCTTGCTAAGTCGCCTGATGGTGCAGTCAATACTGATGCTATTTTCTGCGCAGGTGTACTTAGCAAACCTATTAATTGTGCCCTTATTTCCTCAAGAGATGGCAATTTAGATAAAATTTCAATTTTTTCAACACTTAAAATTTCATTATCCATTATTCCGCCCAAGACAACTAAGTTATTGTTATTTTTGGCAAATTCTACAACAAGCTTTGTTAAAGATGCTGGATCATTAGAGTATGCTATTGCTGTAGGACCATCAAATAAGTCAGATAATTCAACTTTATCAGTCTCTTTAAGCGCTAGTTTGGCAAGTCTATTGTTTGTGACTTTAATATTACAACCAGTGTTAAATGATTGAACTCTTAAATCAGTCATTTCATTCATGGACATACCTCTATAATGGAATACGAGAATTAGACTATTCTCACCTATAATAGTTTTTAAGTTCTTAATGAAAATTTCTTTTTGCTCTCTTTTCATAATCTATCAATTGAATTTATGTCTACATTTACACCTGGGCCCATTGTTGGGCTTATACATAATTTTTTTAAGAAGTCACCTTTTATTCCAGAAGGCCGATCTTTTGAAATCTTCTCTACAAAAAATTCTATATTCTTTTTTATATCCTCTTTTGTAAAACTCGATTTTGCTATACCTGCTTGTACTAGAGTTTCATTACTTTTGTATTCAATCTCTCCTGCTTTCGCGTCTTCAATTGCTTGCTTTATATCATTCGTAACAGTACCCAGCTTAGGATTTGGCATTAAATTTCTTGGACCTAGAACCTTTCCTAACTTGCCAACTTTTGACATCATATCTGGCGTAGCTATACACCTGTCAAAATCTGTAAATCCTCCTTCAACTTTTTCTACAAGTTCGTCAGAACCTACTATATCAGCTCCAGCTTCCTTTGCTTCTTGCTGTTTATTCTCTGAAACAATGACACACACTTTGACCAGCTTGCCTAAACTCTTTGGTAATTTTAATTTACCTCGAACATTTTGCTCTCCATTTTTTGGATCAATATTTAAATTCATACATATATCAATTGTTTCATCAAATTTAGTAGTTGAAAATTTCTTTGCTAGATCAATTGCGTCAACTAAATTATATGATTTAGAAAAATCATTTTGAGTCATAATATTTTTCATTCTTTTATTCATTAGCTTGTTACCTCAATACCCATTGATTTTGCTGAACCAATAATTATTTTTGTACCTTGCTCAATAGTATTAGCATTTAGATCTTTTAATTTTTTTTCCGCAATATCTCTACATTGTGAAGTAGAAATAGTTGAAATCATATCTCTACCAGGCTCTTTAGATCCTTTTTTTATTTTTAATGCTTCTTTGATAAAAAATGATGCCGGTGGAAGCTTAATTTCAATGCTAAAACTTTTGTCAGTGTTATATGTAACCACAACAGGCAACATAACTCCAGGCTGCTCCCCTTTACTTTTTTCATTAAATACCTTGCAGAAGTCCATAATGTTAATACCTCTTTGTCCGAGGGCTGGTCCTACTGGTGGAGACGGATTTGCTTGTCCGGCTGGAACTTGTAACTTTAACTTTCCTTCAATTTCTTTTGCCATTTTATGCCTTTTCTACCTGTGTATATTCAAGTTCTACTGGGGTAGATCTCCCAAAAATTGAGACAGAAACCTTAACCCTAGATCTTTCCTCGTCAATTTCCTCAACTAACCCATTAAACGAAGCGAAAGGTCCATCACTTACCCTAACTTGCTCGCCTACTTCAAATGTAATAGAAGGTTTCGGACTAGTTACACCATCTTCAATGTCTTGTAAAATCTTATTTATATCGCTTTCAGGAACCGCGGAGGGCTTACCTTGTGTATGACCTAGAAACCCACTGACCTTTGGTAGTGCCTTGACCATATGGTATGTTTCATCAGTCATTTCCATCTTGGTTAGTACATAACCAGGGAAAAACTTTCTTTCAGCATTTCTTTTTTTTCCTTTTTTGACTTCTACAACCTCTTCAGTGGGAACAATGATCTCGCTAAATGCTGCTTCTATATTTTTAGTTTTAGCTTTATCTAAAATAGCAGCTGCGACTTTTTTTTCAAAACCTGAATAAGCGTGCACAATATACCACTTGTGAGTCATTTAAACAACCAGCCCTATCAGTCTATCGAGCCCGAAGCTAAAAATTTGATCTATTATCAAGAAAAATACTGCGGCAAAAGCAGTAATGATGACAACCATCACTGATCCCGTAAAAGTTTCCCTTGAAGAAGGCCATGTTACTTTGCCTCCTTCTCTTCTTACTTCTTGTATAAATTTCAAAGGTTTCATAATTCTTTTCTTAAGTGGCAGGAGCGAAGGGACTCGAACCCCCAACCCCCGGTTTTGGAGACCGGTGCTCTACCAGTTGAGCTACACTCCTCCAGTTATGAAATAATTTCCGTTACAACGCCAGAGCCAACTGTACGACCGCCTTCTCTTATCGCAAAGCGCACTCCTTTATCCATTGCAATTGGAGCTATCATTTCAACTTCCATTGAAATATTATCTCCCGGCATAACCATTTCAGTACCTTCAGGAAGCTGACAAACACCAGTTACATCAGTTGTTCTGAAATAGAACTGAGGCCTGTAGTTTGTAAAGAAAGGAGTGTGTCTTCCACCCTCTTCTTTTTTAAGAACATAAGCTTCACATTTAAACTTTGTATGAGGAGTAATAGTTCCAGGATGAGCAAGCACTTGACCTCTCTCAACTTGGTCTCTCTCAACGCCTCTTAAAAGAGCACCGATATTGTCTCCAGCCTCTCCAGTATCTAGAAGTTTTCTGAACATTTCTACTCCAGTGCATGTGGTTTTTTGAGTATCTTTAATGCCAACGATCTCAAGTTCTTCTCCAACCTTAACAATTCCACTCTCTACTCTACCTGTGCAAACTGTTCCTCTTCCGGAAATTGAAAATACGTCCTCAATTGGCATAAGGAATGGCTTATCCTTATCTCTCTCTGGTTGTGGAATAAATTCATCTACAGCTTTCATTAATTCTGCAATAGAATTCTTACCAATCTCATCATCTCTGCTCTCAACTGCAGCTAATGCAGATCCTTTAACAATCGGAGTTGTATCACCGGGAAAATCATATTCATTTAAAATATCTCTTATTTCAACTTCAACAAGCTCAAGCAATTCAGCATCATCAACCTGATCGACTTTATTTAGGTAAACAACAATTGCTGGAACACCAACTTGACGCGCTAATAGAATGTGTTCCCGTGTTTGTGGCATAGGGCCGTCCGCTGCATTAACAACTAAGATAGCTCCGTCCATTTGAGCTGCTCCTGTTATCATGTTCTTAACATAATCGGCGTGTCCTGGACAATCTACATGAGCATAGTGCCGCGCATCAGTTGTATATTCTACGTGTGCTGTAGAAATTGTAATTCCACGCTCTTTTTCCTCTGGTGCCTTATCAATTGCATCGTATGCAGTAAATTCTGCACCGCCAGACTCAGATAATACTTTTGTAATTGCTGCGGTCAAAGTAGTTTTACCATGATCCACGTGACCGATAGTTCCAACATTGCAATGCGGTTTACTACGATCGAATTTTTCTTTAGCCATTTTTTTGTCCTCTCAGTTTTTAAACAACTTTAATTTTGGAGCGGGTGAAGGGAATCGAACCCTCGTAATCAGCTTGGAAGGCTGGAGCTTTACCACTAAGCTACACCCGCTTTTTCCTTCAAGCTACCCTAAGGTACCTTTTCGTGGTGGAGGGGGTTGGATTCGAACCAACGTAAGCATAGCTAACGGGTTTACAGCCCGTCCCCTTTAACCACTCGGGCACCCCTCCCGAGATAGTTTTATCAACATCTCAAGATAAGTTTCCCTAGACATAGTCTATTGAACCTTAAGGGGTGACTTATATGTAAAAAAAGAAGCTAAATCAACAAATATTAATATTTTTGACCCAAAATTATTTTAAATGATAAATTGATCCATTGATGAGGAATAAATTAAAAAAACTCCCTAAAAAAAGGCAAAATTCTGAGTATTGGATTTATGGTCATCATGCTGTAGTTGCAGCCCTAGAGAATAAAAAAAGAGAGAAATATGAAATTGTCTTCACTACCGAGGCAAAAAAGAAGTTGGAGAAAGATATAAACCTTGGAGATTTGAATCTCATAAAAAAGATTAAAAATCGAGATGAAATTGAAAATTTATTGGGAGAAAAATCTAATCATCAAGGAATCTGCCTGAAAGCGAACAAAATTGCTAATCAAGAATTAAAGGAACTAATTATAAATATAAAATCTGACAAATCGTTAATTGTTTTACTAGACCAACTAGATGACCCACAAAATGTTGGTGCAATATTTAGATCAGCTCTAGCATTTAATTTAAGTGGCGTTATCATGACTGAAAATAACTCTGTCAATGAAAATGCGTTTTTAACAAAAGCAGCATCGGGAGGTATAGATAAATTACCATTTGCAAAAATAAAAAATATTAGCTCTAGCATTAAAGTACTTAAAGACTACGGGTATTGGATCTATGGTTTAGATGTAAATACAAGTAATAAAATTGACCTAATTAATTACCCAAAAAAAGTTGTGATTGTATTAGGATCAGAACATCGAGGAATAAGAAAAATTACTTCTTCTCTTTGTGACGAGATTGTCAAAATAGAAATGAATGATGCGATAGAAAGTTTAAATGTATCCAACACTGCTGCTATAGCGTTTTTTCATATATCCAAAAGCATGATTGACTAGTTGTTAATCTAAAGGGCTAACAAGATCATAGCAATGACGAGTATAAAAAAAACAATCAGGTATGCCAGAGCAATCTGACCACCTATGAAATCTAAAAATTTTTTCATATATTTATAATAATTTATATTTATTTAAAGGAAATATATTTATGTATAAAACTTATAATTTAACTGTAATTCCTCATAGTAATTTATGGAATTTTATAAAAAATTAGGTATATTTGAAATTATGACTTTTTATAAAAAGCTAACTATCCTTTTCTTGTTTTTATCATCTGCTTTTGCGGTAAGTGCTAATGACACACTAAGTAAAATTATTGACGATAAACTCTCACAAGGTCTTGCTGGCATTGGTAGCTCAATATCTGAACTGATTCCTGGAGAAGGTATTACAGAAATAACGATTTCGGAACAAGAAAATTATGATTTGAAGTACTCAGCTCTTGTTGTGAGACCAATTGCAGTTAATCCGTATGATCAACTTAATGATAAGCATTTATATTTCACTCAGTTACGAATAGCTAATCAAGAGCCATTTGCCAATGGCGATGAAAGAACAGTTTTAAATGCTGGACTTGGATTTAGGACATTGACAAATAACGATAGTGCAGTCTTAGGCGTAAATATTTTTCACGATTATGAATTTGATGAAGGGCATCAAAGAGGAAGTATTGGTGTTGAGTATTTAGCCAGTAATTTTCAGCTTTATGCAAATGTATACGACCGTTTATCTGAAAGTGTGAGCTATACCTCTGGATCTTCTACTATTCTTGAAGAAGTCGTAAATGGATATGATTACTCAATTGTGGGAACCGCTCCTTATGTACCTTGGGCTAAAGTTATTTACACTGGGTATAGTTGGGACAGACAAGGAGCAGATTTAGAAGGAAACAGAATGTCAATTGAAGCTAACTTACATCAAGGTATTGTTTTTGAGTATGGAAGAAATGAAATTGATAACAGTTCAAATGATGAAGATTTTTATAAGCTAACTTTTAAGTGGCCTAATGACAAATCAACCCCAACCATTTTCAATGAAACGGTCTCTGAAAATATTTTTCCACTAGTCGATATGTCAGATAAAATGTTAGGCAAAGTAATAAGAACAAATAATATAATTACCCAAAAGACTGGTGAAGGTGGAATAATAATAACCAGAGGTACCTAAAATGAGAAATATTGTTAAGTTCTTTCTTCTTAAAACCACAATTCTTTCATTAACAATTACCAATGTAGTGGCTAACTCAAATGTTGTCGGAAATTGGACTTATGGAGCATATGGCACACCTACTGTATTCAAAGTCAAGCCTCTGTCTATGGAACTCTGCGAATCTTTTGATATCTCGACAGGAATATGTAACGGAGCAAACGATGTTGCTTTTATTCCTAATGTTACAGATGATAACGGCAGGTGTGATCTAGCGGGTGTAGCTCCAGGTGCCGTTGCTTGCACTGCCGCTGGTACAGATGGGATTCCTAAAAATGTAACTTTTAATTATATGAAGGCAACAATTTCTAGAACAATGTGGCTAACAGGATCAGTAGAACCAAAAGATACAAATGGAGATACAATACAATGGCAAAGCAATTCTGATTATGATGGAAATTTGAGTCAATGTGTAACAAACAGCTCCAATACTAATACAAATGGATCATCTGCGCCACTTGGCTCCACATCAGGAACACCAAGTGAACAAGCTATATTTTTTTTGAATGGACCTGGTAATGATGATTACTATGGAAATGCTAGTACCTCGTCTTGGTCAGAAGCAAGAGGCAATAGTCAGGATAATCCTCAAGCTACGCCTGACTGGAACGCCGGTTGTAACTCGGGTGATTTTGATACCTTTCAGGAATTAGAATTTGTATCAATTCCACCACTTGATGCATCGGGCTATACATCAACAACAACTTCTTCATGTGGGAATTATAGTTATTATAATGATTACTCTGGAGTATGGCAGGAAGATGGAACTGGAAATGAAATTACCAGGCAAATTATTTGGCAAAGTGGATTGTCATCTTCTGATGAAGGTCTTGTTATGATTTATAAACTGACTTCTCCCTACACAAGAACATCAGATACGCCACCTACACTTAGAATGGCATTTGATGTTACTGGTGGACTTAGGGCTCAGTTTTCTCAATATATTGCTACCGAAGATACAAGTCCTGGCACAGAATTCTGTACCCTTGATGTAGGGCGCCCATCAGTGACGATCACTATATCAGATTAAACCTATAGACTAAAAATTATATGTAATTTATAAGTTTTCTCTGATTTCAATGTTTATATAATTATTGAATGCCTCTTAGCCCCTATAGCTCAATTGGTAGAGCAATTGATTTGTAATCAATAGGTTCGCGGTTCAAGTCCGTGTGGGGGCACCACGTTTTCCAACAGATATTTTGAATTACTCCTGCCAATTGATAAGCAGTCACAAGGTTCTATGTGATATCGCATAAGTTATCAATTGGTAAACCTGATTGTTGATATATAATATTTTTAATGCAAAATTCTCTAATAAAATTAAAAAAAATTCTTCTTGCTAGTGATAAAGATGTTTTGTTTCCAGAAAATGAAATGACACATTATATTTTTTTTAATGTTCTTTGGTTTGTTAGTATTGCTTTGATGTGTGGTGCCATCATATTCAGCTTTTTAGCATTATATATTATAATATATTGGTTTCCAGAAAGACTAATAATAAACCTTACTCTTTTACGAGATATTATTGGATTCTTTTTAGTTGGTGCAGGAATTAAACTTTTTAGTTTTGTAACATTTACAAAAGGTTTTAAGAAAAATTAACCTTACAAGTGCTAGAAAATCCCAACACCATAGAACACCGTTCAACCGATTTGTAATCAATAAGTTCGCGGTTCAAGTCCGTGTGAGGGCACCATTAATAAATAAAAAACTTAACAATTATATCGTATCTGTTCCATTTCATCATCCAATAAGAGTTTTTCCATATAAATTGAATTTGAAACTTTATTATAAGTTATACGATATAAATGATTATCAGAAAATTTAAGTTGGTATAACTTTTTTATAGGGTCGAAGTTTTCAGATTTTTTGCTGTGGTATACGTAATAAAAAATAGATTTTTCACTAGTTTCGACGATAGTGTCGTCATTAATAATAAATACAACTCTCTTTTTAGATGAAATTCTAGTATCAAAAATTTCATACCTAGTTTTTAAATGCTTATAAGATACTTCCTCACAAACTAAAATCTCCCCCTTATCATACAAATGTTTAATTTCTTCAAAAGTTCCAATTTTCAAAGATTCAGAGTAGGCACTGTTATTAAACAGTAAAAAAATGATAGCTAAAAATACTCTCATCAATTCATATTACATTCAATTGATTAGTAATCAATAGGTTCGCGGTTCAAGTCCGTGTGGGGGCACCACTTTAATACTTTGCATTACAATTCTTGAGCTTCCACTGTAAAGACTTTTCAGCATAAACTCCTTCACCTAGTGTCTTAACACAATTTTTGACACTTTGAGTTTGCTTATCAAGATAGAATATTTTTTTATTTTCCTCAGGGGTAATAAAATTGCTAGATAAATATAATAGCAAAGTTACAGAGAACGCTATAGCAACGAGAATAATTGTGTTTCTCTTTAAGCTTGGGTATTTTTGGCGTACTAAATTTTCCTCAGTTTTAACTTCATTCGTTTGCTGCTTGCTTACTAATTGTTCAAGAAGTTGATTTCTTCTTTTGCCATTTGCATAAAATATATGCAATGGAACAGAAATGAGTAACAACCAAAAGCCAAATATAATTGCTATAAAATGAAATATTATGAAAAATAAATGGGCCATTCACATAATTTTACACCCAATTGATTTGTAATCAATAGGTTCGCGGTTCAAGTCCGTGTGGGGGCACCACTTAATTATAAAAACTGCTTCTCATTAATTAATCATTAAGCTCGACTGCGATTGTACCCATCATTCCACCTGTTGTGGTCATGCCTACAACTTTAGCAGCCGCTGCTCTAATTTCATCGATGTTAGCTTTCATTTGTTCTTCGCTACTCCAAATAGTCATCGTTCTAAGTGTTTTTTCGCCCGTGACTGTTGCGCGCATATTAGTTGCTCCATGCTTTTTCATCTCAGGCCAAAAACCTTTCATATTTTCAACGGCATTTTCAACATTTCCGTCAAATTCCCAATCGGTAAAAGATACAAACATTTATTACTCCATATTTTTTAATAATAACTAGATAGTATATCGACCAATTGATTTGCAATCAATAGTTTGCGGTTCAAGTCCGTGTGGGGGCACCACTAAAATTATTTAGTCTGTATAACCGTTAATTGATTTAGTCGTAGGACTTTTAGTGATAGATTTATTATCTTTTAAAGTTTTGAAAAAATAATCACCAATCATGTTAGTAATGCCCCAATTATAATTTTCATTGTGAAAATGGTGGCTCATATGAGCATCACGAAGACTTTTGCCAACTTTAGTTAAAGGTTTATAGTTTTTTGAATGGTGTGCTAGGTGAATCCACTCGTACCAAAGATGGTAAATAAGATGTCCAGTAAATGGCACCATAGCAGTGCCAAAGCTCCAAAAAATTAATGAATAAAACAAATAAACCTGACCATATGTGTAAATTAGATATCTCCAAGGTGCGAACTGGAGCTTTATATTATCAGGATCTCGATGATGTCCATGGTGAAGAACTATTTGGTATCTTCTATACCAACCATCTTTTTTTGTAAGCTCAACATGTAGCTGGTATTTGTGAACATACCATTCATAAAATGGAGCGAGTAAGATTGGAACAAATATCCATATTAAATACTCATTTATAAGGCCAGTATTGAATATGTAAAATGCGCCAAATACAGCCATCAAGATAAAGCCGATTACGGTTGAATGAGAAAAATAATTTTTAAATACGCTACTCATATGCATATTATATAGGACGGAATTTCTTCCGTCCTATAGAAAAATCAATTATTTTTTTTGGTATTTAGCCGCTTCCTCAGAGCCACCTGTTGCAGTCCCTTTACTGTAGGAATGGGCCCCCATACCAGCTAGTTCGCCATTTTGAACAATAAGATATGGATCTCTTATAGGTGATCCATCAAAGAAACATTCAAGGATTTCTCTTACACCTGCAGCATATCTTGCTTGCGCTGATAGCGACGTTCCTGAGGTGTGCGGAGTCATTCCGTGATGAGGCATTGTTCTCCATACATGATCATTTGGTGCTGGTTGAGGAAACCATACATCTCCAGCATAACCACTAAGTTGACCAGATTCAAGTGCACGAGCAATTGCATCTTTATCACAAATTTTGCCTCTAGCAGTATTTACAATGTATGCACCTCTTTTCATTTTACCTATTAATTCATCGTTAAACATATGCTCTGTTTCAGGGTGCAGTGGACAATTAATTGTTACTACATCACAAACCTTTACCATAGACTCAACTGACTCATGAAAAGTAAGGTTTAATTCTTTTTCAACTTCATCGGGTAGTTTATGTCGATCAAAGTAATGCATATGAACATCAAAATGTTTTAATTTTCTTAGAGCATCTAAGCCAATACGACCAGCTGCAACGGTACCAACATGCATACCCTCAAGATCATAAGAACGTTGAACAGCGTCAGCAATATTCCATCCACCTTCATTAATAATTCTATGTTGATTGTGATAATCTCTAACTAAAGATAAAATCTGCATCACAATATGCTCAGCAACTGATCTTGAATTACAAAAAGTTACCTCTACAACATCAACTTTACGATCCATTGCAGCCTGTAAATCAACATGGTCTGATCCAATTCCTGCTGTAATTGCCATTTTAAGATTTGGAGCTGTCTCCATCTTTTCCCTTGTTAGATAGTATGGAAAGAACGGTTGAGATATCACCACATCTGCATCTACTAATTCCTTATCAGCTTGGCAGCCGTCGCCATCTTTATCAGATGTAACAACAAGTGTGTGTCCAGCATCCTCTAAAAACTTTCTTAGACCAAGTTCACCTGAAACACATCCTAATAATTCACCAGGTGTGAAATCGATTGCCTTAGGTGATGGAAGTGTCATCCCATCAGGATATTTATCTAACTTTGGAAGATCATTTAAAGCATACTTTGATGGCATTCCACCTTTTGGGTCATCATATAAAATGCATAATATTTTCATTAATTTCTCCTATTATATTTATCTTGAATATTTGAATTTCCGAGTGAGACTATGTCTTTAAATAGCGAGGACGTCAATTATAATCGATTTCTAATTCATGAATGATGGATCTAGTTTTTCCATCTTTCTTCTGACTGCAGGCCATAAAAGCGCTCCAGCCATCCCTTGAGTAGCTTCACCTTGCTGTCTGGTAGTTTCGATTGCCTCTGGTGATGGATTGTTTAATTCTAATTTGCCAGCCATTGCACGAACTTGATAAGTACAGGCTCTTTCTAAAAAGTAGATATAAGTAAAAGCATCGGCAACATTTTTACCTGCAGCTAAAGTACCGTGGTTACGCAAAATCATTAAATTTTTGTCACCTAAATCAGCAACAAGTCGTTTTTTTTCATCTTCAAGAAGAGCGACACCTTCATAATCATGATAAGCGATTTGGTTGCGCACAAGCATTCCAGTTTGCGCCAGGGGTAAGAGACCATCTTTTAATGAAGCAACCGCAACACCATCATCTGAATGCAAATGAACAATACAATGAGCATCGCTTCTTGCTTCGTGAATTGCGCTATGAATAATAAATCCAGCAGGATTAATAGGGTTGTTAGTCTCACTGATAATCTTGCCGTTAATATCAACTTTTACTAGGTTTGAAGCTGTTATTTCATCAAACAAAAATCCATATGGGTTTATTAAAAAATGATCTTCAGTACCAGGTACTCTTGCAGATATATGGGTAAAAATTAAATCGTCCCAACCAAAGTAAGGTATTGTTCTATAAAAGGCTGCTAGATCTACTCTTACATCCCATTCTTCTTTTGAAACTGAATTTTTTACATCAACCATCGCTTATTAGTCTTTCTATTGTTTTTTTCCAGCCGTCATAGAATTGTTCAGCTTGATCAATTGAAATTTTCGGCTCAAATATCCGATTAGTCTTCCACAATTTTTCTACGTCTGCAACATCTTTGTATATGCCAGCATAAATACCTGCTAAGTACGCAGCTCCAATTGCTGTAGATTCTTGGTTCGCCGGTATTTCTATTTTTACCTGCAGAATATCAGACAAAAATTGCATCATCATATTATTGCTTGTCATTCCTCCATCGACACGAATTATAAACTTCTCTCTAGTAAGATTTGAGTCATTTAAGAGACACTCAAATAAATCTCTAGTTTGAAAACAAACAGATTTAAGAGCCGCCATAGCAATATCAGCTTTTGAGGTATCCCTTGTAATACCAGAAATTTGACCTCGGATATCTGATCTCCAATAAGGAGCTCCTAGTCCAGTAAATGCTGGTACAAAATGTATATCATTAGAGCTTTTGCTGGCTAAGCTCTCAACCTCTGAAGTGTTATTAAAAAATTCTAATTCATCACGCATCCATTGCACAACTGTTCCAGCATTAAATATACTCCCTTCAATTGCGTAACTTTTTTTCCCCTTAATATTATAAGCTACTGTGGAAAGGAGGTTTGATTGAGAATTTAAAATATTATCCCCTGTATTCATAAGTAAAAAACAGCCTGTACCGTAAGTTGATTTTACCATACCTTCTTTAAAGCAAGATTGACCAACAGAGGCTGCCTGCTGATCTCCAGCAACTCCACCAATTTGAATTTCATTTCCAAAAAAGTCAGGTGCAATTTTACCAAAATCATCAACTGAGTTTTTAACATGAGGAAGTATACTCTTTGGTAATACAAATATATTGAGCAGTTCTTCATCCCATTGATCATCAACGATACTATAGAGCATTGTTCTGGATGCATTTGTTACATCGGTAGAATGTTCTGATCCTTTTGTAAAATTCCATATCAACCATGTATCGATTGTTCCAACTATTAAATTCCCTTTGTTGAGACATTCTTTTGCTTCCTCAATATTTTCTAAAATCCACTTAATTTTTGTAGCAGAAAAATATGGATCAATGACTAATCCTGTTTTTGATTTTATGGTGTCTATGAGATTTTTTTCTTTTAGTTCATTACAATAATTTTCTGTACGTCTATCCTGCCAAACAATGGCATTGTAAATTGGTTTGCCAGTCAATTTATCCCAAGCGACAATTGTTTCTCTTTGGTTGGTTATGCCTGCTACGACAACATCTTGCGCATTTATTTTAAACTCTGCTAAAACTTGCTTAATTGCGTCTGTTGTTGTTTTTAATATTTCAACTGGATCATGCTCAACCCATCCGTTTTCAGGATAATATTGCTTAAACTCAATATTTTTTTGAGCAAGTATTTGGCCTAATTCATTCAAAATTAAGGCTCTTGAACTAGTTGTCCCTTGATCTATTGAGAGAATATAACCACTTAATGACATATGTATTTATTAATTAATTTTGATGTTCAATTAATGGGTATTTTAAGATAAAGAATTACTTTTTAGTAGGCAAATTAATATGAATTTGAATAAACCAGTTTTTTTGGCGTCTAGTAATAATGAAGCTATTGAACAAAAAAAGGTTTTAGAAGAACAGTACGGTACAAACTCACTAGATAATGCAGATGTTATCGTTGTATTAGGCGGTGATGGATTTATGCTTGAAGCCATAAAAAGTCACATGTCTCAAGACCTTCCTCTCTTTGGTTTAAATTACGGAAGTATTGGATTTTTGATGAACTCCTCAAATCAAAACGATTTGTTAAATAGAATTAACCAATCTCAATCAATTAAAATATCTCCCCTGATAATGAAAGCAATGAGTGTCAACGGCTCTATTCATGAAGCAATTGCTATTAATGAAGTTTCATTACTAAGAGAAACCCACCAAGCATCAAAAATTAAAATTTCAGTTGATGGCAATATTAGGTTGGATGAACTTATCTGTGATGGTGTATTGATTTCAACTCCATCTGGAAGCACAGCTTATAATTTATCAGCTCATGGTCCAATACTGCCAATAAATGCAGATGTTCTTGCATTAACTCCTATAAGTGCTTTTAGACCTAGAAGATGGAAAGGTGCAATACTTAACAATGAGTCAAATGTGAAATTTGAGATTATTGAAAGTAATAAAAGACCCGTAAGTGCTGTAGCTGATAGTACTGAGTTTAGAGATATAAGTTCTGTTGAAGTACATCAAAGTAAAGTTCAAGTAGTAGAACTTCTCTTCGATGAGAATCATTCTTTTGACGAACGTATACTAAATGAACAATTTAAGTTTTAATCAGTAGATATAACTGCCTGAAAAGGACCACTTCCAAAAACAATTCTATTTGAACCATTGTTATACATTGACATACCTTCTCCAACATTGAATGACATTGTAATCGTAGTTGTAGTTTCTGTAAAATTTACTGGTGATGCAAAGGTAGCTGCACCAAGTAGTTTATCAACATCTGCATCATTTTCTGCCAGATAAGAATTTGTATCTATTAAATAGCCCTTAATACTTGCTGAAGTTCCATTTAAATTATCTCCTTCTGCGGTTCCTGAAAATGACGCACTATCAAAACTAGTTAACAACTCCGTGAATTTTCCTGCTGTTATTTCTGAAGCTCCACACTCAGAAGTGCCTGAGGGAACTGTGCTTGTGCCGTATGTACCAGAACCACTTTTTGTTCCACAATAAACACCTGAATTTCCATCCTGGTCAGTGACAGCTTCGTCAAATTGTAATGATGCGGTTATCCCAAATGAATTATCTATCAACATAACTCCATGTGTGTAAGTACCATTTGGAGGTCGAGTCATTGTACCTGGCACATCGACAGTGGCGTTCTGTTGAACTGAAAGCGTAGCCCCTGAACTTAATTCCCAGTTTTTATAACAATTGGATAAGTCCATTACTGTTGTAGTGGTAGGAGCCGCTGGTTCACTGGTGCATAAATACAGTTCATATGCAATTATTTCATAAACAGATGGTGCACTTGCACAATATCCATTGTCAATTACTTGGGTCTTGTCATATATACCCCCTGTAATTGTACAGCTATCAACGTGACTATCGGCATAAGAAAAATTTATAGCTGACAGATTTATAACTAAAATTATATATAAAAAATTTATAAACGATCTTACCATAACTTAGAATCCACTAGCCTTAACATTTAATGTTGTTGTGACAACTTTAATCTTATTTTCTCTTTTAACAGGTTCATACATTCTATCAGCGACAGATACGTACTCAAAATAATTAGAAGAATTATTTGAAAAAGAACGACTACTACCAAGGGGTATCACATAACTTAGATTTGCAAATGAACCATCGCCTGTTTTGTTGTCATCGATATATCCAACTTCTAAATCAAGATTATTACTAATTAGATTTAGACCATATTTTTCCCCTTCTACTTCAAATGAACCTGCGGCATTTTCAAATTCAAATAATCCTGCAAATAGTCTTGCATTTGCTTTAATTGGTAAATGATAATCAAGACGTGCGTCCCATCCGTCCATCGCCTCTTCATCTTTACCTGTCGAAACTGTTTCGATGCCAGATGTGGCGTCATAAATATTAGATCTCAAGTCAAAAACACTACTTATAACCTCAAGGCCCGCTCCATTTCTCTGGTGTGAGTCATCAAATGCATAATCAAAAAATATATTTAATCCAAATATAACTTTATCGTCGTTTAGAAGAGTTCTGTGTCCTATGCCTAGATTAATTATTTGATCATTATTATGTAGATTAAGAGAGTTTTGATTAAAAATAGCGCTATTGCCATATTCTGATATCATATTTACATTCGTAAGAGATATAGTTGGCTTTAAATGCTCTTGCACACCTACGTTTAAATCGAGGTACTTCACCCTACTATTTTCACTCAATAATGATGAAACACTTGTGCCTAAACTATTAGCTAAACCATTAAAATATGAAGTAACTCTATTTTCCAAATTAGAGGCATTTGAAATCCCAATTAACAAAAAAATACCAAAGATTGAGTAAATATAAGCCTTAAAATTTCTCATGACTTATTTATACCAAATCATGCAAAAATTTCACTTATAAATATTATCTGATTATTTGGTGGCCTCACCCGGACTCGAACCGGGACGGGAATAAATCCCAAAGGATTTTAAGTCCTTTGCGTCTACCAATTCCGCCATGAGGCCAATTAACTTATTTTATAACTATTTATTTAACGAACTACTAGTTCTTTAATGTTTTGGATAAAAAAAAGGGGCCCGAAGGCCCCTTTTATTATCTGCTTTGCAGAAACTTAATTGCTGTCTGATACTGCAGCTACATAAATAGCCATACCAAATGCAATCTTGTTAACAAAGTCAGCAAGGTTGTAGATCAAGTTCAGTGAACCAGCGTCTACGCCGCCACCAAAGTAACCTACTGCATAACCTATTGGATAAATCGCCCAACCTACTGTAACGATTAATCTCAACGCGTTAAACGCAGCTTGACCAGCAGCGTTTCCACTACCAGCACTTGCCTTGCTTGCTTCTCCTGCAAAAATCTCATAGATGATGTATAACCATCCAGCCATTCCTATAACAAAGGCTAGTGTTACATTCATCGCTCCAACTTCACCTAGATAACCACCAACCAACATCACTATTGATGCAATTAATAGTCTCCAGAATAAGCCTGAAGCAACAGCAGTCATTGCCGCAAGAATTACATAGAACTCTACAATTTGTAGAGGCACAGTGATCAACCAGTCAATGTATCGAAGGACTGTTGGAGAGTCACCAGTAGCGACCCATACGCCTCTCATGTAGAAATAGTGCCACGCCGCAACACCAGTAACCAAACCAGCTACTGTGAGGGACGTCTTCCATTTAGCTGCTACTCTGTCTCTTTCAAGAAAGAAGAAAGCTGTAGCTGCAACCATGGCCATAGAGATTAACCAAAACGATATGGCTACGTGATCTCCGGGATTTAGCATTAATACTTTCATTATTATATTCCCCTTAATTTTATAAAATTAGGCAATTATTATTGAGAAAGCAGTTTAAGTAAAGTAGAAAAAACTAATAATATATAATTAAATCAGTATTTTAGATGATTGTGGATAAAAAATATTAATACTTTGTATCATAATTTTTCATTAATTCCTTTAAATCTGACTCACAATTTTTAAGTTTTTCCTCATCAGAAGAACGCATAACTACAGAAGTGCCAAAGCGATTGTCCTTATTAAAAGGATAGCTTCCTATTTCAACTTCAGAATATTTATTTTGCAGATCAGTTAATGCGTCAGCAACGTTGCTTTCAGGAGTAAAAACATCAATTGATTTAGACTTCACCACTTCACCAACAGTTAGGTGCTTTCTCGCCCCTTCTAACATGCCCTGCATGATGCTTGGGATCCCAGCTAATACAAATACATTATCCATTTTAAAACCAGGCGCTCTACTGACTGGATTCTCAATAAGTTCGGAGCCAACAGGCATTTTGGTCATTTTCATTCTTGCATCAGTCAATTCGCCGTCTTTATAGTATTCTTTTAAAATGCCTAATGCCCCTGAATTGATCTCTAATTCAACTCCAAAAGCTCTAGCTATACATAAAGAAGTAATATCATCATGCGTAGGTCCGATGCCACCTGTCGTAAATACATAATCATAAGTTGATCTCAGGTAATTAACAGTCTCTACAACTATTTCTTCCTCATCTCTAATTACCCTTACTTCTGACAGTTGAATTCCTATTTCATTCAACCAATTTGCGAGATATGATAGATTCTTATCTTGCGTACGACCGGATAAGATTTCGTTACCGATAATTATAAGTGATGCTTTCATAAAACCATGTCAAAAATTGCAAATCAATATATCTCAGGGAGATTGATTAAAAGGTATAAGAGATTTTTTGCAGATATTCAACTTGATAATAATAATGAAGTTATTACTTCACATTGTCCCAATACAGGTTCCATGCAAGGTCTTCTTGATGAAGGCAATCCTGTTTTGGTGACGAAAGCAAATGACCCAAAGCGCAAACTAAAATATACTCTTGAAATTATAAAATCTGGCAATGCAAACGTTGGCGTCAATACGCACAAAGCCAACAGAATTGTGGAGGATGCAATCGAAATGCATCTCATTCCTGAATTAGGTAAATACGATTCATATAAAAGAGAAGTTAAGTATGGAACCAACTCAAGAATTGATTTTCTATTGAGTGATGGAGCTAGACAAACTTATGTTGAGGTAAAAAATGTAACCCTATCAAGAAAAAAAGAAACTGCTGAATTTCCAGATGCAATTACAGAGAGAGGCTCCAAACATTTGATCGAACTCTCTCAGCTGCCCAACAAAAATACGAGGGCAGTCATGCTATTTCTCATTCAAAGGGATGATTGCAAAAAATTTCAAATCGCGAGAGATATTGACCAGACATACTATGACAACTTTAAAAAAGTCATAAAAAAGGGAGTAGAAATCATATGTTATAACTGTTCTTTTGAAAGTGACAAAATTCGTGTAAATAAAAAAATAAAACTCATTAATGAATAATACATTACATAATAGTAAAGATTTTGAAGGCATGCGAAAAGCTGGCAATTTAGCTGCGTCCACTCTTGATCTTTTAGTCGAACATGTAAAGCCTGGAGTATCTACCGATGAGCTTGATTACTTCGCTTTCGAGTTCATTACAAAAAATGGTGGCTTGATTGCTCCTTTATTTTATAAGGGCTTTCCAAAGTCTATTTGTACATCAATTAATCATGTCATTTGTCATGGAATTCCATCTTCTAGAATATTAGAAGAAGGAGATATCGTTAATATAGATGTAACTGTTATCGTTGATGGTTGGCATGGAGATACCAGTCGGATGTTTCCGGTAGGTAAAATAAATGCGAAAGCACAGAAATTAATTGATTGCACTTTTGAGTCAATGCATGAGGGGATTAAGGCAGCAAGCCCAAAATCTCGTCTTGGTGATATTGGTTATGCAATTCAGAGTTATGCTGAAAAACAGAATTATAGCGTCGTGAGAGATTTTTGTGGGCATGGACTCGGTAAAGTATTCCATGAATTTCCAAATATATTGCACTACGGTAAAGAAAATACAGGTGATCAAATTGAAGAAGGCATGTTCTTTACTGTTGAACCCATGATTAATGTTGGCAACTATGATGTAAGAATGCTGAAAGATGGATGGACAGCTGTAACAAAAGATAAGAGTTTATCTGCTCAATTTGAGCATAGTATTGGCATAACCAAAGAGGGATTTGAAATTTTTACTAAATCTCCCGCAGGGCTTGATAAACCATAAATTAAAGATTAAAAAAGTATTTATATGATCCCTCGATATTCAAGAGCTCCCATGACTGATATCTGGAGTTCTAAATCAAGATTTAAAATTTGGCTCGATATTGAACTGTATGCTTGTGAAGCTATGGAAAAATTAGGCACTGTTCCAAAGGGTACAAGTAAAAAAGTTAAGTCAAAAGCTAAAATAAATGAGAAGAGAATTGATACTATTGAAAAGAAAGTAAAACACGATGTGATAGCATTTCTTACATCTATATCTGAATATGCTGGACCACCTGCGCGTTTTCTTCATCAAGGCTTAACCTCATCAGATATTTTAGATACGGCATTCAATATACAACTCATGCAGTCATCTAAAATTATTGAAAAAGAAATGGCTCAGCTTCTTAAATCACTCAAAAAAATAGCTCTCAAATATAAAAATACCCCTTGTATCGGAAGAAGCCATGGCATTCATGCAGAACCAACAACCTTTGGTGTAAAAATGGCAAACTTCTATGCAGAGTTTGAGAGAAATCACGCGCGTTTTAAAAAGGCAACAGAAGAAATATCTGTATGCGCAATTTCAGGTGCTGTAGGCAATTATGCCAACATAGATCCTCGTGTTGAACAGTTTGTTGCAAAAAAATTAGGCATGAAAGCTGAAACTATATCTACTCAAGTTATCCCACGTGACCGACACGCTGTTTATTTTAGTACTCTTGGAATTATTGCCAGCTCAATTGAGCGCCTTGCAACAGAAATCAGACATCTACAAAGAACAGAGGTTCTTGAAGTTGAAGAATTTTTTTCAAAAGGACAAAAAGGTTCTTCGGCCATGCCACATAAAAGAAATCCTGTACTAACTGAAAACTTAACTGGCCTTTCAAGGTTAATTCGTGGCTACACAATACCCGCTTTAGAAAATGTTTCTTTATGGCATGAAAGAGATATCTCGCACTCAAGTGTAGAAAGAATTATGGCTCCTGATGCCAACATCATCATTGATTTTGCACTAGCACGTTTGAATAATGTAATCGCAAACCTTGTTGTTTATCCTAAAAATATGAAAGCAAATTTAGATAAACTTAGAAAACTACCTATGTCAGAAGGCTTAATGCTCGCCATGACTCAAAAAGGATTATCTCGAGAGAAGGCCTATAAAATTGTTCAGCGAAATGCCATGAAAGTATGGAAATCTGATCTAGACTTTGAAACCGTACTGGATACGGATAATGAATTAAAAAAATATTTAAATAAAAAAGAAATATCTAAAATATTAGACCTTAAACACGCAACAAGAAGAACGGATTATATTTTTAAAAAAGTATTTAAATAATTTATTGCGAATAATAAATAGCTAGTGCAAACATCCCAAATATAAGAATATAACCCCCTACATAATAATGCTGATTTAAACTAGCATCCCGAATTACATTACTATTATTCTTTTTAGGCTTAGGTTTAGAGGTACGCTTCTTTTTTTTCATCACAGGTTTCTTTTTCGTTGTAATTTTTGAAGCTGTTCTCTTTTTAACCACTTTCTTTTTTGAAGACTTTTTTGTGGTTGCATATTTAATGTACATGTGAAGCGTAATAATTAGATATTATCTTTACCAATGATCTCTTCTTTTGCCTGAAGTAAAAATTGGTCCATACTCTGTCTAAGTTCATCATCAGTTATGGATATTCCTTTTTCATCAAAATCTTTTCTAACTTTTCTGAAAACATCCATATCTCCATCCTCTTCAAGATCAGATTTGATCACTTCTGCAAAATATTCTTCAACTGCTGGTCCCGATAAACGAAGTTTTTCTGCAGCCCAGACACCAAGATACTTATTTCGTCGAGCCAAAATCTTAAATTCCAACTCTTGATCTCGAGCAAATTTACCCTCAAAACCTTTTTTTCGTTCATTTAGTTTTTTCACTGTTTCTTTATACTTTTAATTAGAATTGATTTGAATTACATTTCTATCATAACAAATTTTTACACTACCCGCAATGACATCATCGAAAACTTTATATGAAGGTAAGGCCAAAAAAATTATTAAAGGCCCGAAAAAAAACACACTTATTCAGATTTTTAAGGATGATGCAACTGCCTATAATAAAAAAAAGCATAAGATATTTAAAGGCAAAGGAGTCATCAATAATAAAATTTCTGAGTACATTATGGAATTCCTTAAAAGTAAAAAGATTCCGACTCATTTTGAAAAAAGATTAAATGATCGAGAACAATTGATAAAAAAATGTCAGATCATTCCTATAGAGTTTGTGGTTCGAAATGTTGTTGCTGGTTCTATTGCTAAAAAATTAGGACTAAAAGAAGGAGCCAAGTTAAAAAAACCGTTATTAGAGTATTATTACAAAGAAGACAGTTTAGATGATCCAATGATTTCTAGAGATCATGTAGAAACATTTGGCTGGGCTAATAGATCAGAGTTAAAAAAAATAGATACCATGTCTCTTAAAATTAATTCTTTACTCACTAATTTATTTAAAAAGAAAAATATCATTCTAGTAGATTTTAAAATTGAATTTGGGAGGCTTGCCTCTAACCCAAAAAAAATCGTCCTTGCGGATGAGATTAGTCCTGACTCTTGCAGATTGTGGGATATAAAATCAAAACAGAAACTAGATAAAGACGTTTTCAGAAGAAACCTGGGTAGCCTCATGGGTGCCTATGAAGAGGTTGCCTCACGATTAGGAATCGTGCATTAAAGGTTAAATGCTAGCCAAAATCTATATCACACTTAAAAAAGACGTTCTCGACCCTCAAGGCTCAGTCATTGCCAATTCCCTCAAGTCATTAGGTTTCAATAACATAGAAGATGTCAGGCAAGGCAAATTTATTGAAGTTAAGCTAAATACAGAAAATAAAGAGACGGCCAATAAACAACTTAATGAAATGTGCGAGAAGCTTTTGGCAAACTTGGTTATTGAAGATTATAAAGTAGAGATAGATTAAATTAATGAAGTCACACGTTATCGTTTTTCCAGGGTCAAATTGTGATCGTGATGTAGCGGTAGCCATTAAAAATATTTCTGGTCATCAACCGCAAATGGTATGGCACAAAGAATCGTCAATTAATCAATCTGATCTGATCGTTGTGCCAGGAGGGTTCTCTTATGGCGATTATTTAAGATGCGGCGCCATGGCTTCAACCTCCCCTATTATGCAAGATGTTGTGAAAAAGGCTAAAGAAGGTGTTCCTGTATTGGGAATTTGTAACGGATTTCAAATTCTGATTGAAAGTGGATTATTAGATGGTGCGTTGATGAGAAATAGTAGTCTGAGCTTTATATGCAGAGACATATTAATTAAGCCCAAAAATCAAAGTTCAGTATTCACAAAAAAAACTCAAGTGGCAAAAATGCCTATAGCGCATAATGAAGGTAATTTTTTTGTAACTTCTGAACAATTGAAAAAAATTCAAGACAACGACCAAATAGCCTTCCAGTATTGTGATGAAAATGGAAATGTCAGTGAACATTCAAATCCTAATGGATCACTTGAGAATATTGCTGGCATTCTTAATGAAAATAAAAATGTGTTAGGCATGATGCCACACCCAGAACGAGCTGCTGAATTGGCACACGGTTGTGAAGACGGTAAGACTATTTTTGAAAGTATCTTAAATTAATGACAAACCACAATTGGCAATTTCAAACAGAGCGGTCTCTTGTTGAAAATCATGGTCTCAAACTTGATGAGTTTGAAAAAATAGTAGAAGGCTTGGGCAGAGAACCTAATCTTACTGAACTGGGTATCTTTAGTGCCATGTGGAATGAACATTGTTCTTATAAATCATCAAAATTTTGGCTCAAAAAACTACCAACATCGGGTGACCGCGTTGTACAAGGGCCAGGAGAAAATGCTGGAGTGATTGATATTGATGACGGAGATGTTGCTGTCTTTAAAATGGAAAGCCATAATCACCCTTCTTTCCTCGAGCCCTACCAAGGAGCGGCTACTGGAGTTGGTGGCATACTTCGAGATGTCTTCACAATGGGTGCTCGCCCCGTAGCTAATTTAAATGCCTTGAGATTTGGAGAACCCAACCATCCTAAAACAAAACATTTATTATCAGGCGTTGTCAGCGGTATTGGTGGATATGGCAATTGTATTGGTGTGCCAACCGTAGGTGGCGAAGTTAATTTTCATCCTTCATACAACGGTAATATTTTAGTAAATGCCATGACAGTTGGGATCGCAAAGAAAGATAAAATCTTTTACTCTGCAGCGGCAGGAATTGGAAACCCCGTTGTATATGTAGGATCAAAGACTGGGCGTGATGGTATTCACGGCGCAACCATGGCATCTGCTGAATTCGACGAAGATTCAGAGGATAAAAAGCCAACAGTTCAAGTTGGGGATCCATTCACTGAGAAATTATTGTTAGAAGCTTGTCTCGAATTGATGAAAGAAGAAGCGATTATTGCAATTCAAGATATGGGGGCAGCTGGATTAACTTCTTCTTCAATTGAAATGGCGTCCAAAGGTGATGTGGGTTTAGAAATTGATCTTTCAAAAGTGCCAATGCGTGCACAAAATATGTCAGCATACGAATTAATGTTGTCAGAAAGTCAGGAACGCATGCTTATGGTCCTTGATCCATCAAAAGAAGAAATGGCCAGAGATATTTTTAAGAAGTGGGATCTTGAATTTGAAGTGATTGGCAAAGTAACAGATACAAAAAGACTTATTCTCATGATGAACGACAAAGAAGAAGCCAGTATACCGATTAATATATTAGTTGAGGATGCTCCTGAATATCAAAGAGATTACATTGTTGAAGAACCATCTCCAATTAAAGAATACAAATCAGAAGACTTCGATCAGAATAATATTTTAAAGGACTTAAACACCATGATTATGCATCCTGATCTTAGTAGCCGGAAATGGATATGGGAACAATATGATCATATGGTCATGGCAGATACTGTGGTAAGACCTGGATCTGATGCAGCAGTAGTGCGTGTTCACGGAACTAATAAAGGTCTGGCCATGAGCACTGACTGTTCTCCAGTATATTGCAAACACAACCCTTATGAAGGTGGTAAACATGCAGTTGTTGAAACATGGAGAAACATAATAGCTTCAGGCGCTCTTCCAATTGCTATTACAGATTGTATGAACTTTGGTAACCCTGAAAAACCTGAAATCATGGGGCAATTTGTAGAGTGTATTCGAGGTATGGGCGATGCTTGCTCAAAATTAAACTATCCTGTCGTTTCAGGAAACGTCTCACTCTACAACGAGACTAATGGTGAAGGCATATATCCAACGCCGGCCATAGGAGGTGTTGGGTTAATCAAAGATTTATCAAATGTAAAAACTCTCTCGCTTAAGAATGAAGGAAATCTCTTATGTGTTGTTGGTAAATCTAATAATCATCTAGGTAATTCAAAATATATGACCATCGTGCACAACAAAGAAGATGGTGGTACGCCTGAAATTGACTTAGATGAAGAATTAAAAAATGGTCACTTTGTTTTGGAATTGATTAATAAACAATTGGTTGAATCTTCTCATGATGTTGGTGAAGGTGGAATTTTAATCGCAGTTGCTGAAATGTGTATTGCAGGAAACCTTGGTATAACGATTGATGAAGATAAAGAATTTTCACATAGATTTTATTTTGGCGAAGATCAATCACGATACTTACTAGAAATCAGGCCGGAAAATTTTGATCAATTAAAACAATTATCTGAAAGTAATAATGTAGTTTTTGAAAAACTGGGCGTAGTTGATCAAGCAATTATTAAAATCAATAATTTAAATGAAATAAAGGTATCTGAGCTAAGAAATAATTTTGAAAGCGGTGTTGGAAATATCTGATTTTAAGTTTGAATTATTTTTCTGACTCCCCTCTCATCCTTGCGTAAGCACAATTTTCACAACTCTCATTCGATTCAGGAAGTTTATCACTGTTCATTGTATCAATCATCAATTGTACATGGTCATCAATATAATCTGTCTTTACTTCATAGTGTATTAAGACTTCATCAAAATGCATCTTGCCAAAAAAGCCGTCATCCTTTTCAATGGCATTACAAATATAGAGATACGCGTCCTTGGAAACCTTAAAGCCCATCCCTTTTAATAAATAAGCATAAAAATCTAACTGCGTCTTATATCCATCATGATAAACAGACTTAAAGTAAGTTTCTTGCGAAACACCATAATTGCTTTGTTGAGATTTATAGTCAGCAATAATAACTTCTTCAGTTTGTGTGTTGAACCAAACATCATCAACACCACCTTGAAGAATTATGTTTGTATCTTTAAAGCGAACTTGCAATCCTCCAGATAGAGAATTTCTCCAGTGTTCGATATCGTCATGTTGAAAGGGAACAATGTGACTTAAATTATTTTCAACTAAAATTCTATGGGGTTTCTGTTGAGCCCGGCATGTATCAAATTCTTTTTTTAGTAAGGTATCCGTTAAGGTATTCAATGTCCATCCAGGTGATGAAGGTTCTGCCAATCCTCTAACCCGATCAAGATAAAAACAGCGAGGGCATGAGAGAAAATTTGAAAATCTTCCTCGACTGACTTTATAATCTTCTGTCTGATTAGGTTTATAAATCGATGAAGCACGGGATCGAATTCCTGTGGCTTTTACAAATTCACCTTTTTTATTTCTTTTTAAGCTGATCATATAATATTTTCATTTAAGAGAAAGTTTGAGGTCCTTTATTCTATTTTCTATATTTGAGATTACATCTTTTATCTCATTGAGTTCTCGATTACTTAATTTATCGCCTTGCTCACTCTTTGGATCACGAGCTTCTTCTACTGTTTTATTCAAATTACCTAATTCCGCATTAATTTTGAGCAATTCACTCACAAGATCATACCGATTCTGATGAATTGTTGCATCTTCATCGGATAGCATATCCTTGTGTGCTGAAAGCAAGATTGGCTCAAGTCCTTTTCTAATGCAAGCTATGTCAAGTGCTAAAGCGTAACGAAATTGGATATTTTGATCTGTATCAGGATCGCTCCATTTATAAAGCATGGAATCTGTCTTTTTTTGTCCTGTGAATTCCTCAATAGCCATCAAACAATCTTGAACACCCACTTTATCGATGACGTCTCTAACTGATTTTTCAAGAGATTTAAAATCTCTAATCTTTGGCATAATGTCCAAAGCATAGTCGAAATTGGACATGAATTAAATATTGAATTTAAGTATAACTTTACGCTTAAATCTATGAAGATATACGTAATCTCTTCTTTGATTGCTCTGGTTATAACCCTTACTCAATCAACATCGATTGCAGATCAATGCAATTACAAAACCCAAACAGTAACTGAAAATGGGATCATCGTTCATCGCACTGAAGTCAAGACGTGTGAAGAAACAAAGCAAATAGGTAAAAAAAGTTTTCTTATCGAGTTCATGAATGATGAAAAATTTGAGGACATTATGCTTTTATCAATGATCTTTATATTTGAAAACTTATAAACAAAGGAGAATTGAATGAAATTTTTTAGTTATGTAAAAACGATTACTGTACTTTCATCGTTAACTGTTTTGGTAGCGTGTGGAACAACAAATAAAAATATGGATTTTGCTCAAAGCAAAACAATGATTAACAACGATCAAGAAATTATTAAAATTTATGACGGAGTGTGTAATCAGTTTAAATCTGATACTAACAAAGTATATGGTTGTGGTATTGGATTAAGTGCTGATCTTAAATTATCTAAATCGAAAGCTGTATTGGATGCTAAAGTTGCTGTTGCCGATATTGTCAGTTCAACCATTGTGAAAAAAGAAAGTCAAATCTCCAAAGAGACAGATAAAGGAACAGACATCAAATATAATTCAGAGGAAAGTAATGAAATCTTGGAACAAAGCATCAATCAATACAAAGTGGTATTTAACAAAACATACACCGAAGGTAAGGATTTCAGGACTTTTATTGTCATTGAGTATAAATTAGAGGTTTGAAAAAATTTTTGTTTCGATTAGTCTAATTAAACTATAAATCAGTGGAGAAAATTAATGACATTTGAAGAATGGGATAACCAATTAGCTGAGCAAGCCATAGAACTAGAAGAAGCTGCTGAGGCAATGAATATTTCAATGGATGAAATCAATTCATGGAAGGAAAAAGGAGAAGTTCCTCAAAAAGCAATTGATTGGTTAAGCGGTGGACAATCCGACCTTGATCAATTGTAGTCGTTGCACAAAGGCTAATTCAACTAAAAATATTAAAACAATTGAATTTGCAGATAATATTTTCTATATATGTGATGAGTGCTTGCCAACTACAATAAATAATAAAAATGAATTGGAGCCCTTCAGGTGGGATTACTTTTGCTCTCCCTGTGAATGGTTTGGGTTTGTTGATGAGGCTAGATATTCTAAAAAAGGAATGTCCTGTCCATTATGTGGCAATACGAGATTAGAAATTAATGACAACATAAATGTATGAGTAATATTTGGTCTTATATTGTGGCAACTGATAAAGGTCTAGCTCCGTGCATTGAATAAAAGACTCTATAAATGCTTAATGAATATAAAGAATTTTGGAAAAAATATATTCCTTATCAACTTCATCCCGATGATGAAAAGGAAATTGGTTCTAATGATAAAAAATTAGTGAATATTGATATCAGTTTTTTTACTCAGAAATATTCAAATAATCTAAAAAATAAAGAAAATGATCAAGACTTTCAATCTCAATTTGATCCTAAAGCAATCCATACAAATATGTACTGTAAACCCTTTATAGGAAACATTGAAGAAGCTAAGATATTTATTTTATACGGCAATCCAGGTTTGGCATTGGGTGATTATCAAGATGAACATCATGATCAAAAATATATAAAAAAATTAAATCAAGAATTAAATTTTGTATCTGATGGTTTCTTATATTTAGACGAAGTATCAAAAAATACGGGTGGTTATAAATACTGGAAAACAGAAAATAGATTTAAAAATATTATCGATCAGTATTCTTTAGCAAAAGATATTAATTATGTGGAAAGTTTTAATAGAATCAAAAAGAGTATTTGTCTGCTTGAATCAATTGGATATCATTCAACAAGAACACCGTACTTCAAACCTCAAGAATTGCCTTCCAGCAGGATGAATAAAAGATTAGTTCATGAGTACTTGTTACCTAAAGCTCAGAGAGGTGAAATCTTTATATTCTCTTGGCGTCAATCTAGTTTTTGGGATTTAACTCAAAGTAAAAATGTTTTATTAAGAGATAAAAATACAGCACGTAATAGTTACTTTTCTTCAAAAGAAACGAGTGAAATACTAGAATTCTTAAACAGTGGTCTAAGAGTTTATTCTCTCTAAATATTTTTTGTATTCATCTTGTGGCATTGCTTTACCATCATTATTACAAATATAATCAGATAAATATTTCATGCATTTTATTTCTTTATTTGAAATATAATTTGAAATATGCGTGCAGATTAAAAAAGGAATGTCTTTTTTATCTGCTCTTTTTAAGGAGCACAGCTTGGCTAAATTTTTTTTATTTGATTTGAGCTCAGGAACTTCATAAATTTCAATTTCTTCTAATTTAAAATTTTTCTTGAGTCGATTTGCATCACCTATTCCAAAATAAATAATTATTTTAGTATTATAATAGTCGATGAGTTTTTTATTAATACCTGAGCAAAATTCATGATGAGGGTTTTTATTCCAAGTATAGCCGAATCTATCTTCAAATAAATCTAATTCACGAAGACTCCAAAAAAAATATTCAGTTTGTACAATGGTTAGATTATTTTTCTTGCAATTATCTTCACAAATTTCTTTAATATTTTCTTGCCAGTTATCATGACTGCTATCAGTTTCCTCCTTTTTATTATCTCTCCAATTATTTGTATCGTCATCATCCCAAAATTTGCTATTTGATGACTCTTCCACAGGATAACCACTTATTTGCTGTTTATTATTTACCATTTCAGCAACTTTATCTTTTATCTCTTTAGGTGATTTCATCTTAATAAAAAGATCTTTAGTTTTGCTTTCCAGATTTTTAGGCAAATAATTCCAAGTCCCATCAAGCTCACCAGGGTTCTGACCCATGATTAAAACAATTTCATCACCTTGTTTGAGTTCAGGTTTAGTATTACCTATTGGAATTGGGATATTAAAACAGAAATGATGTGATTTTTTTAACTCAGTATGCTTTTCAGAATAATTTTTTATTTCTTCTACGCATGCATTAATTTCATTCATTACATTTAACTTAAATAACTTTCAAAATCTTGTTCGACATCAAAGCCTAACTTAATGAGTTTTTTACCTACGAATACTATTGCCTTTGCCTGAATTTCATCAATTATTTCTTGAGTCTCACTACTATCAGGCCCAAAAATATATTCTGGTTGTTCATTAACAACCTCTCCACAAGTCTCTAATTCTTCATCGCTTAGAAATAAATGGTATAATTCATTTTCCCATAAATAATGATGTATTAAACCTTGTAGGCTCATATCATATGGTCCTTCAATCTGATTAATATAAAATTTGTCATAAGCCACTCCAGGTCTGACTTTAAATGTATTTTCTTCCCTAAAATAATCCTCATGGTTTTCAATCAGTTCATCAAAAAATTTCTCTAAATTTAAATGTATTTTTTTAACATTCTTTTCTTTTATATAATCTTCATTACTCTCTAAAATATTCAATACATCTTTATCATTTAGTAACTTATCATCTGCAAATTGATAAGAGCTCCAATTTGAATTAATTGCTATTAAGACTAGTTCCTTATCTTTTTTATATTGTTCATCTGCATATTGAAGCTCAAATCCATTGCTTTTTACTGCACTGTAGACAACATCTTTATCTTTTTGTAATTCTGTTGGAACGTAACTCAAAAAAGATTTCCCACTATCTAAACATTCTAAAACAAATTTTTTATCTTTTTTTATTTCATCACTAGCATATTGAAATGCATTTGAATAATTATTCATTGCTAATGCAACAAGAACTTTGTCATTTTTAAATATATCATTAGCATATGCTAAAGCACTGCCATCTTGTTTCAATGCAATTTCAACTAATTCTCTGTTATTTTTAATATTATCACCCGTATATTCTAAACAGGAGCCGTCATTTTCTAATGCAGTTTTAGCAATTTCAATATCATTTTTTAGTTCTTCATTCGTAAATTGAATTAATGATCCTGAATATTTTACAGCATCAATTACGATATCTCTATTTGATCTTATCTTTTCATCAAAGTTTTCAAATGCGTATCCATCTTTTTTAATCAACATTTTAGCAATTTCTAGATCATCTAAAAGTGACGTATCTACTTTATCTACTGACAATCCGAACGGAATTAATTTTAAAATAAAATTTTTATCTTTAAATAACTCTTCATCTATATAATTAATAAAAGAATAATAATTGTCTTCATTTATTAAAGATAAAATAAATTCCTTATCTTTTTTGATACTTTCATCCACAAATTCAAAAGCATAGCTATCCTCAATTAGTATTTTTTTGATTATATCTTTATTTTTTTTTATTGATTGATCAAAATATTCTAAAAAGCTTGTATCTTTTTTTAGAGCAATTGTAGCAATATTCTCATCCTTTAAAAATTTCTTATCTAAAAGCGATATATCTAATCCAAAATCGATAGTTTTTATTACAAAATCCCTATCGCTATAAACGCTTTGGTCAAGATGTGATTGTATAGTTATAAAATTATCTTCATCAATAACAGATAATAAATATTTTGTATTTTTTTTGAAACATTCATCTACATACTCAAATGCAAAGGATGAATCTTTAATCGCAGTAGTAACTATTTCTTCATCTTTTTTTAATGATTCGTCAATATATTTCAGATCACTACCGTTTAGTTTTACTGATGCTAATGCTATATCATAATCGCTTAGTAGATTTTTATCTATGTGATCAATCATATTAGATAGGCTTGCGGTTTTCAGTGTTTCAAGGATAATCTTTTTATCCTTAAAAAGTATTTGATCAGCATATTGAAGCGCATAACCATCAATAGTTACTGCTTTTAATACTAATTCACGATCTTTCTTAAAATCATCACAAATATACTCTAAAGACATAGGATGGTTTTCAACCGCAGAAAAAACAATTTCACTATCGCATTGTAAACTTGTTTCTGCAAATTGAATAGCGAGTCCATTCTGCTGTACTGCCACAAGGACAACTTCTCTATCTTTTTTTAATTCACCAGATAAATTTTCTAATTCAAAACCGTTTTCTTCTACAAGTTTTAAAGCTTCTTCTTTATCCATAATAATATTATTTTATTTATAGATTTTTACTCTATTTATTTTTTAGCGAAATATAAAACTGATAACGATTGAACATCAAAAACATCGTCGTTTAAAACAACATCTAGATATTCAGGTGCATCAGGATTTGTATCAAATTCAGTTTTACTAGTGCTGCCATCATAAACATTGCCATTAATAGTCACTGTTTTGGTCTCAGTATCTATTTCAGCTTCAATATCTTTCTTGAGCACAAAAAAACCATCGCTATCATTACCAATTAACCAACCATCATTTGATACTTCTGTAAGACCTTTTAGCCAAACACCTTCAGTATCCCAGTTTGGAAATTCCGAAGTGTCTGTTTTACCAGATAATATAAAGTCTGAAATGTAACCGCTAAGCAATTCCGGAAAAGCTTCGTCTGCATCTAATTTATCATTATTTGTTTCAGTAGTAGTGTTATAGAAACGGGAGAATTTTCTACCTTCATCATTACAGAAATATTCAGTAAATTGATCCACAAGAGGAGGATTTAATTTTAAGTGGTTTGCATCAGGATCATAAACCATCTTAATTAATTGATTTAAACACATGTATAGATTAGGTTCAGGGTTTTCATCACTTTTCAGATATTCATCAGCATCTTCCATATCTGAACAATTTAAAAATATGAGTGAGTTGAAAGTATCGGGCGAAGATATTGCAAAGGAAACATAAATAAAACCCTGACCGGTCTCCCTTGAGAAATATATCGAATAACTTGGAAATTCATAAAGCATTTCATGCGTGACATTGCCAGACAGCTCTTGTGATTTGACAACACCAACGTGTGCAAATAAATCAGTTTTAACTTTCATATTCAGTTCTCCTATTTAATTTTACTAATTTCGCAATCAGAAAGTTGTGTTGTGCTCATATCAATTTGACCCCCTGCCTCAAGCACTAAGCTTACTGATATTGCATCACATGGTTTATTCAAAATTGCTTTAACTTCTTCTAAGTCATGATTAGTTTCAAACAATACCTCACCCTGTGGTGCTACCATAAAGTCTTTTTGAGTACCATCAAACTCTGATACGGTGTCCCAACTCCAATCAGTTAAAACCGTTCCATCATCTTTCGTGTGAATAAATGTGCCTTCTATACACTTATTCCCCTCATTCTCAATTTCTGCTTTAGTTTGGTAATAACTTGAGTCTAATAAAACAGTGCCATCATCAAAATACATGGTTGTTATTTTTAGTTGCCCGTCATCAAGATTATCATCCTCAAAGGAGTAACAATTTATTTGAGCATTGATTTCAAAACCTACCATGTTGACCTTTTATTATTCATAATTTAAACAAGCCCGTATTTAACTTAATTTATTGAACTTGACGCCTTAAGAAGGCTTAAGAGTCCCATCTCTAACGGGGATCCCAGTCTCTTATGTCATCTGGAAATTCAATGTCTGTATGAGCACACATCCAAAAAATTAATGAAACTACTATAGAAGTTTTTTTTGCTTCATCAAAATTATGTCCTTCTGCAAAAAGATCGTAGTATTCCATTTCTTCGATTTGTTCTTTGCTAAAAATCTTTCCAAGCTTTTCAAGCTTAACAACATCTTTTACAACTTTATTCTTAACATCCCAATTAAATGCATCTGCATCTTCTTCAAGTACCTTTTCCATGTGCTCACCTAATTTTTTAATCACTTCATCTACATGCATAACTTAACTCCTAATAAATTAAATAATTTTGTATCAAAATATCCTGACATAATTTTATAGGAATTAAAATTACTAATTTTTAATAACGAATATGTGAAGAAAGTCCTATTTAGAGAGATAAAATAAAATTTTTAATTACTGTATCCAATTCTTCACCCTCGGAATAATCATTTTTTACGGCGTGTTGAACTCGCTGATCTTGAACCAATTGATTGGCAATTTTTTTTGATTTCTCTTTTAAGGGATCATACACGCAGACTGAACATCCACCTCCCCCGCTTACGATTCTAAAAGAAGGGATATCAGTTTCGCCATCACCAAAAAAAACCATATGGTTAAATGGAATATTGATATTTTCTTCTTCAACCTTAGCATTGACTGAATGTTGATCAGACATTTCAAAAGTTCCTTTATGAATACGATACAAAAACTGTGTTTTTGCCGTGAAATTAACTGAGAGCTTCGGCCACACAACTCCATTTTCTCGGTAATAGTATGAACATGCATAGATTTGTTTGATTGCCTTGGAAAAAGAACAGCCATAGATCATCTCGGTTATGCCTGCTGAAATAATGTAATGTTCAATTTCAATATTATTAGATACTCCAAAAGCCGACATGCGATCAAACCATGTATCAACACCCTTAAATAATTTTAGTTTTTGACCGTACTGGTTAAAAGTTTCCGGAGTAATGGGTATTTTGGCATTCTTCATCTTTTCAAGCAAAAGATGCATGTACATAAGTACGGGATCAGCTTTGATATTTTTTGAAGTTTCAATTACTTCGCTCCAAAATGTTTCAGGGGTAATGTTGCAATCAGGTAAAAGATTCTGTTCTTGCATATTGCCGCTTGATAACGTGCCATCAAAGTCATAACAAAAGGCTATTTTCTTCATATAATTTTTCTTATTGAATAAATTTAAAAAGCAGTTAATTCTTATCTTATGAATGAAACAGTACAAAGCAACATCAAAAATATGGTTGATCAAAATGATGTCGTCCTTTTTATGAAAGGTACCAAAGCTCAACCCGAATGTGGATTTTCTAATGCTGTTGTAAATGCCCTATCATTTATGAATGTCGAATATAAAGATGTTAATGTTTTAGAAAGTGACGAATTAAGACAAGGAATAAAAGATTTTACAAATTGGCCAACAATTCCTCAATTGTATGTAAAAGGCGAATTTATTGGCGGATGTGATATCATATTAGATATGCATAAATCTGGGGAATTAGCTGAAATCTTTGAAGCAAAAAAAATTTCTCACGATTAATCCATAGATGACATACCAACTTGTGCTAAGTGGACATGGTATGGAAATTGTCACTGGCAGCATAAGCAAAGAGACCTACAACTACTTTAAATCTAATCAAATAAGCATAGAGGACTTTGTTAGTGGCTCTGTCACTGTTCCCCAACACCTGATGCCGTTTAAAGAAAATGCATGGTTTGAATGCGATGATGTTGCTCATTTGCACAATGTAGAGTTTCAAGAAAAAAATAAACTCATCATATCGAAAAATGAAAAAGTAATTCATGAATTAAACCTAGATACCAGCACGCTTGAAAAATTAGATATTGAGGTTGATTACGATGAAATCTATATTGCTGAAGCTGCCTCAGATACTTATAGGTTTATGGGTAAATCCTATGAAAAAGGTACCTTCTTCAGTACGCATATTGATGAAAAGACGTTTGATATAAAACAGATAAAAATTGATTATTTAGATATTGAAGGACATGAAGTGGTATCCAGTATTTCTTATCAAGGCAATACACTGGTCACCCAAGAAGTATCTACTGTTGGTCAATCAACCGAATTTCAAATGTTTGAATCTTAATAACCTAGTCTTCAATAATTTGGTTTTCTTTTTCAAACTCGTAAAGATCTATGGCTTCTTGGGGAACTGAGTCTAATGTTTCCCACTTTTTTACATCTTCAATAGAAATTCCTAATTGATCAGCAATATCACCAATGCCCATAGCCAAGTCATCCATTGCACTTATAAATGATTTATAATCCATACCTGATTATGGCCTATAATTTAATCTAAAATCAATATTAAAATTTCACAACTCTTTAAGATAATCTTGAGCAGCCTTAAATACCTTATTTCCTCTTGTGATAAGCTGTTGATGCCAGCTTTGATCTTGGGGATTAAAAGTATTAAGTAAATTTGTTCTGGACCAATGATTCATTATTTTTATTTGATCATTTAAGGCATTATTTTGTGTCCATCTGTTTTCTGCTCTTAAATTTTTAAATACGGTAACAGGGCCAAACGTTCCAAATTCTTGTGTGATGCACAGCCAATTTATATTGGGCAAAAAGTTTGAAAACCCTGAATGAATATCTCCCGTGATGCGGTAGCCCACCCCTTTAGTCGGATCCAATTGAGCAACATGATCTCCAAAAAGCGATTGTAATGTTTTATAATCAGTATCTTTTATATCTTCCTGTATCAAAATTGTATCGTACCCTGATGGTCCAAGGCCAGTGTGAAGGTCAATTGCAAAAATATTTTTTGTATCTGAACAGCGTGTTTCAAGCCATTTCAAAATTTTTTCAGGACCTTGCTGAAGTCGATCGCCTCCATACTGTAAACTCTGTGGTCTCGTATATTGCCCCTGTGCAAACCACTGCTTCACATTGGTGAAACCGTACTTTAACAATAAACTAATACCTCGTGGTAAAAACATAAGATCTAATTTGGGTGGTACACTTTTAGGATTTAAAAAAGTATCAATTTTCGCATATCCTTCAGGTTCGCCTTGATGATCTTTTATAAAGTTTCTGTTCATATCAACATTATTTTCATTCACCCTTCTGTGCCATGCCATACCGTATGGATTAATGATATGAATAAAAACGATGCAATAGTCAGCAATGGGGCTCGCATTTTTGAGTTGATCTAAAACTGATAATTGAATAGCTGAGCCTGCAAACCCTTCAACGCCATGAATGCCTGAACTGTATAGCAATAGATTTTTGCTATCGATTGATCCGATGGTTGCAATATCAATGCAAAGATTTTCTTGATTAGGTCCTTTGCAATCTAAAGTAAGTGTATCATGACTAAGTTGATGGCCTTGATCTTTCAGTTCATTAATGGACTTAATGAATCTATCTCGTGCTTGAAAGTAATCTTTTGAAAAAAAGTGCGATGCACTCATTTGGGATTTATCGAGAATAATACTCGATGACTAGTTTTGGATCCATCTGTGTTGCATATGGAACTTCAGCAAACTGAGGTGTGCGAATAAATGTTGAAGAACATTTCTTTTCATCAACTGTAATATAGCCTGGGATATCACGCTCTTGACTTTTCATAGCTTCAACAACAATCGCCATTTCTTTGGACTTATCTTTAACTTCAATGACATCGCCTTCAGTAACACGGTAACTTGAAATATTTACTCTTTTGCCATTTACTTTGACATGACCATGATTGATGAATTGTCGTGCTGCAAAAACAGTTGGGACAAACTTTGAACGATAAACAATCGTGTCTAATCTTCTTTCTAGAAGAGCAATTAAATTTTCTCCTGAGTCACCCTTTTGTCTGATGGCCTCTTTATAACAATTACGGAATTGTCTTTCATTTAGGTTACCGTAATAGCCTTTTAACTTTTGCTTCGCATGCAACTGAACACCATAGTCAGATAGTTTTCCAGTATGCTTCTGTCCATGTTGGCCAGGTCTGTATTTTCTTAAATTAAAAGGGCTTTTGGGTCTTCCCCATAGGTTAACACTGAGACGTCTGTCGATTTTGTGTTTTTGTGCTATTCGTTTTGTCATATATTGTGATCCGTGGTTTATACTGTTTTCCTGAATATTGTCAAACCAGAATACTAAATTTCCTCAGTTTTCCTATAATCTGACAGAACCGTGACTACTCCTCTGAGTGTTGCAATTTCCCTATCGCTGAGATCAGCCCGGTGAAAGATATTCCTGAGGTTTTGCTTCATTTTTGGCATTTTTTCTTCGGGTTGAAAGAAGCCTCTGTTTTCCAACTCTTTTTCAATATGATCAAAAAAATGCATCAGTTCATTTTGATTGCCGCGCGTTAGTGAATTCTCATCAACTACTTTTTCGTCATCACGCATTAATGAAAATATCGAATAACAAAATACATTAACAGCATGTGAAAGATTTAAAGATGAAAAGTTCTCGTGTGTATCAATTGTCACACATCGTGTCACTAAAGAAAGATGATCATTGGTCAAGCCTGACGCTTCACCGCCAAAAACAACAGCTAACTTATCATTACTGTGTTCATCATGTATTTCCTTAATAATAGATTTATTATCAGTAAACTGTTTACTCATATCGCGCTTTCGAGCTGTATACGCAATGGAGAGTGTGGAATCGCTGAGTGCTTCTCTTAAGGTAGAGAAAACTTTTGCACTCTCTATAATTGACTTGGCATCGACTGATACTGCATGTGCCTTCTCTGATGGCCAATCTAATTTAGGATTGACTAACCTCAGGTCAGAGAAACCAAAATTATACATAGAACGTGCAACCAGACCTATATTTTCAGGAAGTTGAGTATCAACCAAGATAATTGAAATATTATTTGAAGACATGTACTAACTAAGAACCGCAGCCTTTTCTTTCATTAATTTGTACTCAACACTATCAATCAGTGCCCTAAAGGAAGCCTCTATAATATTTTCTGAAACACCAATTGTGTACCAACTCTTTTTATCTTTATCAGAACTCTCAATTGATACCCTGGTAATCGCATCGGTTCCTGTGTTTAAAATTCTCACTTTATAGTCGATAAGAGATAAATCCTTGATCAATTCAGCATAACCACTTGACTGAAAGTTATTCCTCAAAGCATTGTCTAATGCATTAACCGGCCCTACACCTTGTCCGGTACCTATAAGTTCTTCTTTGCCAAATTTTAATTTAACTTCGGCATCTGATATTGTTTTACCTTCACCACCTGAATTCTTTACATTCACATTAAAATTAACAACTTCAAAATAAGTTGGCATTTCAGCAATGACCTTTTTCACCAATATTTCAAATGAAGCATCGGCACCATCGTATGAATATCCAATAAATTCACGTTCTTTCACTCGATCTAGAATTTTTTGTATAGTTTCATCATCCTCATTGATCTGAATCCCAGTGGATTTTAATCGTGCAAGAATATTTGATTTTCCTGATTGTTCTGAAATGATGATTTGGCGATGATTGCCCACTAACTCAGGATCGATATGTTCATAAGTTTTGGGATCTTTGTTTACTGCTGAAACGTGCAATCCTCCCTTATGCGCAAATGCAGCTGAGCCTACATAAGGTGCTGTTCTGTTGGGTACACGATTTAAGATTTCATCTAAAAGTCTTGAAAGTTCCGTTAACTGACCAAGATTTTTAGTATCAATGGATAAATCAAATTTATCGTTATATTCATCCTTCAAAGCAAAAGTCGGAAGAAGAGTGATTAAATTAGCATTTCCGCATCGTTCACCAAGTCCATTAATCGTACCTTGTACTTGTCTGACCCCAGCATGAACTGCGGCTAATGAATTTGCTACAGCATTTCCAGTATCGTTATGTGCGTGAATACCAAGTTGGTCGCCTGGAATATTCTTTACAACTTCTGAAACAATCTGTTCTACTTCATGGGGCAATGTGCCTCCGTTGGTATCACAAAGAACCATCCACCTTGCTCCATTGTCTTGTGCTGCTTTTAAACACTTTATCGCATATTGAGGATTAGCTTTGTAGCCATCAAAGAAATGTTCAGCATCAAAATGAACTTCCTTGTTGCTGCTTGATAAAAAGTTAACAGACTCCGCAATATTTACTAAGTTTTCCTCATTGGAAATTCCTAACGCTAAATCTACATGGAAATCCCAAGACTTGCCCACTACGCAAGCTGATGGGGCACTTACGTTAATCATGGCAGCTAAACCAGGATCATTTTCAGCACTCCTCCCTGTCTTTTTGGTCATGCCAAAAGCAGTAAACGTAGAATTTTTAAATTCCATTTTTTCAGCGAAAAATTGTGTATCAGTTTCGTTTGCACCAGGCCATCCACCCTCAATATAATCAACGCCTAAGGCATCAAGTTTTGATGCAAGAATTTTTTTCTCATCTACGTTAAAATCAACGCCGTAAGTTTGAGCTCCATCTCTCAGTGTCGTATCAAATATAAATAACTTTTCTTTCATTTACTTAGTTTTCCATGTGGTTTCTGCACCTTTATCTTCTAGTACTATTCCTAAATTTTCTAACTCATCTCTAATTCTGTCAGCTTCAGTAAAATCTTTATTTGCTCTTGCGGTATTTCTTTGAGCAATCAATGTTTCAATCTTATTGTGATCTACGCTTATATTTTCTTTACCCCATGATAGCCATTGAGAAGGTTCATCATTCATCAATCCAAGAAATTGAGCCGAAATTAAAAATTTATTTAATGAGTCGTGATCATTACTTTTACAATTTTTGAATAATTTATGCAATTCAGCTATTGCCTGAGGCGTATTCATGTCATCATTTAATGCATTCATTACATTTTCATCAATCTTCGTGCTTAAGTCAGGCTTAAAATCAACTTCAGAAAAATATTGGTACCACTTATCTAGTTTTTTTTTACTCTCTTGCAGATTATCATTTGTCCAATTCAGTGGCTGACGATAATGAGTAAGTATCATGGTAAATCTAATAACCTCTCCTTGATATTTTTCTTTAAGTTCATTCACCGTTACAAAATTTCCATCAGATTTTGCCATTTTGTTTCCCTCAACCGTGACAAAGCCATTATGAACCCAATAATTTGCAAATTTTTCTCCGTTTGCACACTCACTTTGAGCGATTTCATTTTCGTGATGTGGGAAAATTAAATCTTGCCCACCACCATGAATGTCAAATGTTTTACCGAGCAATTTTTCACTCATTGCTGAACACTCTATATGCCATCCAGGCCTTCCCTTGCCCCATGGACTGTCCCATCCAGGTTCGTTTTCTCTAGAAGGCTTCCATAGTATAAAATCTGATGCTTCTTGCTTATAGCTTTCAACATCAACTCTTGATCCAGCAATCATTTCTTCAAGGTTTTTTCCTGATAATGATCCGTATTTAGAAAATTTAGTAGATGAAAAAAGAACGTTATTCTCTGCAACATAGGCGTAATTTTTTTCAATTAAAGTCTCAATAATATTGATCATTTCAGCTATGTGATCCGTTGCTCTGGGCTCAAAGGAGGGTTCCATTGCTCCTATATATTTCGCATCAGCGTGAAAATAATTAATGGTTCTTGAAGTTAATTCATTGATATCTTCATTATTTTCTTGAGAGGCATTTATAATCTTATCATCGACGTCAGTTATATTTCTCACGTATGTTACATGCTCAGTACCGTATATGTTTTGAAGAATTCGAAATAAAATATCAAAAACTATAACAGGTCTTGCGTTTCCTACATGTGGATAGTCGTATACTGTGGGACCACAAACATACATTCTGATATTTTTTGGATCAATTGGTTCAAACTTTTTTTTTGAGTTCGAGAATGTGTCGTATAAATTCAGTGACATTTATAACTCAACTCTTTCTATGATCTTTTTTCTACCCAGTAATTGAATTAGTAGTTTCATTTCGGGACCATGATTAAGTCCTGTAAAGGCTTCTCTAAGAGGCAAGAATAATTCTTTTCCTTTTCTGCCAGTTTTCTCTTTTATGGCCGAAGTCCATTGTCCCCACGTTTCATCATTCCATGGATCATCAGGAATCAATTCCATTGCAATCTTAATATAGTCTTTATCAGAAGGCTTAATGGTCTCACTATTAAATACAATGTCCGTCCATTGTTTTATATCTTCAACAACATTCAGATTGCCTCTGATTGTTTCCCAAAACTTTTGATCAATTTTTTCATCAATCTTGTTTAATCTCTCTTCGATCTCACTGAAATTGTATTTTTGAACCTGTTTTTTATTGAGAGCATTCAATACATCAATTTCAATTCGACCAGGAGAAGTTGAAATTGTACTCAATTTGAATTCACTTTTTATTTGATCTATATTGTCTTTTAATTCGATAGAATTAGACGTGCCGATAGTCGCCAATAAACTTAGTATTGCTATAGGCTCCATATTCTCCTCCCTGAAACTACTAATGGATATGACATTGTCTCGTTTTGACAATTTATCTCCACTTGATGCTTTTAGTAAGGCGTGATGGGCAAAAGTTATTTTATTTTGGTCCAACGCATTGATAATTTCTACTTGAACAGCTGTATTGCTTGTGTGGTCGTCTCCTCTAATGACGTTGGTTATACCATAATCGATATCATCTACAGCTGAACTAAAAGTATACAAAGGAACGCCGTCCTCTCTAAACAAAACAGGGTCAGACAAACTGGTGAGGTCTATATCTATTTCACCTTTAAGTAAATCATCCCATTTCATACGTTCAGTTTTTAATAAGAATCTCCAGTGGGGTTTTCTTCCTTCTGCTTCGTAGTCTTTCTTTTGTTGGTCTGATAATTCCATTGCAGACCGGTCGTAAACTTGCTTGCCTCCAGCTGCGATGAGCAATTTTCTTTTTCTTTCAAGTTCTTCGGGTGTTTCATAGCAAGGGTAAATTCTGCCATCAGCTTTTAATTTCTCGAATTGCTCCCTGTATCTGTCGAAACGAGATGATTGATTGAACGTTTCATCATAATCAATCCCTAGCCAATCAAGATCATATTTGATTTGAGAAATATATTCATCTTTTGATCGTTCTAAATCAGTATCATCAATTCTTAAAATAAATTTCCCATTGTTGGTACGTGCATACAGCCAATTAATTAATGCTGTTCTAATGTTTCCAAGATGTAATAAACCTGTTGGACTTGGGGCAAACCTTGTTACTGTTGTCATTTAATTTTCCATATCTCTAAATGCATTCGTGATCGGATATCTTCTGTCATAGCCAAAATTTCTTTCAGAAATCTTCACGCCTGGTGCTGCTTGTCTTCTTTTATATTCTGAATTGTAGAGTAGATTTTGAATTCTTTTAACTAATTCTTTATCAAATCCTTGATCTACTATCTCTTTTACTGAACTTTCTTTTTCTACAAGGTGGTACAATACTTTATCCAATACATCATAGGGCGGAAGTGAGTCACTATCTTTCTGATCTTCTTTTAATTCAGCTGTAGGTTCCTTAGTGATAATATTTTTTGGTATAATCTCATTTTTATCGAGTAATGATAAAGAGGGCTTATTTTTGTTTCTCCATTCTGACAATTTAAATAAATCAGTTTTATAAATATCTTTAACGACTGAGAACCCTCCACACATATCTCCATATAGAGTCGAATAGCCAACAGATACCTCAGATTTATTACCATTGGTGATAACCATGTGGCCAAATTTATTTGAATAGGCCATCAAAATTGCACCTCTTGTTCGGGATTGAATGTTTTCCTCAGTAATGTCTTTTTCTGTTCCAGAAAATAGATCATTAAGTGTGTTGTCGTATGAATTGACAATGTCATTGATAGATATGTTCATTAGTTCAATGCCTAAATTATTGCCTAGTACTGATGCATCTGTATTGCTCTCAGTGCTTGTATATTTTGAAGGCATTAAGATACCTTTTACTCTTGAGGGTCCAAGTGCATCAGTGGCTACTGCTGCACTAAAAGCACTATCAATTCCTCCTGATATACCCAATACAACACCTGGAAAATTATTCTTTTCAACATAATCTCTTAGACCCAAGATTAAACTGGAGTATATGACATCATTCATATCAGTTTGATCAGAGAACGTATCTTCTATTAAAAATTTATGATCTTCATCAAATATGAATTCCTTAGACTCTGACTGGCAGTGTTTAAGTTTGTAGATAACTTTATCTTGATCATTCAGGAATGAACTTCCATCAAAGACTATCTCATCCTGACCTCCTACTTGATTAACATAGATGAGAGGTGCAGCAATAGATTTTGAAAATTCGATAGCTTTCTTTTCTCTTTCGTTGATTTTATTAATATCAAAAGGAGACGCATTAAGAGAAACAGCAAGATCAATTTGTTGTTCACCAATTTCAGTGATGGTTTGATTAACCCAAATATCTTCACAAATAAATATCCCCAGATTAATACCTTTAAAATCTATAACACTTACTTTTTCTCCATTTGAAAATATTCTCTTTTCATCAAATACCCCATAGTTTGGAAGTGCCATCTTGTAATGTTTATGTAAGATCTTTCCATCATGAATGACTACTGCAGCATTAAATAAATTACCTTCATCTAGCCAAGGTGTACCTAGTACAACAGTTGGATGCATCCCTTTTGATTGATTGACAATTTCATCAACCGCTTCGTGAACTTTTTTCATAAAAGCAGGTTTCAAAATTAAATCCTCTGGTGGGTAACCAGTTAACATTAGCTCTGAAAATAAAATTAGATCAGAATTATTATTTTTTAAGTGGTCAATAACGATCTGTTTGTTGAATGCAATATTCCCTACAACTGGATTTGATTGAACTACTAATAATGAAATTTTTTCTGTCATTTGACTGATATTACAACTAATTAATTTAGTCGCAATTACTTGGCAATTATAATTTTTGACTTGTGAGGTTCTTGAGATTCTCTGAGCTTGTCAGATATTAAGAAGGCAAGTTCTAATGCCTGGTTTGCGTTAAGTCTAGGGTCACAATGAGTATGGTATCTGGCAGATAAATCTTCATCTTTTATCGCTTGTGCACCGCCAATGCACTCAGTCACGTTTTGCCCTGTCATCTCCAAATGCACTCCACCAGGGTATGTTCCTAGAGAGTGGTGAATATCAAAAAATGACTCAACTTCTTGAATAACCCTCTCGAAAGGTCTGGTCTTAAAGCCAGAATTAGCTTTCATAGTATTACCGTGCATGGGGTCACATGACCAAACGAGGTTGTAATCTGAGTTAGCAAAAGGTCCAATTAACTTGGGCAACTTCTCTTCAACATTATCAACCCCAAATCTACAAATGAGAGTAATTTTACCAGCTTCATTTTCAGGATTTAATACATCGATCAGTTTCTTTAATTCATCGGGATTTAAAGTTGGACCACATTTAATGCCAATAGGGTTTTTAATACCTCTACAAAATTCTACATGAGCTCCATCAAGTTGTCTTGTTCTATCACCAATCCACACCATGTGAGCAGATGTATCGTACACTTCACCAGTTGTACTGTCTGTACGCGTTAAACATTCCTCATATGGTAAAAGGAGTGCTTCATGACTTGTAAAAAAATCAACATTTCTTAATCTTTTTGTATTGCCAGATGAGATACCTATGGCATCCATAAAAGATAACGTGTCTGATATTTTATCAGCTAGTTCTCTGAATTTTTTTCCTTGAGGACTTTCATCAACAAAACCCATATTCCATTGATGAACTTTATTAAGGTCAGAAAAACCACCCTTTGCAAAAGCTCGTAGCAAGTTAAGAGTTGCAGCTGATTGAGTGTATGCTCTAATCATTCTTTGAGGATCAGGAATTCTAGAAGACTCAGTAAACTTCATATCATTAATGATATCACCTTTATAACTATCTAACTCAACTCCATCAATTTCTTCTGTAGGTGAACTTCTTGGTTTAGCAAATTGTCCAGCCATTCTCCCAACTTTAACAACAGGGCAATTACCTGCTGCTGTAAGTGTTACAGACATTTGTAAAAGAACTTTGAAAGTATCTCTTATGTAATCAGCATTAAAGTCGTCAAAACTTTCTGCGCAATCTCCACCTTGCAATAGAAACGCTTTTCCTTCTGAGACTTTAGCAAGATGTCTTTTTAAATCTCTTGCTTCACCTGCGAAAACTAATGGTGGATATGTTTTTAGTTGGCTTTCAGTTTTTTCTAACTCTGATTTATCTGGATATTCAGGAATATGCTTTGCCTTGTATCCTCTCCAACTATTTGCGGTCCATTTACTCATTTTTAAAAACTCTATATTTTTCAGCCTTATAGTACCAAATAATCTAAATTACTAGAGTCTTAGCTAAATATATTGATTTTATTAGATAAATTTGATTTACCCAATGGGTGAGGTGATTTGTTCAATGCCCTTGCTAATTTTAGGCAACACGTCTTCCTGATCGAGTTTCTTGGTTTGATCATATTGAGGGTGTGCCAAAGTCGCTAGATCTTTTGCTTTTGTTAGTGCGACCTCATAAAAACTCTCGGGACTTGCAACTTCATCAATATATCCTGGTTCAATAGAATCTTTTATTGAATACATTTCAGCGTTGAGAAGTGCCCTTTGCTTGTGTGATTTTGTTAATTTAAATTTTGCAATTTCTAAAATAGGTGTTGGTACAATCATATTGTTTCTCAATTCATTTGCCCCAACCTTAAAGTCACCTTCACAGCCAACACGGTAATCACTGCTGCATAAAAGAAAAGCTCCAAGAGCAATAGCGTGTCCACTACATGCAGCAACTACAGGACGAGGAAATGAGAAAACTCTTTTCAGCATTAAGAATCCAGACTTAACCATAGCTGCAGCATTTTCAGGACTCGACATCATAACCTTTAAATCAAATCCGGCTGAAAACATACCAGGTCTTCCTGTAATTAAAATTGAGCCTTTACTAGTTGGTATTTGATCCATTATTTTTTCAAAATTCTGAATCATCTCTGGTGAAAAAACATTTACTTTACCATCATCCATATGAATGATTGATACATCACCTTCTGTTTTGAGAGTTACTGTCATAAAGCTTATACTAATTTATTTTTAAAAAACGTATAGTATAAAAAAGAGACTATTATTGATAGTCCAATAACAATTGGGCCAAGTAATTCAAATAAAGAAAAGGTTATAATTCCGAATAGTCCAATCATTGCTAATTCAATATAACTTTTAAGAAAACTCTCTTTGAATGCGGCCGAAATAATTAAAATATTTATTGGCAGATAGAGAATTATACCCGTAATTGTTCCTGGACTAAAATCGTTATAATAAAAACTAAAGAATATGTGAAAAAAAGCATTAACAACTTGAGTGGTCATTAAAAAAAATAATACAAGATGTGCACTTACTCGATTTTTTTTAACTAGGTGAAAAAAAATAAAAAGTAACAATAATGATGACAATATTATTAAGATGACTTCGGTTGGGATTAAATTATTATCAGAAAAATATTTTATTCTCCATTCCCTAAAATTAAAAATGATATGTTCTTCAAAGTGATGGATAGCGTATATTAATGGACCAAGTACTATTAAGTTTTTAAACTCACTCATTAATTATTAATTATCTATTCAACTGTAACTGATTTAGCAAGATTGCGGGGTTGATCTACATCATTGCCTAGTTCAACAGCTGTATAATACGCCAGCATGTGTATTGGAACAGAATATACTATGGCTTCAATAGATTTTGGTGTTTTTGGTAATCTAAAAATCTTCCATATATTCTCTGAACTAGACGCAAGACTATCGTCATCAGTGATCATCAATATTCTACCACCTCGAGCAATGACCTCTTGAATATTGGATACTGTTTTATGGAATAGAGGTCCTGGTGGAACAATACATACTACTGGCAAATCTTTCTCAATCAAGGCAAGTGGGCCATGTTTCATCTCTCCAGCTGGATAACCTTCCGCATGTATATAAGAGATTTCTTTAAATTTGAGTGCGCCTTCTAGTGCCAGAGGAAAGGATGTGCCTCTTCCTAAATACATTACACCTTTTGAATCTATAATCGCTTTCGCAGTCTCTTTTAATTCATAAGATCTTTTAATTGTCCTTTCTAGAATTTGTGGAGCCTGCATAATTTCTTTGCAAATCTCTCTATTCTGCTCGATTGTAACATTGTTATTCTTGGTACCACAATGCAATGCAATTGATAACAGAACTGATATTTGTGCCGTAAATGCTTTTGTTGAAGCTACGCCAATTTCTGTGCCTGCTTTCGTATATAAGCAATAATCACTTTCTCTTGCAATTGAGCTATTCATAACATTTACAATACTGAGTATTCTAACCTTAGCATCTTTGCAATAATCTAAGGCCGCTTTTGTGTCAGCTGTTTCACCTGATTGAGAAACAAATATGTATAATGCCTTATTATCAAGAACAGGATCACGGTATCTAAACTCGGAAGCCATATCACACTCTACTGGAAGTCTTGCATATTGTTCAAAATAATATTTTGCAACCAAGCAAGAGTAGTATGCTGTGCCGCAGGCAATTAAATGTACCTTTGAAATATCATTGAAGTTTAGTCCTATATCATCAACTGAAATTGTGCCCTGATCATGATCAATGAATTGTCTAAATGTTTCACCAACAGCCTTAGGATGCTCATGAATCTCTTTTTCCATAAAATGATTGTATGATCCCTTACTGACTTCTGTATCCATAATGCCAATATCAACAAATTCTCTATTAGCTTTATCTCCTGATGAATTATAGATCTCAACATTTTCTTTACTTAGCACAACAATGTCACCATCTTCTAAGTAACATACTTTTTTTGCAATTGAGCTTAATGCTATTGAATCAGATCCTAATGAGCTGGAGTTGCCATCAGTTCCCGCTACCAGAGGACTTCCATTCCTCGCACCTATTATTTTATCCTTAAGGTCATTAAAGATAATAGCTAGTGCATAAGAACCTTCTAAAAGTGATATTGTTTGTTTAACCGACTCCATATGACCATGACCTTCATTGAGATAATGAGTAATCAACGCTGTTATAACTTCTGAGTCAGTATCAGACTCAAAGTTATAGTTTTTTAATTCTACTCTACTTTTAAGCTCTGATGCATTTTCAATAATTCCATTATGAACGAGCGAAACTTTTCGTGACGAGTGAGGGTGGGCATTTCTTTCTGATGGCTCGCCATGTGTAGCCCACCTCGTGTGGCCAATTCCAACCTTTCCATCAAAACCATCTTTTTGAAGTGATAGTATTAAGTTATCAAGCTTACCTTTCGCTTTTTTTTGGTGAATTTGACCTTCAGTATTAATAGCTATGCCGGCTGAATCGTAACCTCGGTACTCAAGTTTCTTCAAGGCACCAATTATGTTTGAAGAAACAGATTCATTTGATGTAATACCTACTATTCCACACATAAAATTAATTTTTATTTTTCCTCTTGGCCCAATTTTTTACTTCCATTTGAACTGATCTTTCAACAGCCAGACTATCTTGTTTAACTTTCTTTGTTATCGTTGAGCCAGAGCCAATGTATGCATTTTTGCCAACCTCTAATGGCGCAACAAGTGAAGAGTTTGATCCTATAAAGGCATTATCTTTGATGACTGTGTTATATTTTGCTTTTCCATCGTAGTTACATGTTATTGTTCCTGCTCCAACATTAACATTCTTTCCAATTATTGAGTCTCCAACGTAAGATAGGTGATTAATTTTTGAATTTGTGTCAATAGTTGAATTCTTAATTTCAACGAAATTGCCAACTTTTGTCTGATCATTAATCTGTGTACCAGGTCTTATACGGGCGTAAGGTCCTATGCTAGTCTTCTTTCCAATCTTACAGTCTTCTAAATGTGAAAAAGAATAAATCTCAGCCCCATTTAAGATTTTTACATTTTTACCAATCACAACAAAAGGGTGAATAGTTACATCTTTTCCTATTTTTGTGTCTTCTGATAAATATACAGTACTGGGGTCATGCATTGTTACTCCAGCTTTAAGATGCTTAGCTCTTAAATTTTCCTGAAATTCATTTTCTGCCATGGCTAAATCCTTTTTATCATTAATACCCTGCACTTCTTTCTCAGATGTAATAACTGACTTAATTTTGATATCATTATTTGATGCTATTTTGAAGATATCTGTTAAATAATATTCTTTCTTCATATTTTTATTATTTATTTTTGGCATTAATTTTTGAAGAAGTGATGAGTGTATTGTAAAAATACCAGAATTACATAGGTAGAAATTTTCTTTTCTTTTAAGTTCTTTTTGTTCAATTATCTCATCAACGAAACCATTAGTTCCTAATACAACTTTTCCATAATTATTTTGCTCTTCTTTATTGAAACAAAGAATATTGATTTCATTTTTTTTGAACTTTACTATTTTTTTTAAAGTGGATGAATGCGTGAGTGGAACATCTCCATAAAGGACAAGAATATTGGAATTTTTTTGAAAACTTTTTATGGCCACGTTGATGGCGTCACCAGTTCCTAATTGTTTTTTTTGTATTATTAAATTAATTTTATTTTTTAAGTGAGCGAATGCATTTTTTATTTCTTTATTTATTACTAAATGAATTTTCTTTGGCTTTAAAGACCTTGCAGTATCTAATACATGTTCAATTATGAGTTTTCCCCCCAAGGGGTATAGTACTTTTGGGACACTAGAATTCATTCTAGTTCCCTTCCCAGCAGCAAGTATTACAATTTCTAAATTATTCATTGGATTTTGAATGAAAAATAAACAATATGTTATTAATTGTATCGTAAAGATTTATTTCAGAGGCTTACTTTAATTTAACCATGAAAAACAAAAAATTATTTATTTTTGATCTCGATGGCACGCTAGTAGATACAGCTCCAGACTTTAAAAATTCTCTGAACTATATGCTTTCTGAGCTCGGCTATCCATTAGTCTCGCTAGAGGAAATAAGAAATCTGGTCGGCTATGGTGCACGTGAATTAATACGACGAACTGCTGTTACAAAAAATATTGAACACGATGATGCAAAATTGAATGAGATGTTAAAAATATTTTTACTACATTATACACACAATATTGATGATGATAGCATACTTTTTAACAATGTAAGAGAAGTTTTAGAGTTTCTTAAATCTAGAGAAATTAAATTAGCAGTGTGCACTAATAAAATGGAAAAATTAAGTTTCATGCTTTTAGAGAAGTTAGATGTATTGAAGTACTTTGATTTTCTTGTTGGAGGAGATACGTATATTAAAAGTAAACCAGATCCTCTCCCTTTAATTGAAATCTGTAACTATCTCAAAATTAGTCAGTCCGATTCAATTATGATTGGAGACAGTGCTACGGATTTAAATGCAGGTCATAATGCAAATATGCCAGTTGTTTTAGTTGAGTATGGATATACAGATAATAAAAATATTTACAAAGAGGCTGATATGGTGATAAATAATTTCTCTCAATTAAAAGATTTGATCACATAGGAGTTAAAAATGACAATAAGTTTTAAAGATAAAGTAGCAATAGTAACAGGTGCTGGGGGTGGATTAGGAAGATGCCATGCGCTTCAATTTGCTGAAAGAGGAGCTAAAGTTATTGTTAATGATCTAGGTGGCTCTGTGGATGGATCAGGTGGATCAAGTGAAGCAGCTGATAAGGTTGTTGAAGAAATTAAAGCTATGGGTGGCGATGCAATTTCAAATGGATCAAGCGTAACTGATAAAGCTGGTGTAAAAAAACTGGTAGATGACGCAATGGCAGCTTATGGAAGAATTGACATCCTTGTAAATAATGCTGGTGTCTTGAGAGATAAATCTTTTGCCAAAGTAACCTTGGATGATTTTGAATTTGTGGTTGATGTACATATGATGGGATCTGTCTATTGCACTAAAGCTGTATGGCCTATTATGGTTGAACAGAAATATGGCCGAATAGTTATGACATCTTCTTCGTCAGGGATATTTGGTAATTTTGGACAGTCTAATTACGGATCAGCTAAAATGGGAGTTGTTGGATTAATGAATACTCTTAGAATTGAGGGACAAAAAAATAACATCAAAGTAAATTCACTTGTACCTGTTGCAGCTACAAGAATGACAGAAAATCTTGGAATGCCTGACGCAGTATTTGATAGCCTTAAGCCTGAGTCTGTATCTCCCGCGGTAATATTCATGTCATCTGAAGATGCACCTGATGGTGTAATGATTTCTGCTGGAGCGGGTGTGTTTGCAATGGCTGAAATAGTTCATTCTGAAGGAATAGCTCTTAAAGGAGATGATCTAAATGCTGATATGCTTGCTGAAAAATGGTCAGAAGCTTCAGATATGACAAATGGTAAAGCTCTTAGAAGTGGAGCGGAACACACTGCCCATATATTTAAAAAGCTATCAGAGTAGGAAATTGGTTATCTAAGAAAGATTAATTCCGTCGTCTTCATTTATTGACTGAATATTAGATTGTGTCAAATCAGTGTATCTTTTCATGTGAAAATCAACATTGCCGAAAAGAATACCGATCATTGTTGCTCTTTTAAAAAAGTGACTGATCATATACTCGTCAACAACACCCATGCCACCGTGTAATTGAATAGCATTTTCACCTACAAATTTAATAGCTTTTCCAATACGAGCTTTCGCAGCCGATGCGGCCTTTCTTCTTTCATCTGAATTACTTAGGTCAGCGGTAATTGCCATATAAAGAATAGATTTTGCTTGCTCATATTCAATCATCATGTCAACAAGGCGGTGCTGTATAGCTTGGTTTGCACTGATAGATTGTCCAAATTGTTTTCTATTTTTACAATAATCATTCGTAGAGTCTTTTAGCACTTGTAATATGCCAACAGCTTCTGAGCATATTGCAATTGTAGATAAATCTACTTGTTCTTCAATTGCTTCATAAGAATTACCCAGCTCACCTAAAATATTTTCTTTCGATACAGTTAAATTCTCAATAACAACCTCAGATGCTCTGTACTCATCTATTGTTGGATAATTCTGTAAAGTGATACCATCAGACTTTATATCAACCAAGAATAGTGTAATTCCTGATTTTGATCTTTGATCTCCTTCAGTTCTTGTTGAAACAATTAAGTGAGTTGCCATTCCAGCTCCAAAGACTACTGACTTAAATCCATTAATAATATAATTATCTCCGTCAAGAGTCGCTGAACATTTAACATCAAATAAATCAAACCTACTCTGAGGCTCTGCGTATGCAAAAACATAACGTCTATCACCTGAAATAATTTCTGGGATAATTGAATTTTTTTGATCTGCTGATCCAAGTTTAGAGATAAGACCTCCAGCTAGAATTATTGAGGGCATGTAAGGCTCTACAACAAGGCCTTTTCCAAATTGCTCCATCACAATCATTATATCAGTGGCTTCACCACCTAATCCACCTTGATCCTCATCGAAAGGAACTCCTAAAAGTCCAAGTTCAGCAAACTTCTTCCAGTTCTCTTCTTTCCATCCCTCTTCGGTTTTCACAATTGAGCATCTTGTATCCCAGTCATAGTCATCCCTTACAAACGAGGTGACCATGTTTTCAAGAAGAGTCTGTTCTTCTGTATAATCAAAATTCATGGGGATAGTCCTATATATTGACGGCTAAAATGTCAAAAATTTTATAATCCGAGTACCATCTTAGCGATAATATTTCTCTGAATTTCATTAGAGCCACCATAAATAGATGCTTTTCTGAAATTAAAGTATGACCCTGATAAGTTGGTTGCATAATCTGGTCCTACATATTCATTACTCAATGTAGTGCCCAAATGAGGGTTGGCGTAATATCCAACCGCTTCCATCGCAAGTTCAGTAACCATTTGTTGAATATCAGTTCCCTTAATTTTCAGTAGCGATGACTCTGGGCCAGGACCTTTACCTGCTGAGTCTTTCGCTAAAGTTCTGAGTTCAGTATATTCTAAAGAACTTAACTCAAGTTCAGCATTTGCTATTTTGGATTTAAATGCAGGATCTTGTATTAACGGCTCACCATAAGACATCTCGGCACTAGCAATTTGCTTTATTCTTTCTAAAGCTTTTTTAGACCTCGCTACACCCGCAATGCCTGATCTTTCATGTGCTAATAAAAATTTCGCATAAGTCCAGCCCATATTTTCTTGTCCAATTAGATTCTCAACTGGTACCTTTACATTATCAAACCAGGTTTCGTTAACTTCGTGAGATCCGTCCATAAGCTTGATTGGGCGAACAGTAATGCCTGGAGTTTTCATATCAATCAAAAGAAATGATATTCCCTGTTGAGGTTTTTCTGCATCTGGATTTGTTCTTACTAAGCAAAAAATCCAATCTGCGTGCTGTGCAAGAGTAGTCCAAGTTTTTTGACCATTAACAACATAATGGTCACCTTCTTTGACTGCACTTGTTTTAAGAGATGCTAAATCAGAACCTGACCCCGGCTCTGAATATCCCTGGCACCAAAATACATCTCCACTTAAAATACCTGGAAGATGTTTTGCTTTTTGTTCGTCATTACCAAATGTATAAATAACTGGACCAACCATATTAACACCGAAAGGCATTATGTATTGACATTCAGCTCGAGCACACTCTTGCTCAAATATATATTTTTGCGTTGGAGAAAATTCTGCTCCACCATACTGTTTAGGCCATCCAGGTGCTGACCAGCCATTGTGTTTACCTAAGATTTTATGCCAAGACATTAAGTCATCTCGGGACAACTCTTTTCCAGTTTTTCTTTTTGTACCGATTGAATCTTTAAGTTCTTTTGGGTAGTTGCTTGAAATAAATTCTCTTACTTCTGACTGAAATTTTAAATCTTCACTTGAAAATGCTGTATCCATGGAATCACCTAATATTTAAATTTAAAAATATATAATGCCTTAAAATACTGATTTCAACTCTATTTTTTAAGCATTATTGCCAAAAATCATACGTTTATTGATGATATCGTAGATTAAAAAAGCTCCCATTCCATACAAAATACTTGAAATAAATGTGTTTTGCACAAAAGGCAGTCCCATAAAGTAACAAGTCATGAGACCTGAAATACTAGACTCATACATGCCTGATCCATACCAAACCATAAAGTTTGTGATTAAAAAAAATGCTAATACACCTAAACTGATACTTAAAAAAGAATTCAGAGTAGTTACTCTTGCCTCAATTAATGTTCCAATCAAAACACAGATGGCTAAAGAGAAATAAATAATAGGCATACTGGCATGAAAACCGAGATATAAATCACTTAGTAACATAGCTAATAAAGGAACTAAATAAGCAAAAATTCTTTTACTGATAATTGCTCCAGAAAATACAGCCATTCCAAGAATTGGTGTGAAGTTTGGTGGATGGGGAATTAGTCTACTTAACGAAAGTAAAAAAACTAAGCCTAATGCAAGATAGATACTATTTTTCGCTTCCATAGCTAAATTTATAAACTCTATAGATTAAAAAGTATACACTAAATCAAGGAATAAATTTCTTTCAGGTAATGGGTAAACACTAGATAATCCGTAATGAGCATCATTATGAAAGGTACTAGAAACTGCAAAATCATACGCTGCTTCATCAAAAAGATTATTGATACCAAAGTTCAGTGTGTAATTGGTATTAGCTGAACTAAGATATGTATTTACAAAATAATAATCTGGTATTTGAGGCTCAATATTTTCTTGATCATTTGATACATATTTTTTATCTAAATAATTTAATTCTATATCAAGAGTTAAATCTTTTCTTACTTCAGTTTCATAAGCGATACTTAACTGTATTGGAGAAATAAGTGGTACTGATTTCCCTACTAAACTGTAAGACGATACACCTCCCAAAAGATTTAGCCATGTTGATGTGCTAGTTCCATAGGTGCTAGTGCCAGGTATAAGAGCGCCAGCGGTAAACTCAGCCATTGTATAACTAAAAGATCCTTTGACCTTATTAGATTGATCGAGACTATATCCAAAATCAAGGTCCACACCTTGACGTTCAATAGGGTCAATATTTGTGTTGATATTATTACTGAGTTGTATTTCATTTTTTGTATCAATCTGATAATAGCTCACATTAAGATTCAGATTATTTCTAAAATATCTCATCCCAATATCATAACCCTCAGACTCCTGACTTTTTAGATCAAAAGTTAATTTAGGACTAGATGAGGCAACTCTCTCGTCAATATTAGGAATTCGAAATGACTCAGCATAACTACCATAAAAAGAAATTTCTTTATTAAATTTTTTTTCAAAACCAATATTAAAAGCATGATTGGTTGATGTATCATTATGAGTTGTCATATCATAAACTGCAGGGAAGATTCCCCATATTCCATAATCTACGTCCGCAAAACCGGGGGCAGTTTTATCAATATCATCGCGAGCTCCAAATATACTTTTTTCATCTCTATATCCCAACGAAATAGAAAGGTCTCTTTCATTAAGATAGGTTGTATTTTGAAAATAGAATGATTTTACTTTGAGATTTGCATAAATTTGCTGTCCTATAGCCTCCCCTTCTTTTCTATGTTTTGCTGATTCATAAAATGAATGTGCATAATCATAACCAAGGTTTAATATATTTGAGTGAGATTCATAAATCTGTTTTGTCTGATAACGTGCATTTAAATGATTTCCATCAATTGTTGTTATTGTATATCTATCATTGCTATCTGGTATAGATACTGTATTTGAATTTGTAGGAAAAAAAGAATTATCCGTTTTATCTCTGTATCCTGCGTTAATAAATATTTTGCTGAGCTCGTTTGCAGTTATAGTTACACTCGCATTAATCGCATCCATTTCTGTATTGGCATAACTTTTCCTTCTTACGTCATCACAACTACTTGTACCAGAGTTGCCACTTCCAATATTTCTTTCAGTTTTGCTGTTTTCATATCGGTTACAAGAATGATAAGCATATACTTCACCACCTTTAACTCTAGGACCTGGGAGATCTTTTTCATTTTGCATCGACATAACATCGACGCTTAAAGTTACATTGTCAACTTTGTGCTTGATATTTAAGAGAATGTTACTTTCCTCAAAATCTGCTGCATCTCGATAATTGCTATTATATGTTTGAGATCCAAAGAGGCTTGCATTACTTTGATCATTTATTTTAGTAAACAATGACAAATCTGCACTTTTATTGCCATATGAACCAATTGAAGTTTTAAAAGAATTATTTATTTCCTTATTGTTAGTAACAATATTTATTGCACCTCCAACAGCGCCTGAACCGTATAATGTTGCGGCTGATCCGCCTCTTATAATTTCAATTCTTTCTATACTGTCAGTTGGTATGTGAGAATTAATAGTAGACATATCAATGTCATTAAGACGTCTACCATTAATTAAAACTAAAGTATTTGATTTTGCTACCTCTCCAAAACCTCGGATATCTAATGTAGTATAAACTCCATCGTATCCAGCTGCTGTAGTTCTTGTAGAAATGCCTGAGTAGCTCTCAATAATTTTTGGCAAGGATTTATTTTGATACAGTTTAAGATCTTCTTTTGAAATTATTGTAATATTTGAGCCGGTCAAGCCAGATGAAAGTCTCGTGTACTCTTCACTGCTCGGATTAATTAAAATCTCTGGTGTTTCAGCGCTTAAATTTCCAATTAAAGTTATAAATATGAATATAGATAGTACTAATTTATTAGTCATAATTTGCCTCCAGTTAGAAGTCACCGCAAACAAATTCTGCCCAAATGATTATCCCGATCACGTGTGGATGACTATGTTTTGTTGGTAGGTCTCCTGACTTCTCCGTCTAAACTTGAATACGCCTTCCCGATAAAATCAGTGGCATCTGCATTCAAACTCGTGAGTTACAGTTGCGGGTACAGCTAAGGATTTTAACCTTATTCCCTGTTATTCACTTTACGTGAACCAACGAGCTTAATATGTTATATTCTATAGAACTACGCAACAATAAAATGAAAATATTTGAAACACAATCTGGCCTCAGTTTCGACTTTAGTGAAAAACATGAAACTGTAAATATTTCTCCTTACGGATTTAGGGAGTATGATGCCAGGTGGCTCTATCCAGATCAGATAAATAAAAAGGGCCTCGAGATTTTTGGTTATGGCTTAGGCCAATATATATCTGATGTAAAAGGAACCGGATCTTCAATTGTAGTTGGTCAAGATTATAGATCATACAGCGAAGAGGTAAAATATCATGTCGTTAAAGGTTTATTATCCTCAGGTTTAAAAGTGATGGATGTTGGACTTTCATTGTCTCCCATGGTTTATTTTGCTCAACACCATTTAAATACAGATAGCTTAGCCATGATAACTGCCAGTCATAATGAAAATGGCTGGACTGGAATTAAATGCGGCATTGAAAAATCACTCACCTTTGGTCCTGAAGAAGTAAGCTCAATTAAAAAAATTGTTGATAACAATCATAACGCAAAAATCAAAAATAATGGGATTTATCAATTTATTCCTGGAGTGAAAGATGAATACATTGAATACCTCTCTACAGATGCAAAAATTAAAAAAGGTATCAAAGTTGTTGCTGCATGTGGCAATGGAACTGCCGGAGCGTTTGCGCCAGAATTACTGAAACTATTGGGCTGTGAAGTGATTGAGTTACACTGTGATTTAGATTTTGAATTTCCAAATTATAATCCAAACCCTGAAGACTTAGTAATGCTTAAGGACTTGTCAGAAAATGTTGTTAAGCATAATGCTGATATAGGATTTGCTTTTGACGGTGATGGTGACAGGCTTGGTGTAGTAGATGATAAAGGGGAAGAAATATTTTCCGATAAAATAGGTTTATTACTGTCTGAGTTTTTGTCAGATGGTTATCCAGGATCAAAGTTTGTAATCGATGTTAAATCTACAGGACTTTATTTTGAAAGTTCAATACTCAAGAAAAACAATTGTTCAGTCGATATGTGGAAAACGGGACATTCTCATATAAAAAGAAGAGTCAAAGAAATTGGTGCACTATGTGGTTTTGAAAAAAGTGGTCATTTTTTTATTAACGATCCATTAGGACTAGGTTTTGATGATGGATTAAAATCCGCATGTTTAATGCTTCAATATTTAAGTAATGACTTAACAAAAAAATTATCAAATAAGATATTACAAATAAAGAAGACTTTTCAGTCACCAACAATGGCCCCTTATTGCGAAGATAGTGAAAAGTATAAAGTTGTGGATTCAATTATAAAAAAAATTTCAGACACAAAAGAAAAAGGTGAAAAAGTTGGTAAACAAACTATTAAAAAATTAACGACTATCAATGGTATTCGGTTTGAACTTTCTAATGGGTCCTGGGGACTGGTAAGGGCCTCTTCCAATAAACCATCTTTGGTCATTGTTATTGAAAGCTATGAGTCCAATAATGAAGTTGAGTTAATATTTAATTATATAAATAAACTTCTCGACCAGACAGGTAAGGTTGGCGAATATGATCAAACATTAACTGGTTAATGATAGCCATTCCAGATAGAACCGAATCGACATAAGCAAGATGAATATTCCAAAGAGAAGATTTAACTTACTTTTAGATAAATAGTGAGCAAACTTAACTCCAATCGGAGCGCCAATTATCGTTATAGGCGTAATTAATATAAGTCCTACAAGACTCACGTAGCCAAAGGATAATGGCAAATCGACATTGTTTTGTAAGCCAGCAATCATAAATCCTATTGTTCCAGGTACTGCAACTATGGTACCAATTCCTGCTGCTGTTCCAATCGCTTTGTGAATTTCAAAATTATATAGTTTAAGTATAGGAATACTTATTGAACCGCCACCTACTCCAATGATCACTGAGAGAAAGCCAATTGCTGAACCGAATCCATGACCAGTAAAATTTTGAGGAAAAGAAGAAGATAGTCTCCATTTATCTTGCCAGAAAAAAAACTGCGCTGCTACAAATAATAATATTATTGAGTAAATCAAAATAAGCGTGCTTCCCTCCAGATAAGACACTGCAACAGAGCCGCAAATAACACCCACGATGATAGAAACAAATATAAACTTTAAGAAATCTATATTTACAGAATTTTTCCTAGCATGACTTACTGCAGAAATAATTGATATTGGGACAATATTTGCAAGTGATGTTCCAACTGCTAAGTGCATTCTTATATTTTCATCTACTTCAGCTAGAGTAAAAATATAGTAAAGAGCAGGCACTACTACGACACCTCCTCCAATGCCAAAAAGACCCGCTATAAAACCAGCAAAAATGCCTGTGCCGATCAATAAAGAAATAGAAAAGAGCAAGTCGCCTGACGCAACATTGCTAAAAATTGTACTAAACACTTAACTGATATTAGTTTTTACCAGACGGCAACTCATTGAAAGGCAGTTTTTTATCTGACCTTTCATCTTGCGGCAAACCTAAAACTCTTTCTGCAATAATATTTCTTAAAACTTCATCAGTACCACCAGCAATTCTCATGGCAGCAGAGAAAAAATAACCATTTTGGAATAAGTTTTTAAGAATCGGATTTTGATCTTGATGAACCATGCCTGACATGTCCATCAAATCCAGAGCATAAGACGATACATCTTGCATTTTTGACGCTGTGACTAGTTTACTAATTGAGAGCTCAGGTCCAGGTGTTTGGCCTTTTGATAAAGCAGTCATGCTTCTGTATTTCGTATATTGCAAACCGCGCGATTGGATATACCAGTCTGCCATCTTTTGTCTAACTTCACTATTTTTTACAGCAAGACCGTCTTCAACTTCAATCTCCTTAGAGGCTTCAAAAATTTGGTCGAAATCCAAGCCTGGAGGATCCCCGACCGCTAATCTTTCATTCATTAAAGTAGTAAGTGATACTTTCCACCCGTCACCCTCTGCGCCAATTCTTTGACTATCAGGTATACGAACGTCATTAAAGAAAACTTCATTGAAATTAGCTGAACCAGAAATCTGTTTAATAGGTTTAGCTTCAATTCCTGGTGTTTTCATATCAACATAAAAATAAGTAAGTCCCTTATGTTTTAAAGCAGTAGGGTCAGATCTTGCGACAATCATCCCGTAATCGGCAAAATGAGCTCCTGAAGTCCATACCTTTTGACCGTTTAATACCCATTCATCACCATCTTTTTCTGCTTTCATTCTTATACCAGCTAAATCTGAACCTGCTGAGGGTTCAGAAAATAATTGGCACCAAATTTCTTCACCTGTAATCATTTTTGGAAGGAATCTTTTTTTGTCCTCATCCTTACCCCAGGCCATCATTGTTGGTCCGAGCATGCCTATTCCAATTTCAAAATATCCTGAGTGAACAAAATAGTCATGTTCTTCTTGAGCGTATATAACCTGCTCTATAGGTGTTCCTCCGTAACCTCCGAATTCCTTTGGCCATAGTATAGCAGCAAATCCAGCATCAGCCTTTTTTCTTTGCCATTCTTTAGCATTGTCTAGTGCTACCTTTGCAGCATCTTCACCTTTTACAGTTTCTGGTGCTCCAGCGCTTGAAATAGAAGATCCTGAGTCACCCTTTGGTTTTGCAGCTAGGGTAGATCTTTTTTCCGCATTTGCTTCTAGAAAAGATCTTACCTTTTTTCTAAATTCAGCTTCTTGAGGTGTGTCGTTAAAATCCATTATTAAACTATATTCCTTTTTTCAAGATTTGAAATTAAATTTTCTTTCCACTGACGAATACTGCCAATATTTAAAGAAAGTAGTTTGGATCTTCGATAAAACAAGTGGCAGTCATATTCCCAAGTAAAACCAACACCTCCATGTATTTGAATATTTTCCTGAGATGCGTAATTATAAGCTTCCGAGGCACTCACCCTTGCACCAGCAGCTGCAATTGGTAATTCATTTGAGTCTGTACTTAGTGCCCAGGCGCCATAGTAAGCATTGGATCTTGCTAATTCAATTTTGACATACATGTCTGCCATCTTATGCTTTAAAGCTTGAAACGCCCCTATCTGCTTTCCAAAAGCGAATCGCTCAAGTGAATATTTTTTTGCTTCATCAAGCGAAACTTGTGCCCCACCGACTTGCTCGAAAGAAAATAACACAGCTGCTCTATTAAAAATATTGTCAATCATCTCCCATCCCCTCCCTTCGTCTCCGAGTCTTTCACATGAAACATTTTTTAAATCTACTGTGCAAGCTGGCCTTGTGGGATCGATGGTGTCTAAGTTTGAAATATTTACGCCTGGGTCATTTCTATCAATAATAAAAAGAGAGAGAGAATTATAATTTGAGTTACTGTCAGAATTTGCTGCAACAATGATATAGTCTGCTGACTCTCCATCAGAAACGGGATTTTTAGATCCATTTAATTTACCTGTAGCATGCTGTGTATTTATATTGCTTGGTTTTGGTTTCCCATTAGTTTCTGATAAAGCAAATGTCCCAATTTTTTCACCAGATGCAATGTGTGGTAAATATTTTTTCTTTTGTTCATCCGTACCATACGATTTTAAAAATTCAGCAAAAATATATATCGAAGAAGAAAATGGTGTGGGCGCAAGAGCTCTGCCTAGCTCTTCAGCTATTACACACAATTCCAACATACCTAGACCAAGTCCTCCATATTCTTCTGGTATTGCGGTACCAGTCCAACCTAATTCGGAAATTTGAGACCAAAGATCAGAATCATAGTTTTTCTGATTATCTTCTAAGATACTTCTTACAGACTTACGGTCGCATTTATCTTGTAAAAACTTTCTAGCTTGATCGCGCAAAAGCTTTTGATCATCTGAAAAGTCAAAATTCATGGCAATTATTCTTTAGGAGTATTGTCTTCTTCAATGTCAGATGTAATTTCAGGCAACTCTTCGACATTAATAACTTCATCTTCATTTTTATCTTCTAGTTGATCACTCGTAATAAAACTTTCTTCTTCAGAAGATTGGTTTTCCTCAATTGGATCAACTGTAGTTTGATCAGTTGTTTCCTCATGAACTGTCTCAACAGTTTCCGCAATTGGAGCTTCAATTTCTGATGTATCTAATACATCCTGAGTGTCATCAGGATCTGGAGATTCATTTATATCATCTGAACTCATAGGAACGGCTTCTAAATCACTTACCGTATCTTCAATTGACTTAGCTCGCGTTTCAACTCTCGGCGATCTTGCTGTAAATTTGCGTGTTGCAGACTTTTCCATTTCAGATTTTGACAATCCGCCCTGATACATCTGTCTAAACGTATCATTATCCACTTCCTCTAATTCTTCTTCTTCTTCATAGTCTGGAATTTGTCTTAGCTTAGACACAATACTTTCTTTTAACTCTTCAGCTGTAATTTTGGATTCACTGATTTCCCTAAGAGCTATTACAGGCTTTTTATCATTTTCAGGATCGACAGCAGGAGTAGCTCCTCTACCCAATTGAACCGCTCTTTCTTTAGCAAGAATAACCAAATCATACTGATTATTAATAAGCTTTATGCAATCCTCAACGGTAATACGTGCCATATAATTATTTGAAATTGAAGTTGCTTTTTATTGTAATATATAAATAAATCAAGCTTTATATGATTAAAAAAGATACACGTCTAGATAGTCCATGCGTCAAAATATGTAAGTATAATGAGGCTTTTATGGACGGCAAGGTCTGCATTGGGTGCTTTAGAGAACAGTTTGAAATCACTAATTGGCTAAGAATGTCCGATGAAGAAAAAGCCTTAGCGCTAAAAGATGGTAATGAAAGACGAGAGGAATTTAAGAAATTTGATGCTTGATATTAGTTGGACTTGTAAAGCAACATGGATGACTTCAAGTTATAATACTTTGTGGTGTCTTCTTGGATGCAGTATTGGAGACTTTGGTACAATATTTTACTTTCAAATGATAGATCATTCCTTGTCAATTTATCTTGTGATGCTAATTGCCATATTCAACGGACTTGTAACAAGTATTTTGTTAGAGACTTTTATTCTAATGAAAAGTTTTCCTTTTTCAGAAGCTTTGAATATCGCTTTCAAAATGAGCTTCATTAGTATGATAGCAATGGAGATTTCGATGAATTTAACAGATCTTATTTTTGCAGGAGGTGTATTAACCATTACTATTATTCCTTTCATGCTCTTAGCAGGTTTTGTCACCCCGCTGCCCTATAATTACTATAGGCTTAAAAAATATAATGAATCATGTCACTGAGTAAATGTTAGAAAAAGAATTTGAAGTAGAATCTAAAAAGATAGTTACGTATAGGAAAGAAAAACCTGGTGCAGATAAATTTTACTTTTCTCATGCAAATGGATTTAGTGGTAAAGTCTATAATAAACTATTATCAAACATTAGTGATAGTTATGAAGTCATAACTTATGATATGCGGGGTCATGGAAATACAACCCTAAAAGCTGATCCAAACAAATTAAAATCTTGGTACACTTTTAAAAACGACCTAATAGAACTTATCAAAATGGAAAATAAACCTGTTGTGCTTTCAGGTCATTCAATGGGTGGAACCGCAAGTTTGCTTGTGGCTTTGTCTAATCCTGACCTTGTTAGTAAGTTAATACTTATTGATCCAGTAATGTTGCCTTTGAGATATATTTTAACTTATAAGTTTTTACAATTTACTGGTCTCTCTCATTTAGTAAATCCACTAGCAAAAAATGCGTCTATAAGAAGAAATGGATGGTTAAGTAAAGATGATGCTTTTCAATATTTCTCAAAAAAAAAATTATTTAAACATATTGATGAACAAATTATCAGAGATTACGTTGAATATTGTACCTATACTGACCAAAACAATAAGCTCAAACTTAAATGTGAACCGAGCTGGGAGTCAGCTTGCTTCAAGTTGACATCACATGAAGTTTGGTTTGATCTAAAAAGAATAAACATACCTTTAAAAATAATTCTTACTCCAAATAGTGTGGTCTGCAATAAGCTAAGTCAGAAGAGAATAAAGAAATATAACCCGCAAACGAAAATATGCTTTATTGAAGACACCAGTCACATGCTTCCTCTAGAAAAAACCACTGAAGTATCAAGAGAAATCAATAATTTTCTTTAAATTAACTATATCTATTATCTGAATGCCAAATCAGTTAAAATGACACAATGGACAATTTTTTAGACTTAGTTTCATCAGTTTGGTCACAAGGAGTGTTTGGAATAGATTTCAATAATGTATTGATCGGTATTCTGATTCTTATACTTTTTGTCCTATTCAGATCTTTGTTTTCAAAGATTGTTGTTGGAAGATTGAAAGCAATCGTAAAAAAATCTTCAACGCAGATTGATGATGAAGTTTTAGAGGCTTTTGATGGTCCACTAAGATTTTTTCCAATCGTAATCGGGGTATACATTAGCACTCAGTATTTAAATTTGAACAGCACACTTGAAACAATTGCCGCAAATTTAAATACATCACTCATCACAATTCAAATATTCTGGTTCCTTTATAAAGTAATTGATCCTTTTTCTTTTTTTATTCACAAATTTGGTGAACTGTTAACGTATGATTTAATTGACTGGGGTGTAAGGATACTTAAATTCTTTATCTTTATCATTGGAGGTGCGGCAGTACTTGAAATATGGGGCATAAAAGTAGGACCCATATTAGCTGGCCTTGGATTATTAAGTGTTGCTGTTGCTCTAGGCGCTCAAGATTTATTTAAAAACTTAATTTCAGGAATACTGATACTTCTTGAAAAAAGATTTCAAAATGGTGATTGGATAAAAGTTGAAAATATTGTTGAAGGCACTGTAGAAAAGATTGGATTTCGCTCAACACTTGTAAGAAGATTTGACTCTTCGCCAGTAATGGTCCCAAACTTTAATTTTGCCGAAAATGCCGTGACAAACTTTAGTAATATGAAAAGTCGCCGAATTTATTGGACCATTGGTTTAGAATATAGAACAACACATGATCAACTAAGAAAAATAAGAGACGAGATTGAAAAATATCTAAAAGATAATGGAAACTTTGTTAAATCAAGTGAACAACCATTATTTGTTAGGATAGAAAAATTCTCTGATAGCTCTATTGATTTATTAGTTTATTGTTTTGCTACCACTACAAATTGGGGAGAATGGTTAGAGATAAAAGAAAACTTAGCATTTGAGATTAAAAGTATTGTTGAAAAGAATGATGCTGGCTTTGCTTTCCCTTCTCAATCTATATATATAGAAAAAGGATCGACCTAAAAAGACTCCTTGTCAAAAAGCTCTTTTTGATTAAGGGTATCTTGTACGTAGTATTTTTTAATCATACGCCTTGAATTAGACTCTTTGTTTTTAATGATAGATTTTAGAAAATCTAGATGAACTGCTTCACTATCACCATATAAATTTAATTTTCCACGTCTGTTTAAACCCTCTGAGGAAATTTTGACTATTCGTTCTGCTAACTCCCAACCTTCCATATTATTAATAGTCGAGTTAAGACCTCTCTTTAAAACGTCTGCTCTAAAATTCATTAAATCAGCATAATCGAACTGTCTTGTTATACTTAAAGCCTCATCGAGAGCAGTCTTATCATAGAGGATGCCTGTCCAAAAAGCAGGTAATGCACATAATGTGTCATACCCACCTGCATCAGCTCCTCTCATTTCAATGAATGTTTTTAATCTTACTTCGGTGAATATGGTTGAAATATGATCAGCCCAATCTTTGATCGTTATCTGATCTCTAGAAAATTCGCTATGTCTACCCTCAATTAAGTCTGAGAAAGAATAATCTGTACATTTTATATAATTACCATCTCTGATTAGGGCATAAACAGGAATATCAAGAGCATAGTCTACATACTTTTCAAAGCTCATGTTCGGCTCAGTAAGAAATTTGGGTATGCCCGTCCGATCTGCATCTGTTCTTGTCCACACATGTCCTCTATAACTTTCAAAACCTGATGGTTGGTTATTTTTAAATGGCGAATTAGCAAATAAGCCTGTCACTAATGGTTGAAGTGCAGATGAAACATTGATTTTTTTAGCCATATCTTCTTCTGAGGTAAAATCAAAATTTGCTTGCACAGTTGCAGATTGATACATCATTTCTAAACCTAATCCGCCGAGCGACCTCATATAGGGAGTCATAATTTCTGCATATCTTTTTTTGGGAACCATTGGTATTTCTTCTAATGTTCCTATGGGCAAGAAGCCAATTCCTAGAAATCCAATATTATATTTTCTTTCTAAGTTTTTAGTGAAATCCAAATGACTGTTGATTTCACTACATGTTTCATGAACTGATTTAAGTGGAGCACCAGATAACTCAAATTGACCTCCAGGTTCAAGAGTTATACTTGCATTATTTTTTGTGAGGGCGATTGTATTTTTGCCTTCTTTAACTTCTTTCCAGCCTTCTTTCACAAAATCTTGAAAGATAGCTTGTATACTTACATCGCCATCATAAGGGATTAAAGATAAATCATTTTGCTTAAAAATAAATTTCTCATGCTCAGTACCGATCCTGAGAGTGTCATCTTTTTTTATTCCTTCACTGAAGTAGTTTATTAAATCTTTTTTATTAATCATTATATATAATGTTCATGACTAGTGAGGAAGCGACAACCCCAGCTGTTTCAGATTTAAGAACATTGCTACCAAGGGTTACTGGCACAGAATTCTTTATACTCCCTAAATCTGCCATTTCGTTTGGAGAAAAGTCACCTTCTGGGCCAATTATAATTCCTATACTTTCATTAAGCGATAAATTTATTTTATTAATTAAACTAGTATTTTTTTCTAGTGAGCAGAAGATAAGTTTATCATGACTCATAGTTTTAATCATTTCCCTAAAAGAAATTAAATTATTTAATAAAGGCAAATTTACTCTACTAGACTGCTCGGATGCCTCTATAGAGATGTGCTTTAATCTCTCAAGATTAATTTTTTTATTATTTGTTCTCTCCATTAATACTGGCTGGAAAGAGGTGATCCCAATCTCTGTACATTTCTGCACCATAAACTCCATGGGAGTTCTCTTTATTGGTGAGAAAAACAGAGTTATCTTATGTCTATCGATCTCATTTTTCTTACATTCCATTAATTTAAGTTTACATGCGTTTTTGGCATTGCTTACAACTTCAGCTATACATTCAGATTTTTCATTGAAAAGAGAAATAAGGTCACCGATTTTACACCTAAGAACATTGTTTAAATAATGAGATTTTTCATCACCTAAAGAAACTGTTTCTCCTGCTTTTAAGTTTGAATTTATAAAAATTCTATTTTTTATCTTATTCATTTATATATATTAAATTCATAATATTAGTTTTGAGGAAATACAAGTTGCAGAAGTATATTCATTTATTAAGACTCCATCAGCCCAATGGATTTATATTACTAATGTTACCATGTTTTTGGGGAATATTTGCTGCTTTTAACTCATTTAGAGATATACATAACAATTTTAACACCATTATCTTATTTGCCATTGGCTCGGTCGTGATGAGATCTGCAGGTTGTGTCATAAATGATTTATTTGATAAAGATCTTGATAAGCATGTAAGCAGAACATCAAAAAGGCCCATAGCAAGTGGAGCCATCAGCTCAATTGAAGCAATCACAATATTTTGTCTTTTGTGTCTAGGCGGGCTTGCAATATTACTTTCTTTAAACAAGACAGCAATTACTGTGGGATTTATTTCATTTTTTCTTTTTATATTATACCCTTTAATGAAAAGGATTACATATTGGCCACAATTATTTCTTGGTCTAACTTTTAATATCGGTGTTATTATTGGATTTGTATCCATAAATGGAAATATTTCTTTATCTATTTTCTTCTTATATCTTGCAGGAATTTTTTGGACTTTAGGTTACGATACGATATATGCGCACCAGGACCGGGAGGATGACTTAAAAATTGGAATAAAATCAACAGCTATTTTGTTTGGAGATAAATCTAAATTATGGATTTCTGCTTTCTATTCTCTAATGATTATTTGTCTATTAATCTTTGGCCAATTATCTGAATTTGAATACTTATATTACGCTGCAGTTGTTCTCGTAGGAATTCATTTGTTATTTCAATTATTCAAACTAGATATTTATAACAGTGATGTGTGTCTAGAAATTTTCAAAAGTAATCGGTATACTGGTGTATTGATTATGTTCTCTTTACTACTAACACTAATTTAATATATGGATTTTGAAATTACAGCTCAAAAAATTATTGAAAAGACTCTCAAAAGTGGAGCTACTGAGTGCGATGTTGTACTTGCAAAAGCAAGTGGTAAATCAATCAGTTGCAGAAAACAGAAAATAGAAGATCTTGAAGAGTCAAATGATAGCACTATTGGAATAAGAGCACTGGTTGATCAGAAACAAGCTTTTGTCTCCTCATCTGAAGTGGATGATGATAATATAGAAACACTTGTAAATAAGTGTGTATCCATGGCAAAATTAGCGCCAATTGATGACACAGCTGTCTTAGGTGACAGTTCATTGTTTGAAAGCGAAATAGGTAATTTAGAACTACATCAAAGTGAAGAGACTAACACTGAAGCTCTAATAGACTCTGTTAAGGAGTGCGAAGAAGCAGCTCTTTCAGTACCTGGCATAAGCAATTCGGAAGGGGCTGGAGCATCTTATTCACAGGGCGAATTCTACTTAGCAACTAGTAATGGATTCCAAGGAGGATATAAATCATCAACAAATTCTATATCTTGTTCTGTTCTAGCTGGTGAAGGACAAAGAATGGAAAGGGATTACGATTACTCTGTATCTAGACATTTTTCAGATTTGCGCTCAGCAAAAGAAATTGGAACATCAGCAGCAAACAAAACATTAAAACGACTAAATCCAAAAAAAATTAAATCAACAAAACTTCCAGTAATATTTGATAAAAGAATTAGTAATGGCTTAATTGGATATCTTGCTGGAGCAATATCGGGTCCATCTATTGCAAGAGGAACAAGTTTTCTAAAGGATAGTTTAGGAAAACAAATATTCAAAAAAGACGTAACTATAATCGATGATCCTGGAATTTTAAAAGGATTGGGCTCTAAACCATTTGATGGAGAAGGAATTCAAGTCAGTAAAAAAGAGATTGTATCCAATGGAAAACTCAATACTTGGATTTTAAATACCTCAACAGCAAAAAAACTAAATTTTAAAACAACTGGAAACGCATCACGCTCTGTTGGATCACCTCCAGGAGTATCAACATCAAATTTTTTTATGACTAATGGAATACTGTCTTATGATGATATGATCAAATCTATTAAATATGGTTTTTATGCAACTGAATTAATTGGAATGGGTATTAACTTGGTTACAGGTGATTATAGTATGGGCGCTAGCGGTATGTTGATTGAAAATGGAGAAATAACTCATGCTGTCAGTGAAGTAACTATAGCTTCAAATCTCTCAGAAATGTTTTTAAATTTATCTGCAGCTAACGATCTTGAGTTCAAGTACCGAACCAATGCTCCAACAGTTCTAATTGAGAATATGACACTAGCAGGAAAATAAGCTTTTTAGCCATAAACTAATATTTAGATTTAAATTTTCTGTAATAGTATTATGAATACCTTCTCATGACTGGATCGCAGATATTAGCAAGGTTATTTAGAGATAGTATAAGGCCTTATGCGTCAAGATTAGCAAGCTCATTATTCTTTATGATAATAATAGCCCTTTCAACGGGCGCGACTGCTTGGCTGCTTGACCCTGCAATTGACAAAATTTTTATAGAAAAAGATGAGTCAATGTTGCTTTTGATACCAATTGCAATAATTCTAACATTGCTAATTAAAAGTGTTGCAACTTATATCCAGATTGTACTTTTAAATGGAGTGGCTCAAAATGTTATCGCAGATACACAAATCAAATTATTTAAAAAAATTATCAATGCTGACTTATCTTGGCTTCATAAAATACACTCAGCAAAAATAATTTCTAATTTTCTCTATGATGTTACTCTGCTTCAAGACTCTGTAAGCAGTAGTTTAGCAAATGGGGTTAAGGACTTACTAACACTCATTTGTCTTTTGGGTGTTATGTATTATCAAGACTGGCAGTTAGCAACAATATCAATCATAGCTTTTCCCTTAGTTGGATTATTGACCAAACGTCTAGGAAAAAGAGTGAAGAAAGCATCAACGGAAACGCAAGAGGAAACAGGAGTACTTGCATCCATACTTTCTGAAAATTTAGATGGAACAAGAATTGTTAAAGCTTACCAGCAAGAAGAGCAGGAGATTGAGAAGTTAAGCAACTCGGTCTGGAGAAGAGTTCAAAAAATTCTCAGAGGGGCAAATGCGCGGGGAGCGGCTTCACCATTTGCAGAGTTTCTTGCCGGATTTGGTATTGCAGGAACTCTATATTATGCAGGCTTGAGAGGCCTTCAAGGAGAACTGCCTCTGAACGAATTTGTATCATTTCTTGGAGCAATGATGTTGGCATTTCAACCGCTTAGAAGACTCGCCTCAATAAATACAACTCTTCAAGAAGGTTTTGCGGCGGCTATAAGAGTATTTGGTCTATTAGATCAAAAGAGCTTAATTAACGAAAAAAAAGATGCAAGAGATCTATCATTAAGTAAATCAAATATTGATTTGCAAGAGGTTACTCTCTCTTATGAGGGCCAGACAAATTCAGCGCTAAAGAAGGTTAGTCTTAATATTCCTCACGGAAAAACTACTGCTTTAGTAGGGCCAAGCGGATCAGGCAAATCATCAATTTTAAATCTTATACCAAGATTCTATGATCCCGACTCAGGTAAACTAAAAATTGATGGACAAAATATAAAAGAGCTTACAATTTCCTCAGTCAGGTCAGTAATTGCTTTAGTTAGCCAAGAACCAATTCTATTCGATATGTCTATAAAAGAAAATATCTTGTATAGCCGACCCAACTCTACTGATGAAGAAATAATCAATGCAGCAAAATCTGCTGCTGCGGACTCATTTATTTCTGAACTGCCAAATGGATATGATACGATAATTGGAGAGAAGGGATATAGTCTTTCAGGTGGTCAAAAACAAAGAATCTCAATTGCAAGAGCTTTTTTAAAAAATGCACCAATACTTTTATTGGATGAAGCAACCTCAAGTTTAGATACCGAGTCGGAAAGCCTTGTTCAGGAAGCGATCAAAAAACTGATGAAAGATAGAACAACTTTGGTAATAGCTCACCGGCTAAGTACCATAATAAATGCAGATCAAATTATAGTTCTAGATGATGGAAAAATTGTTGAAAGCGGCAATCATGAAGAGTTGCTCATAAAGAACGGCATTTATAAGAAATTATACGAACGCGAATTTTAATTTAATGATAAAGTATCTTGCAAGTAAAGTAATTGCACAAAATATAATATCGTACTTGGGATCTCTATATATTTTATTTGTACACAAGTCCTCAAAAATAAAATTTAAAGATCGAAAAAATATTAATGGGCTGTTTAAAAAAGATGAGTCTTTTATTTATTCTTTTTGGCACGACCAACTTTTAATGTGTCCCCTTACGTGGCAAAATAAAAAACCTATAAGAGTTCTTATATCAAAGCATCGTGACGGAGATATAATATCTAAAGTCATTTCACATTTAGGATTTAGCGCGATCCGAGGATCAACTCACAAATCCAACAAAACTAAAAATAAGGGTGGGCTTTTATCAGCTAGAAAAATGATAAAATCGCTTCAAGAAAATATCTGTATTGGAATTTCCCCAGATGGGCCTAAAGGGCCAAGACATAAAGTAAGTGACGGTATAATTAGTATTGCAAAGCTAAGCAATTCAGTGATTGTTCCTGTGGGCATTGGATTTAAAAATAAATGGAAATTAAATACGTGGGATCAGTTCATTATTCCAAAGCCGTTTAATGAAATAACTATAATTTGGGGCACACCAATTAAAGTAGGTAAAAAAAATACAAAGGTTAAGCCAACAAAAGAAATGCTAGAGAATCTGATGAATGATCTCACAAAAAGAGCTAATAAAGGATATAATTAAAAAAGTGATATTATTTCTCTACCGTATATTTTCAAATTTATCTCTTATCTTTATTCCTTTGGTTATCTTTATAAGAAAAAGAAAAGGCAAGGAGTTGCAAGAAAGGACTAAAGAAAGGTATGGGGAAAATACACACGAGCGAAAAAAAGGTAAACTGATTTGGATTCATGCTGCCAGCATTGGTGAGTGTCAATCAATACTGCCAATAGTAGATAAATTGAAAAAAGATCAATCTATTGATCAAATATTAATAACATCTGGAACTGTAACATCGGCACAAGTAATAAATAAAAGAATTAAAGGTAAAGTTGTACATCAATTCATTCCTTTCGATGTACCAGTATTTGTAAATAGATTTCTAAATTATTGGAAGCCATCTCTTGCAGTTTTTGTAGAATCTGAAATTTGGCCTAACTTTATTCATAACCTAAATAATAAAAATATACCTCAAATTATAATTAACGGAAGAATGACAATTAAAAGTTTTAAAAGGTGGTCTTTATTTAATTCATTGTCTAACAATTTGTTTTCTAAATTTAGTTCCTGCAGCACGCAAAATACAGATAGTACTTTTTTTTATGAAAAACTTGGAATAAAAAACACTAATTATACTGGCAATTTAAAGTTTGCCCTAACTCCTGATACTACTGATACTAAAAAATATGACGAGCTCAAAGTTTTGACTGGTGGTAGAAAAATATTTCTTGCAGCAAGTACACACCCTGGAGAAGAAGAAATTATTAGTAGAGTGACTCTAAAATTAAAAAAAACTTGTAAAGATCTTCTTACAATTGTTGTTCCTAGACATCCAAAAAGAAATAACATTATCAATAAGAATATTATTAAAAACACTGCAATTAGATCAATGGGAAATAAAATTAAAAGAAATACTCATATTTATTTAGCAGATACAATTGGTGAATTAAATTTATTTTATAAGTTAGCTGATATAATTTTTATTGGTGGCAGTTTAGTGATGCATGGGGGGCAAAATCCAATTGAAGCAGCTTACCATGGAAAAAAAGTATTTCATGGTGAATACGTTGAAAATTTTTCTGACGTATATATGACTTTGGATCGAATGAAATTATCGCAAATTGTGAAAAATGAGAGACAGCTCGAACATTTTATTCACGAAGAGTATAAAACTTTAGACAATGAGGTTAGAAAAGTTGGTATCAGTAGGTTAAAAAAAGAAGGTGAAGAAACAGTAAAAAAAGTATTGAAAGAAATATATCAATACCTCTGATTCATTATGGAAAAATTTTTTCTGAAAATATGGTACCAGGAAGTATATTATGCAAATCTTGCCACACTATTTTTTATTCCATTATCATGTATATACATAAGCCTTTTTTACTTAAGAGCGTTATTTTATAAAAATAAAAAGTTCAATATCCCTATCATATGCATTGGTAATATAAATATTGGAGGAACGGGTAAAACTTCAACGTTACTGGCATTAATTGAGGAGATAAAAAAGAAAGACAAGAGAGTATCAGTATTGTTGAGAGGTTATGGATCTAAAAATAAATCTATTTTCTATAAGGTTTCAAAGTCGGATACGTTTAACAAGGTTGGAGATGAAGCTCTGCTCTATGCAAATTGCGTCCCAACTTACATTACCACAAATAGAAATTTTGCGATTGAGAGAATAATAAATGAAAAGCAAACAGACATCTTATTGTTGGATGATGGATTTCAAGATCGATCATTTCATAAAGATAAAAGTTTACTAACAGTTAATGGCAAGAGAGGTTTTGGAAATAAAATGTGCGTACCTGCAGGACCACTGAGGGAGCTCATAAGACCTGCTCTAAAATCTGCACAATTTGTAGTTATTATTGGAGATGACCTACATCATATTTCAAAGAAATATGATTATGATAACCTAGAATTCTACAATGCTGATATTAAAGCCGTAGATGTTTTAGATAAGAAACATTATTTCGCATTTAGTGGCATTGGAAATAATGATGGTTTTTTTGATACCTTGATAAACAAAGGATATGACGTTAAAAAAAAGAAAAGTTTTCCCGATCATTATCAGTTCACTAGAAAAGATTTAGAAAGCTTATTAGATAAGGCAAAGATAGAAAATTTATCACTTATCACGACAGAGAAGGACTATGTTCGCATTCCTGAAGATTATAGGAAGAATATTGATTGTTTCAAGATTAAGCTTGAAATACCGAATGTTGAAAAACTAATAAGAAAATTAATTAATTAAAATAATGAAATCATTATTCAAGATTTTGGTAAAGTACCCACTGGAGTTTTTATTTTTTATTATCTTCTTTACGATCTTTAAAATTCTACCTCTTAGAATATCGCGTACTCTTGGAATATTGATTACTACTTCTGTTGGACCATTTCTTCCAATACATAAACTTTTAATAAAAAATTTATCTATTGCATTTCAAAATAAAGATAAAAAGTGGATTGATGATATAGCTAATGGAGTTTGGAAGAATCTTGGCAATACAATTTCAGAATATGCTCATATGAACAGTATACTCAAGAGTAAGATTGAAGTTATTAATAATAAATTTTCAGATGATGTATTTGATGAAAATGAAAATAGTGTAATTGTTTCAGGCCATAGTTCAAATTGGGAAATACCTGGAATGGCTCTTCGTAGTAAGATGAATAGAGTCTCAGCGATAGTTAGAGAACCAAATAATCCTCTAATAAATTTTGTCGTAAAACAATTAAGACGCAAATATAGCGTACAATGTTATAGTAAAAATAGATCGGGGACTAGACAGCTATTAAATCAATTCAATAAAGGAAGTTCTATTGCCCTCTTGGCAGATCAACAATTGTCTTCAGGAATAAAGGTTAAATTTTTTAATAAGGAAATGAATATATCAACACTTCCTGCTCAAATTGCTTTAAAAGCAAAATGTAAGATATTTTTAGCCTGGCCAATACGAACAAATGATAATAATTTTAAATTTGAAGTTGTTGAGTGCATTGATACAAAAGATAAAGAAAGTAGTGCAGAAAACATTGATAAAATTTCAGATCAAATATCCTCTTTTTATCAAAAAATGATTACTAAGTATCCTGAACAATACTTTTGGTTCCACAATAGATGGAAAATATAAGTCTTTTTTTTTAAAAAAAAATTAATCTAAAAGCAATTGTGGGTCTACATAGGTATTAAACACCATTACTCCCCAGTGAAGGTGAGGGCCGGTTGATCGTCCTGTAGAACCTACTTCACCAATAACATCATCCTTTGATACCGTTTGATTTTCGGTTACTTTCACATCAGATAAATGAGCATAAATTGATTTTACTCCATGCCCATGATCAAGAATTATAGTTCCACCTGTGTAATAAAGATCATCCTCGGCATGTATGACAAGTCCTTCGTTACATGCATAAATTGGGGCTCCAGTTTCAGCTGCAATATCTAAACCTCGATGGGGACTTTTAGCTTTTCCATTTAATATTCTTTGACTACCAAAAACACCGCTGATAATACCTTCTGTTGGTTGAATAAAATCATCTTTAAAATAAGTTAGATCTAAATTTATTTTTTTCTTCTCTTTTATCAAATCGTTCTCATAAATTATTCTTTCGATTATTTCATCATCAAGTGGTGTAACCATTTGTTCTGGTAAACCGTCAATTCTTTGTACGTCGTAGTCTTGTATAATTATATTTATCTGATGAATTTTTATTAATGATCCATTTTTTAAATATGTCACACTTATCGGTTCCACATGGTCCCTACCGACTGCAAATACAAAGTGACCTTTTTCACTCACTTTTAAAGAATTATTATCTACTATAATTTCATCTGCATCTGATGATTGGCCAACAACAAGGCTTCCTTGAGGTATTTCTTTTGGTAAATCGGCTGCTATAGCTGGTTGAAAAACAAAAAAAAAGACTGCTATTAATTTAATCTTTATTTTCATTTATCTCTTTATATCTCCTTAGTGCAACTTCTGGATTTGCATAAATTTCCTGAAAATCAACATTCCAATACTTCAAATTATCAAGTGATATCTTCTCTTTTGTGATTGAACATTCTACATAATCCCCAGACTTTATTATTTGAAACTGGCCATGATGCAATCTTATTTCTGCCTTCGTAGTAAAACTATTTGTCATTAATTTCTCTAAGTTTGGCTTTTAAAGTAGCAAAATTAGTTTCTATGATCAACTCACTTTCATCTTTTAAATCTTTTTTTGATTTGATTATTTTATTTGAACTCCTGGTAACTGAGTACCCTCTTTTTAAAACAGATTTATAACTCAAGCTTTCAAGGAGCATACTTTTATTATCTAATTCTTTTTGAAGCCTCTCTGCCAAAATATTTTTAGCTTTCAATAAAGACTCCTCTAAAGAAATAAGTTTTACTTTACAACTCTTTAATTGCTCACCGAGAACACGAAAATTAAGTGATTGAGAAATATTCTGAAAATTAGAAGTAAGATTATTTAGAAAAAGTTTTAGTGAAACAGGCAATTTATCTTTTATTGAAATCAAATTATCTTTAATATTATCAATGTATAAATTTATTGAATAATTTAAACGATTATTTTTTTCATTGATGTCTCTTAAAAGTTCTTCTTTATCTGGGGTAGAAATTTCTGCTGCAGCTGTAGGTGTTGGCGCTCTTAAGTCAGAAACAAAATCAATTAGTGAGGTATCTGTTTCATGACCAATTGCAGATACAATAGGAATATTACTTTTGAAGACAGACCTGATTACAATTTCTTCATTGAAAGGCCAAAGGTCTTCTATACTGCCCCCACCACGTGCTATGATAATAAGGTCTGGTAAATTTACTTCGTCTTTACTCGATAAATTATTAAATCCATCTACTGCATCAGAAATTAACTGAGCGGCATCTTGGCCCTGAACTGGAACAGGCCATAGAATGACATTACATGGAAACCTCTCATTTAATCTATGGAGTATATCTTTTATAACTGCACCTGTTGGAGATGTGACTATGCCAATCGTTTCAGGGTACTTTGGTAAACTTTTCTTATTTTGCTCCTCAAATAAACCCTCTGCCGCAAGCTTTTTCTTACGTTGCTCTAAAAGAGCCATTAAAGCTCCCTCTCCTGCAGGAGTTATTGAATCAACTATAATTGAATAATCTGATCTTCCCGGATATCGATCAGAATATCCCGTTGTGAGCTTACCTGAACAAATAACTTCTAATCCATCTTCGGGTACAAAACTAATTCTTGCTGCTGCACTTCTCCAGATTATTGCTTTTATAACAGCCTTATCATCTTTTAAATTTAAATATATGTGGCCTGACGCTGGATTACTTAAACCCGAGACTTCCCCTCTAACTTTTACGTAACCAAAACTGTTTTCAAGAGTTCCCTTGATAGAGTCTGAAATTTCTGAAACTGAGTACTCTTGGATATTTTCTCTAACCATTTAATTTAATTCCTTATATGCTAATATATCAATTAATTTAAATTTTACTTTATGAAAATTCTTGTACTTGGAAATGGAGCTAGGGAGCATTCTCTATGCTATGCAATATCAAGAAGTCCTTTGACTACATCACTATTTTGTGTTCCTGGGAATTATGGAATAAGTCTACTAGCAGAATGTAAAGATTTAGATCTTGATGATTTTAACTCTATTCATTCATATTGTGTCGAAAAATCTATTGATTTAATTGTAGTTGGGCCTGAGGTTCCATTAGTTGCAGGAATAGTGGATTATTTTGTATCAAAAAATATTAAAATATTTGGTCCAAATAAATACGCATCCCAACTTGAAGGATCAAAGAACTTTATGAAAGATCTTTGCAAAAATTATTCTATTCCAACAGCTGCCTATTCTACTTTTGATAACTACGAAGACGCAGTGAAATACTTAAAAAAACAAAGTTTACCAATTGTAGTAAAAGCAAATGGATTAGCTGCTGGAAAGGGAGTGACTGTCGCAGATAGTTTTGAAATGGCTGAAAAAGCTCTAAAGGAAATTTTTGAAAATAAATTTGGAATAAATATGACCGCAGTCATTGAAGAATTTATGGAAGGTGAAGAAGCGAGTTACTTTGTATGCACCGATGGTACTGAGTTTATTTCTCTTGAAAGCGCTCAAGACCATAAACGCATAGGAGAAAATGATACTGGCCCTAACACAGGGGGGATGGGAGCCTACTCGCCCGCTCCTATCTTTACAGATGAGATTAAAAAACAAGTTGATGATGAAATTATACATCCCACACTAAATGCCATGAGAGAGTTAGGTCATCCATATCAAGGAATTTTATATGCAGGCCTAATGATTAAAAATGGAAAGGCTAAACTTGTTGAATATAATATTAGATTTGGAGATCCTGAATGCCAAGTCTTAATGCTGAGAATGAAAAGTGACATAGTTCAACTTATGCTCAGGTGTATTAATAAAGATTTGCATAACTTTGAATTAAAATGGGAAGATGATCATTGTGCAACAGTTGTAATGGCATCGAATGGATACCCAGGATCCTTTGAGAAAGAAACTGTAATTAATGGAATTGATAATTTAGAAGATACTGATACTTTTCAAGTATTTCACGCTGCAACAGCTATTAAAGATAAAAAAATTATTGCTACTGGTGGAAGAGTTCTCTCTGTAACTTCAAAAAATGCATCGCTTAGTGAGGCTTTGAAGAAAATTTATGATTCGATTTACTTGATAGACTGGCCCGAGGGGTACTATAGAAAAGATATTGGGAAGAAAGCTTTAACATGACTGATAGAAATGAAATGTTTTCGGGCACAAAACAAGTTGATGATAAACTCAAAATAAATAAAGACTCTTTAAATGATTATCTTAAAAAACTAATAGGTAATAATATCCAGATAAGTCAGGTAAAACAATTTAAGGGTGGACAGTCAAATCCAACTTATCTGGTTGAAACAAATATTAATAATTTTGTACTTAGAAGAAAGCCCCCAGGTAAACTTCTTAAATCCGCGCATGCAGTTGATAGAGAATATAGAGTAATGACAGCTCTTTACGATACTGATGTTCCTGTTCCCAAGACATTTGGTTATTGCGATGATGAAACAATAATTGGTACACCTTTTTTTGTTATGGATCATGTCATTGGTAACATTTATTGGGAACTTCTTCTACCAGGTTGTGATCCAAATCAAAGAAGGGAAATTTACTTATCCATGAATGATACTATTGGAAAGTTACATAACGTTGATTTTGATAAAGTTAATTTAGCTGATTATGGCAAACATGAAAATTATATGGACAGACAAATTCATAGATGGACAAAACAGTACAGAGATTCTGAAACACAAATGATACCTGAGATTAATGAATTGATAGAATGGTTACCTAAAAATATACCTTCTGATCAAGAGACCTCGATCGTTCATGGAGATTTCAGATTGGACAATATGATATTTGACCCAATAACTCATGAAGTAAAAGCAATATTAGACTGGGAATTATCTACTTTAGGAAACCCAATAGCAGATTTTACTTATCATATGATGTCATGGAGATTACCAGCGGGCGCAAAGGGATTAGGAATGATGGGATCGGATCTTAAGTCACTCAATATTCCATCAGAAAGTGAGTATGCTGAACTCTATTACAAAAAAACAGGAAGAGAAAAAATTGATAATTGGGATTTCTATATGGCATATAATATATTTAGACTTGCAGGAATAGCACAAGGCATAGTGGGTCGTGTAAGAGATGGAACTGCTTCAAGCTCAGAAGCTAAAAATTATGAAGCTTTTGTTCCAATATTAGGTAAGCTCGGTTGGAGCATTGTAGAAGGAATTAACTAATTTGAATAGAAATATACTAGATATAGAATTTGTGAGAAAACAATTTCCTGTTTTTCAAAATCCAAAAACTGCTGATTTTGCATTCTTTGAGAATGCAGGGGGCACATATGTTCCTAAGCATGTAATTGAAAAACTAAATGATTTTATGATTACTAAGAAAGTTCAACCTTATGGTGACTTTGGTCCGTCAATAGAAGCAGGAAATGAAATGGATAACAGCTTAGAAAAAATTGCAGAACTATTAAATATTTCAAAAAATGAATTTATTATAGGTCCATCAACGACCATGAATATGTTTTTGCTGTCTAATGCAATTAAAGATTGGCTTAAAACTGATGATGAAATAATTGTAACCAATCAAGACCATGAGGCAAATATTGGGTCTTGGAGGAAACTTGCGGAAAAAGGAATTAATATTAAGGAATGGAAGTTTAATCCGAAAAGTGCAGAACTTGAAGTTGAAGATTTAAAAAATTTAATAACAAAAAGAACTAAATTTATTTGTGTCTGTCATACATCAAATGTTGTGGCTTCAATAAATAACTTAAAAGAAATAATCTCAATAGCTCATAGTCATGACATAAAAGTAGTTGGTGATGGAGTAGCGTACATGGCACATGATATTATTGATCTAAAAGAATTAGACATAGATTTTTATGGATTCAGTCTATACAAAACTTATGGTCCTCATTTAGCCCTCTTATATGGAAAAAAAGAACTTCTTGATCAAACTAAAAACTTGAATCACGAATTTCTATCATCAGAAATACCATACACAATGAACCCAGGCGGCCCTAACCATGAGGAATTGGCATGCTTATCGGGAGTCACTGACTACTATGAAACACTTTATAGTCATCATTTTACAGAACAAGGGTTGAACCTTCATGAAAAAGGAAAAAAAGTTTTTGAGCTAATTTATAACCACGAAGAAACACTAATCAGAACACTTATCGAATTTTTAAAGCTCAAAAAAAATGTAAGATTAGTTGGCAAAACTTCTCACTCTAGAAGTGAACGAATGCCTACTGTCTCATTTACCGTGAAAGACAAAAGTTCACTAGAAATTGCAAAAGCTGCAGGTAAAAATCAAATTGGAATTCGCAATGGTGAGTTTTATGCATGGAGATGTTTGAAGGGATTAGGAATTGAACCAAATGATGGTGTGGTTAGAGTTTCAATGGTTCATTATAATAATATTGAGGAAGTAAATCGACTAATAGATTTTTTAGATACTATTCTTTAGTTTCGATTTTTTTTGTTCTTTCGTTCTTCTGTCTAACTGACTCTTTCATTGAGATGTCCTCAAGCTCATGGTATTCATCCCAGTATACATCAAACTCTTTAGACTTTATGTAACGTCCATACTTGTCTTTTTGGAATGTCTTCTTTTTTTTTATCAATGTTAGAGATATTTTTTTAATTCATTTCTAGCAATTGAAAGTCTATGAACTTCATCTGGACCATCTGCTAAACGTAGCGTTCTCATACCGGCATAAGCTTGGGCTAATCTTGGATCAGTAGTGACCCCTGCGCCTCCAAAGGCTTGAATTGCATCATCTATTATCTTAAGTGCCATATTTGGTGCTGCAACCTTAATCATAGCTATCTCATTTTTAGCAACTTTATTGCCTACCTCATCCATCATTGATGCTGCTTTTAGAGTCAAAAGTCTTGTCATCTCAATATTAATTCGAGCATCAGCAATTCTCTCTTGCCACACAGAATGCCTAACTACCTCTTTTCCAAAAGCTTTACGGCTCATCAATCTTTTGCACATGGCCTCCAGTGCAACTTCCGCTAGTCCAATTGTTCTCATGCAATGATGAATTCGTCCCGGACCAAGTCTGCCTTGAGCGATTTCAAATCCTCTACCCTCTCCCAACAACATATTTTCAGGTGGCACCTTTACGTCCTTAAACTCTACCTCCGCATGCCCGTGTGGAGCATCGTCAAATCCAAAAACTGGCAAATGTCTTTTAATTTTAATACCTGGTGTATCCTTATCCACTAAAATCATGGACTGTTGTTTATGAATATTTTCATTCTCTGGATCAGTTTTGCCCATAAAAATGTAAAACTGACATCTTGGATCCATTGCTCCGGACGTCCACCATTTTGTCCCATTTAGGACATATTGATTACCCTCTTTTTTTATCTCACTTTCAATATTGGTTGCATCTGAAGATGCAACAGCTGGTTCTGTCATTGCAAATGCAGATCGAATTTCCCCATTAAGAAGAGGTTTAAGATATTTATCTTTCTGTTCATCAGTTCCGTATCTGACTAGAACCTCCATATTACCTGTATCAGGCGCAGAGCAGTTAAATACTTCTGCAGACCACATAGCTCTTCCCATTATTTCACACATGGGAGCATATTCAGCATTTGAAAGTCCATGTCCTAAATCGCTGTCTGGTAAAAACAAATTCCAGAGGTTCTCTTTTTTTGCTTCTTTTTTTAAATCTTCAACTATCGGGACAACCTGCCAACGATCATTTCCGAAGTCTTCAATTTGCTTATGGTATGTATCATTATTTGGATACACGTTTTTTTCCATAAATGTGTTTAGTCGATCTGTTGTTTGCTGTGCCTTAGCTGAAATTGTCATGTTCTTTTACCTTTAAAAAAATCGTTTATTAAATTCTCACATTGAATTTTCGAAATACTATCATAAATCTCTGGCACATGATTGCAATTTTTTGTTTGAAAAAAATTAAATCCACCGTTGATAGAACCAAAATTCATATCATCTGCTCCATAATATAGTCTTTTTAACTTAGATTTCGATATTGCGGCGGCACACATTACACAAGGCTCTAAAGTAACATAAATACTACAATCGATTAAACGCTCAGATTTTAAGGTTGCACATGCTTGCCTTATGGCATTAATCTCAGCATGAGCAGTGGGATCGTTATCCGCTATAACTTTATTATATGATTGGGAGATTATCTTATTATCTTGATTTACAATCACACAACCGACTGGTACCTCTCCCAAATCTAGTCCTTTGTAAGCATTTATTATTGCCTGTTCCATAAATGTATTTTGTGTCATAAATATTTAATTGTAACTTAAATATTGCTCAAAAAACTAAACAATAATAATGGAAAGAATAAATAAAGTTCTCGCAAGATCAACTGATTTTTCTCGAAGAGAGATTGAAAAATTCATTATGGAAGGTCGTATTAAAGTAGATGGGAAATTACTGACTACACAAGGAATAAAAGTTTCTTCAAGTAATAAAATTAGCATTGATGAAACTATAATTAAAATTAAGAAAATTACTGAACTAAATTCACTTTATATTTTTCATAAACCTAGAGGATGCTTAGTTACCAAATCTGACGATAAAAATAGAAAAACGGTTTATGATTTTTTAGGACCTAAACAAAAAAATTTATTATCAATTGGAAGATTAGATTATAACACTGAGGGTTTATTACTATTTACAGATAACGGAGAATTTAAAAGAAAAATGGAATTACCCAAAAATAATTTTGAAAGAGTGTACAAAGTAAGAGTACAAGGATTTATTGACAAAAATTTCATAGATAGATTATCAAAAGGACTGAGAATAAAGCATATTAAATATAAGCCTATAAAAGTAAGCCTCATTAGCAAGACTAAGACTTACTCTTGGATTAAAATGTCATTACTCGAAGGTAAGAACAGAGAAATAAGAAATATCTTCGAATCATTAAATATAACTGTTACTCGGCTCATCCGAATATCTTATGGAGCTTATAAATTAGGATCGTTAGAGAGAAGTAAATTAAAAAAAGTCAAAATATATGAGAATAATTAGCGGCTCAAAAAAAGGACATTCTATTTTTAGTCATAAAGATAAAAATGTTCGACCATTATCTGATAAAAATAGAGAAACAATATTTAATATTCTTACGCATGGTAAAGAAATAATTAATACTGGATTTCAAATTGAAAAATCAAATGTTCTAGATTTATTTGCAGGAACAGGTTCATTTAGTTTTGAAGCGTTATCAAGAGGCGCCAACAGTGCCACAATGGTTGAAAACAATGATCAAATAATTAATCTAATTTATAAGAGTGCAAATAAATTAGGCTTGACTGATCAAATATCTGTTCTAAACGAAAATGCATGCTCATTTGAATCTATTTCTGATAAGCCAAAATTCAACTTGGTGTATATAGATCCCCCCTACAATAAAAACTTAGTTGCCAGATCTATAAAAAATATCCTAAAGAAAAAACTTATAAACAAAGACTCAATACTGGTTATTGAAGAGGAGAGAAAATCAAAAGATATATTAATCCCAGAGCTAAAAATAGAAAGAGTTAAAGAGTTGGGTATATCAAAATTTTCTTTCTATAGACTAAGTTAAATTATTTTTTTGAAGTTCAACGGCTTCCTGAACAAAAGGATCTACATTAAGAAGCTTTGCCAAGAAAATAACAGTTAATATTTCGATACAAAAATAAAAACCCAGCTCCTTAACTTCATTTTCCTTAAATATTGAAATTCTAGGTTTAAGACCTTGTTTTATAAGTGTCTCGTTCATTGCGCTCATATGGTTAGAAAGTGTCATATTTATTAAATTCACTTTATCACTCTCCATACTCATGATTTCAAAGAATACATTTTTTGGCCCATCTAGAAATAATTGAAGAATACTATGCTGGTCTTTTGTCATCTCGGAAACAACTGGCATAAATCCTTTTCCATTTTTACCTAGCGATTCAGCAAAAAGTTGCTTTTTCCAATTACCTACTTCTAGTAATTCATGTCCATAAATAAGATATGCTGCGATATTTTTATTATTTTTCAAAGACTGATTTAACTGATCAGCCAGATCTTCAGCTAAACCTTTTTCTTCCATAGCTTCTCTGCCACCCTCAAGAAAATTTTTACACAAATCAGAATTAAAATAAAACCCAGGAATAAGAGATGTATTACTGAATATAGAAAATCTTCCTCCAATATCTGGATCATGCTCAATAAGTTTCATTGAGTGCTGCAACGAAAAGTCGTGAAGTTGAGATTGTTTATCCTCAGTTAAAGAAAAAAAGTGGTTTGAGATATTTATTTTATTTTTGCATTTGTCTATCAAGTACTCAAAAATAGATAATGTTTCTGAAGTTTTGCCAGATTTAGAAATAAAAATGAACCCTGTTTTTTCTAAATTCAAAGTTACGACTAATTTATCAATAATTTCCGAATATAAATGATCAATGTAAATTACTCGTATTTCATTTAAAAAGGAATTAATAGCTTTTGAGCCTTGCGTTGATCCTCCGAAGCCAATTACGACAATATTTTCAAATTTTTGAGAAATAATTTCGCGAGATAAAAGAAATTTTTTTTCAAGTTTCTCAAAATCTAAGAATGGATAATTCATCTTTATACTGGAGTTTCCTCTTCAATTAAAACTTCATCAATTTGTCTTTCAAACTCTCTTAATCTCTTATAAACACTTGCGAGCTCAATTATTGTAGGCCACGCTTTTAAAAGATACTGCATTGATCCCTCAACCCTTCCAAATGCTCTGATTATCTGCTGCATAACACCAAGGGTAACTACGCCTGCAACGATTGCAGGTGCGAGAAACACGTACGCTGATAAAACATTTGCCTGCAAAAATGCAACACGACCAATGTCAAAGTAAAGGTATCTTATATAGCTTAAAAAATGTATCTGCCTTACATCATCAAACAATTCCTCAAGAGTTTTTGGCCTTACAGTTTCATCATCCTCGGCAATTACTAACATTTTTCTATATGCGGCTTCCTGTTTTTGAAGATCATATTCAATTCCAACTAGTCTTAAAATTAAACCAAGAATAATTAAAAATAATGTACCACCAATTGACCACACCAAAGCCCCAACAACTAATCCATATTCCCATTCTCCAAAGAAAAATATTGGAATTCCAATGCTGAGGCCAAATAAAATTGGCATAAATTCAACCAGTATCATTAATGCTTCGATCAAACTCGTTCCAAGAGACTCCATGATTCTTGAAAATTTAATTGTGTCTTCTTGAACTCTCTGTGAGGCCCCTTCAATTTTGCGGGCTTTGTCATAAACAGAATGATACCATTCTACCATTGCGGTTCTCCACCTAAATAGAAAATGATTAGTAAAATAACTTACAAGAACTGCAACAGCCACATACATGCCGGCTAAAGTTATAAATGATAAAAGACTTGCCCAATATTCTTCTATAGTAATTACGTTAGGAGCTGACAACGCCTCTTGTATCATGTCATAAAATTCACCGAACCACTCATTAATTTTTACGTCAATTTGTACCTGAATCCATAATGACGATAAAATAATTGCTGAACCAATATATGCCCAGTAAAACCATTTTGGATCTCTAAAAAACTTAAACATTTATAGAATATTTAATTTGAATATGAGTTGAGCAAATCATCCACTCTGTTCAATAGATCATTTAAATCTTGATCATCATCGTAAACTGTAGGATCGTCATAAACTTCTTCTTCAATAATCTCAGGCTTCAACTGCTCTTCCTCTGGAAGCGATGTTATATCATCTACATTTGATAACTCATCTAGCAACTTTTCTTCAGTAAAATTGGTTTCTTGAGACTCATTATTTTGGACTTGATCATCTTGGATCATCTCTTCTGTATCATTTGTATTTTCCACATCAGCAGGCTGATCAGGTAAGTCGTCATTTACCAAGATATCTAGAGACTCAGTATCGTCATTTGTGTTTACTTCATTTGATACTTCTTCTTTTTCATCATTAACAAAATTACTATCAATGAAGTCTTCTAAAGATGAACTCTCAGTCTTTTCACTAGTTGTAGCACTATTATCACTTGTTAATATTTCTTCAATATCTTCTACCACTTCTTCATTTGGCAGCTCTTCACTTGCAGACTCGTCATTTACAACTGGAGGTGATAACTCAAAGTCAGGGGGTATTTCTAGTGCTTTTTGCTTAAGAGAAGTATAATCTCTTACTGTATTATTAGAACAAGAAATAAATATAAAAAAAACTATCAATAAAAAGTATCGACTGGTTATTTTATATTTCATTTTTTTTCTTTCTATTTGAGAACAATTCTAAAATTATTATTAGGATGCATCCAAGAGTTATATTTATATCAGCAATATTAAATACATACCAATGGAAATTATTATAATGCACGTCAATAAAATCTAATACCGCTGCATACTGATAACGATCAAAAAGATTGCCTAATGCACCTCCAATTATTAAACTAAATCCATAATAATAAACTTTGCTATTAATAGTTAAGGCGTAAATGAACACCACAATAATAATTACAGCCATTAAAATCATATAAATATTATTTACAGTCCTTATGTCATTTTGAAATAAGCCAAAGGCGAAGCCTTTATTCCAAATTAAATATAAGTTTAAGTATTCATTGATTGAAGTTAAATATTGAGAACTTAGGTTTTCAACGTCAATGTTGTAAAGATGTATAATTATATTTTTACTTATTTGATCAAGAGCAAAAAAAAATAAAATTAATAAAAAAAATTTAGAAAGTTTATAAATCATTTATTTACAAACAACTTGCTCGCATCGTGCACACATATCTTTAAATAAATTTGGATAATATTTCCAGCATCTCTCACACTTATTGCCATCAACTTTCTTAACTACAATACCTACATCCTTATCTGACTCAGATATGTATGAGCTTTCTGGTGGTGATTCATTTAAAATTGTTAATTCACTAATTATTGATATATTTTTAAGTGTATCACTATCAATTTCATTAAAACTTTTAATTGAGTAAAGCTTTACAGACGCTTCAAGACTTGAACCAATAACTTTTTCTTTTCTCTTTACCTCAATTGCACCATTTATTGCTTTACGCAGTTGCTTATATAATTCCCATTTTTTTGTTAAATCTTCATTTATCAAATTGCTCTCTAAAGCTGGAAAATCAACCTCATGAACACTCGATTCTTTTCCAAGCCTACTTTGCCAAGCCTCCTCAGCAGTGAAGCAAAGGATGGGTGCTAGTAAACTAAGCAAATTATAGAATAACTTATCTAATACTGTTCGAGTGGACTTTCTGATATGACTGTCCTGTGCCTCGCAATACAAAGCATCTTTTTTTATATCAAAATAAAATGAAGATAGATCATTTGTACAAAAATTAAATATTGCTGAAAATACTTTTTGATATTCAAATATTTTATAATTTTCTAATACTTCTTTTTTTAACTCCTCTAACTGGGATAATACATATTGATCAAGCTCACTAAGTTCTGCATGTGAAATTTTTTCATTATCATTAAATTCAGATAAGTTTCCAAGAATGAAACGTAATGTATTCCTCAGTCTCCTGTAGCTATCTACATTACTCTTCATTATCTCTGGCCCTATTTTTAGGTCTTCAGAATAATCGCTGCTTGCAACCCATAACCTTAAAATATCTGCCCCAGATTTATTTATAATTTCATCAGGTGAAACTATATTAGCTGAAGACTTGCTCATTTTTAATCCATCTTCGTGAAGAACAAAGCCATGCGTCAAGACCGACTCATAAGGGGCAATCCCTCTGGTACCACATGACTCCAAAAGTGAGGAGTGAAACCATCCTCTATGTTGATCAGTGCCTTCTAAATAAAGAGATGCAGGCCACATTTGATCTTCCTTTTCATCTAAAACAAAGGAATGAGTACAGCCAGAATCAAACCAAACATCAAGAATATCATCAACTTTTTTATAATCATTTGGATCGTACTTATCTCCCAACAATTCTTCTTTTGAGTATTTAAACCAAGCGTCTGATCCTTCTTCTCTATACAAATCAATTATTTTTTGATTAATTTCTTTATCCATTAAAGGTTGTCCTGTTTCTATATGGTAAAATATAGATAGCGGAACACCCCAAGCTCTTTGCCTTGAAACAACCCAATCAGGTCTATCTTCAATCATCGAATATATTCTATTCTTACCTTGTTTAGGGAACCAATTAACTTTATCTATTTCATTAAGTGCCGTTGACCTTAATCCATTCTTTTCCATACTAATAAACCACTGAGGGGTATTTCTAAATATGACAGGAGCTTTAGATCTCCATGAATGAGGATAGCTGTGCCTGAGTGATCCTTTGCCTGCAAGGTTATTATGATTTTTAAGCTCAACGATCACTGCTACATTTGCATCTGCATCAGAGCCATCATCATTAAATACTTTTTTGCCTTTAAAAAGGGGAACATGGTCAAAATATTGACCATTCTCATCCACTGTTTCCGGAACTTCCACATTATTTGCAATGCCTAAATTATAATCATCCGCTCCGTGACCTGGGGCTATATGAACAAATCCACTTCCTTGTTCTAAAGTTACAAAATCAGCATCAAATAATTTGACTTCAAAATCATACCCTGAATCTCTAAAAGGATGCCCACAGATTATTTGATCTAAGTCTTTAATTGCTCTAATTTTTGTAAGCTCTTTTACTTTGCACTGAATTCTTACATTGTCTAACAATTCATCAGCAATAATAATTTGATCTCCTTCATTTAGTAGACTGTTTTCTTCTAATCCATTAACAGAATAAATTGAATAACTTATATTTTTACTGAAGGCTATGGCTCGATTTGCTGGTATAGTCCATGGAGTTGTAGTCCAAATAATAACCGACGTATTTACTTCATTATTTTCTAGTGAAGAAATAACTGGAAATTTTACAAAAATTGTTATCGATTTATGTTCTTTATATTCTATTTCAGCTTCAGCTAATGCGGTCTTTTCAACTGTTGACCACATAACTGGTTTAGAGCCACGATATAAACTCTCATTCTCCAAAAATTTGAAAAACTCCTTCACAATTGTAGACTCAGCTTCGTAAGACATTGTAGTGTAGGGATTGAACCAATCTCCAGTTACTCCTAGCCTAATAAATTCTGATCTCTGAATATCAATCCACTTTTTAGCAAATTCCCTGCATTCTTTTCTAAACTGAATGATATCTACTTCATCTTTATCTTTTCCTTTTTCTCGATATTGTTCTTCAATCTTCCACTCTATCGGGAGACCATGACAGTCCCAGCCAGGAATATATGAACTATTGTGCCCAAGCATTTGCTGTGACCGAACAACAAAATCTTTTAAAACTTTATTTAAAGCGTGCCCCATATGAAGATGGCCATTTGCATATGGTGGGCCATCATGAAGTACAAATTTCTTTCTGTCCTTCGAATTGTTTCTTAATTTTTGATAAAGATTATTTTTATCCCAATTCTCTAATATGCTTGGCTCTTGTTCAGGCAGCCCCGCCCGCATAGCAAAGGAAGTCTTAGGTAAAAACAAAGTTTCACTAAAATCTATTTTATCATTTTTAGCGGTCATTTTATTAATTTAAGATTTTCTTAGCTTTGGATATATCTATTATCAATTGATTTTTTAATGAATCTATTCCAGAAAACTTTTTTTCTTTCCTTATGAAGTCAATAAATTCTACTTTTAATGAAGAATTATAAATATTCAAATTAAAATTAAACAAGTGAACCTCTAATAAGGGCTTATTTTTATCAAAAGTCGGTCTGACTCCAAAATTGGCAATTCCCTTATAATTCTTTCCCTTTGCACTCTTATTCATTACTTGTGCACGAACAGCATAAACCCCATGGTTAGGCTGAATATATTCATCAATTTTAAGGTTTGCTGTTGGAACTCCTATTGTTCGCCCCCTTTGATCACCTTTCATTACTCTAGAAACAATTGTAAACGGCACCCCAAGAAATTTGTTGGCAAGTTTCACCTCTCCTTTTTGAATTAAAGCTCTTATGTTTGATGAAGAGTAAATTTTCATTTTTGTTTTTTTGTGAAGGATTTTATTTGTTTTCAATAAATTTATGGGTGTCACATTAAATGAATGTTCTTTTCCAAAATTTGATAGAAACCGATAGTCGCCAGATCTTTTATTGCCAAACCTAAAATTTTTACCAACAAAAATATTCTTCATTGCTATGCCTGAAAAAAGAATTTTCTTACAAAATAATTTAGGCGTCATTGTTGCAATGCTCTTATTGAACTTTAAGACAATCGCATAATCAATTTTATAGGATTTTAAAATTTCTAGACGCGTATCAACCTGTGTTAATAAAAAACCTTTATTATCTTTTTCAAAATACCTCCTAGGATGAGGATCAAAAAGCAATACTCCAACTTTTGCATCTTTTTTTTTACTGAGTTTCTTGGCTAACGATATTATTGATTGGTGACCTTTATGAACACCATCAAGGTTACCAATTATCAGGATAGAGTCTTTCGTAAAATTATACGTCTTTTTAAGATCTTTAAATATTTTCACTTTATTTCACTTTAGAAAATCAGAAACTGTGATTTCTTTTGTATCTCTTAAAAGAATATTTTCCACAAGATTGCTAATATCTTCAATGTTATTTTTACCTGATATTTGATCCTTATGTATACCATTCATAATAAAGACAAAATCCAAATTAAAGTTTTGTGCGCCAAGACAGTCGGTTCTGATACTGTCGCCGATTGCAAGGATATCTGACTTATTTTCAATATTATTCATTTTTTTCAAATCTTGAAAAGCTTGGTCATAAATTTCAACGTATGGTTTTCCATAATATACTACTTTACCACCAAGTTTTTCATAATATTTGCCTAAAGCTCCAGCACAAAAAATAGAGTTTACTCCTCGATAAACAATTTCATCAGGATTTACACATACAATAGGTTTTTCTTTCTCCATGAAGTCATTAAATAAATCATTATAATCTTTAGGAGTTTCAGAACTGTCATCGTAAAGTCCTGTTGTTAAAATGAAATCTGCCTCATTAATACTATCTACCTTACTAATATTTATATTTTCTAATAGATCATAGTCCTTAGTTGGGCCTAGATGAAAATAACTTTCACCATGAATTTTTTTATTAACAAACTTCGTTCCTATATCTCCAGAGGTATAAATATGTTTATAAAGATCGGGATTAAGTCCAAGTTTATTTGTCAAACCCTCCTGAACAACATAATTAGGACGCGGGGCATTAGAAATCAAATGAACATCAATTCCATGCTCCTTCATGCGTTCAAGATAAGTGAGAGCGCCAGCATAAATTTCAACACCATTATGAATTACTCCCCAGAGATCACATAAAATTGCTTTATAGGATAGTGAATAACTCTCAACACTATTAATTTTATTAATATTCATATTTTATATTGAAATTATTTTATTAACTTATAATCTTTTTTTAAATCAGTTCGTAATTAAATGACATCACTTTTTGATTTAAAAGATAAAAATGCAATTATCACTGGATCTTCACGTGGCATTGGTAAGGCTATTGCATATCGAATGGCGGAGCATGGCGCCAAAGTAATAATAACAAGTCGCAAAATTGATGCATGCGAGAACGTTGCTGAAGAAATTAATAGCACGTTTGGTAAGGATACCGCTACAGCAATATCATGTAATATTTCTGACAAAGAACAATTAAAAAACTTGTATGTTAAATCAAAGGAGTTTTGTGGAAGTATAACAACTTTAGTATGCAACGCGGCTGTAAATCCATATTTTGGGCCATCTAACAACATACCAGATGAAGCATTTGAAAAAATAATGAAATCAAATGTACAGAGTAATTTTTGGCTATGTAACGAAATATTGCCCGATATGGTAAAAATAAAAAGTGGTTCTATTATTATAATTTCATCAATAGCAGGTCTGCATGGAAGCAGCATGTTAGGTGCTTATGCTATTAGCAAGGCCGCTGACTCTCAGTTAGCAAGGAATATTTCTGTGGAATATGGCAGAAATAATATTAGAGCAAATTGTATATCTCCAGGGCTAATCAAGACTGATTTTGCACGTGCACTTTGGGAAAATGAAGATATTTTGAGGGTAACAACAGCGAAATCAGCGCTCAAAAGAATTGGCATGCCTGATGAAATCGCAGGAGCCGCTGTCTATCTTGCCTCTGAGGCAGGCTCGTTCATGACTGGACAAAATATAGTTATAGACGGTGGAGAGTCTGAACAATAGTCAAAGTATTGTAAAATAAGCATTTTTTATCATCTTTTATAATTAATCGTTTTTGAGGACCCTCTTGACACATACGCACGAGATCACTATATGCCTAGGTAATTAAGCAAAAGATATTAAATATTTAGGAGATTAAAAATGGATTTTCGACCTTTACATGATCGTGTTCTCGTAAGGAGATTAGACACTGAAGAAAAAACTGCTGGGGGGATTATCATTCCTGATACAGCTCAAGAAAAACCTCAAGAAGGACAAATTGTTGCTGTTGGGTCAGGAACAAAATCTGAAGACGGAAAAGTTACACCATTAGATTTAAAAGCGGGAGATATTGTTCTATTTGGAAAATGGTCTGGCACTGAGGTCAAAGTTAATGGGGAAGAGCTATGTATCATGAAAGAGTCAGACATCATGGGTGTAATTGAAAAGAAATCAAAATCAAAATCAAAAAAGAAAAAATAAATCTTAAATCAAGGAGAATAAAAAATGGCGGGTAAAGATATACATTTTGGCACAGAAGCAAGAAACAAAATGCTTAAAGGTGTTAACGTTCTAGCTGACGCAGTCGCAGTAACATTAGGTCCTAAAGGAAGAAACGTTGTCATGGATAAATCTTTTGGTGCACCTAAAAGTACAAAGGATGGAGTTTCAGTTGCAAAAGAAATTGAATTAAAAGATAAATTTGAAAATATGGGAGCACAGATGGTTCGTGAGGCTGCGAGTAAAACAAATGATGTTGCAGGCGATGGAACTACAACTGCTACTGTACTTACAAGAGCAATAGTTACAGAGGGCTTAAAATTTGTTGCGGCAGGAATGAATCCAATGGATCTAAGAAGAGGAGTAGATTCTGCAATCGATGCTGCAAGCGATGCTATTAGTAGTTCATCAAAAAAAGTTAAAACTAGTGCTGAAGTCGCGCAAGTTGGTTCTATTTCTGCAAACGGTGAGGCTGAAGTTGGAGCTATGATTGCGAAGGCAATGGATAAAGTTGGAAACGAAGGCGTTATAACAGTTGAAGAAGCTAAAGGTCTTGAAACTGAACTTGATGTTGTTGAAGGAATGCAATTTGATAGAGGCTACCTATCTCCATATTTTGTGACTAATGCAGAGAAAATGACAGCTGATCTAGAAAATGCTTACATTCTTCTTCATGAAAAAAAATTAACAAATCTCCAACCAATGCTTCCTCTATTAGAGGCTGTAGTTCAAGCGGGACGACCACTTGTAATTATCGCTGAAGATGTTGAAGGTGAAGCGCTTGCTACATTGGTGGTTAATAAATTAAGAGGTGGATTAAAAATTGCTGCTGTAAAAGCACCAGGATTTGGTGATAGAAGAAAAGCAATGATGGAAGATATTTCTATTTTAACTGGTGGTCAGGTCATATCCGAAGACCTAGGTATTAAATTAGAAAATGTAACCATTAATGATTTAGGGACAGCAAAAAGAATTAGTATTGATAAAGAAAATACTACAATTGTTAATGGTGCTGGAACTAAAGCTGATATTCAAGGTAGATGCTCTCAGATTAGAAAACAGATTGAGGAAACAACATCTGACTATGACAGAGAGAAGTTACAAGAACGTCTTGCTAAGTTAGCTGGTGGAGTAGCTGTAATCAAAGTTGGAGGAGCTACCGAAGTTGAAGTTAAAGAAAGAAAAGACAGAGTTGATGATGCTCTTAATGCTACTAGAGCTGCAGTTGAAGAAGGTATTGTTGCTGGCGGTGGATTATCACTTCTAAACGCAGCTAGTGCACTTGATAAAGTCAAAACATCTAACGCTGATCAAAAAGCTGGGGTGGATATTGTCCGCAGGGCATTAGAAACACCAATTAGAACAATTGCAAACAATGCGGGTGTTGATGGGTCTGTGATTGTTGGCAAGCTCAAAGAGGGCAAGTCTTCTACTGAGGGTTATGATGCTCAGTCTGATAAATTTGTCGATATGTTTAAAGCGGGAATCATTGACCCAACTAAAGTTGTAAGAACAAGTTTACAAAACGCCGCATCTATTGCAGGTGTTTTAATTACAACTGAAGCGATGGTTGCTGATGCTCCTGAAGATAAGCCTGCTGCAGCACCTGCAATGCCTGATATGGGCGGCATGGGCGGCATGGGCGGTATGATGTAATAATCATTAACGATAAACTCTAAAAAAAACCCGGCCTCGCCGGGTTTTTTTTATTCAAACTTATTGATAAAATTTTTATAATTATTTTCTATTTCTTTGTCCCACTCCGCAACTTTTGAAGAAAAGAAATTTGCTGATGATTTCAGGATTATGCCATCATCAAGAACTCTTAAATTGTTAGCCCTTAGTGTTTCACCTGTTGATGTTATATCAGTGATGATTTCAGAAAAACCATTGAAAGGCGCGCTTTCAGTAGAGCCGTCACTTTCAACAGTTCTATAATCAACAACTCCACATTTAGAAAAGAAATTATTTGTTAAGTTCTTATATTTAGTTGCTACACGCAACCTTTTTGAATATTTATCTCTGTGATTATTGCTCACTTCTTCCAAATCAGCCATCGTCATTACATCAATCCAGATATCTGGTACAGCAACAACCAGATCCGCTTTTCCAAAATCTAACTCCAGATCCTTTGTTATTTTTGAATTAAAATTGAAAATTTTTTCTTGTATCAGATCATCACCGGTTAAGCCTACATGGATTGATCCCTCATCAAGTCTATTGGTAATTTCCTTAGCGCTTAAAAAATATAGAACTGTATCTTTTAGTCCTTTTATTGTACCAATATAATCTCTATCATTTACAAGATTTTCAAAAGTAATATTTTTATCTAGAAAAAGTTTCTCCATGTCTTTTCTTAACCTGCCTTTGCTGGGTAGTCCTATTCTTAATTTATTTTCGAATTTCATGATTATAAAATTTTACTTAAGTTATTATTATTTGTTGCAAACCCTATAGCTGACAGGTTGTTTCTGGACCCTAAAATATTAAGTAACTTATCGTATCTTCCACCAGTTATTAACTTGATATTGCCTGATTGATCATAGATTTCGAACATGACGCCATCATAAAATTCAATTGAATGTCCAAAGTCATTGTTGAAATTAAATTTAGATATGTCCATTTCAGCTGAAACAGCGTTCTTGAATTCTTCCATGCCATCAATCTCTTTTTTAAAAAAATCAAGCTTTTGATCACTTACAAACTCTCTTAAAATATTCGGAAAAGTATCAAGAGAAGCGTTCAAACCTAAAAAACTCTTAATCAGATTTACCATTTGTTTTCCATTGCTCTCAGAGACGATATTTTCACTTTTCTCCTGAAATCGGCTGACGATTTCTTCAACTGTCCTTGAGCCTGAACCAGAATTGCTGTTGGAATTCATTAGATCAACCAAGTTTACACTTGAATTGACATTCAAACCTAGTCTTTCATTGATAATTTCATCTTTTTTCAATTCATCATAACCGACACCTTGCCCTAATCGATTTAACAAACTATCAAAATATGCTCTTCTAAAAAAATGCCTGACAATTCTTTGTTTCCACCTGATCGGTAAATCTAAATAACTTATAAAACTATTAAAGAGGTTTAGACTGCCTATTTTAATTTGGTACTCGTTAATATTTAATTTTTCTAGAATTTTGACTGCCGTTTTAAGTGTATAAATATCTTTTTCATAAATAGTTTTTAGCTTTTTTTCTGTAAAAATAATTTCAACCCCTGATTGGTTTAATTCAATTGATGCATCATTTATTCCATTGATTGACCTAAATACTGGTCCAGTATAGCATAAATTAGCTTCATTTTTTTTATCATTACTTTTAATAAAACTTTGACACGTAGGGATCGTCATATCTGGTCTCAGACATTTTTCCTTGCCTGAACCATCTATAAAAGAATACATCTGACTTCTGATTTCTTCTCCCGATGTTTCATAAAAAATGTCAGAGTCATGAACTAAAGGAAGCTCTACATATTGAAATCCTAAATCAATAAAATAATCTTTTAATCTAATATTTAATTCCTGTAGTGACATAGATCAAATTTTTAGTATTTCCTTTAGAGTGCTTACTAAATCCTCTCTAATTACTTCTTTTTGACCTGCTTTAGTTTCTTTCCATTCTTTACGTCCAGTTATATTTTTTGAAATCTCACTTCCCTTTTTTAAATCTTTAAGTGATATTTTATTGTTTTTAATTTCATCATCACCTGCAATTACAACTGCATCAGCTTGCTTGCGATCGCAATATTTAAGTTGCTTAGCTAAGTTTTTTGAGCCAAAAGAAATCTCGCAGGCCATCCCTGCATCTCTAATTTCAGATGCCATTCGAATATACTCGGATAAATTATTGTCTCCTAAATTTGCTACAATTACTAAAGGTCTCGATTTGGCTTTAATGAGATCCAACTGCTCTAGAGCGACAATAAGCCGGTCAACACCAACAGAAATACCAGTGGCAGGAACGTCCTCTTTCCCAAATCTTGATATCAGTTTGTCATATCTTCCTCCTCCAGCCACTGATCCAAAAACTATAGTTTCACCTTTTGTATTTTTTACATCAATTAATAATTCAGCTTCAAAAATCATGCCTGTATAGTAATCCAGTCCTCTTACAATGGATGGATCAAATGAAATTGGATAATCTGCAAAATTCCCTAGATAAGAGTTAAACTCATCAATATCATCACTCGTTTGCTTCTGGTCGTTCATAAAGTCTAAAATCATTGATGCTTGTTCATTATCAAGACCTACGCCTTCCATAAAATCACCAGATTTATCTTTTCTACCCTCACATAATAACTCTTTAACACCTTCATCACCTAGACGATCTTTTTTATCTACTGCTCTAAGAATTTTTGACTCAACTTCTTTTGAAGCATTTATTTTCTCAAAAAGACTTGTCCAAATTTTTCTATTTGAATATTTAATTTTAAATTGAGAATCATTTAAACCCAGCCTTCTCAAAATATTTACAACCATAACGCATAATTCAGCATCGATTAGATTTGACTGTATTCCGATAACATCTGCATCAAATTGCAAGAATTCTCTGAATCTTCCTGGCCCTGGCTTTTCATTTCTCCATACTATTCCTGATTGATATCTTTTAAATGGCTTTACTAAATTTTGATAATTCTGTGCAACATATCGTGCTAAAGGAGCTGTAAGGTCATATCGTAATGATAGCCATTGACCATCTTCATCTTGTAACGAAAAAACACCTCCACTTGGTCGATCTATATCAGGCAAAAACTTGCCCAGACTATCAGTGTATTCAATGGATGAGGTTTCTAATTCAACAAATCCAAATTTTTGACACTCTTCCTCTATTACCTCAGTAACTATTTTTCTGAGAGTCAAGAGTTGTTTCTCATTGTCTTTAAACCCTCTAGGTAAAATGGCCTTGGGTTTATTGTTATTCTTAGTCATACAATTCCTATCGTTAGCACGATACTACAAAGTTAGTTTATTTAATATAAAAAGGGGTTGTTGTTCGCTGACGCTTTTTGTTCAGCAAACTTAGATATGAATATGATGATGTGTAAAAACAATCATGAACAGTGAAATGCCTTATTTATTCAAAAAAGTCAAATTTTTATAATTTTTATTATTAAGTGAAGCCGAAATACTCTATTTTTATTAAATGATTATCACTGAAAACAGTAGAAAATTAACTGTTATTTATGCCGCGCTTGGCCATCTATTGATGCACATGTTTGCTGCATTTTACTTTGTAATTGTTCTTGCGATTGAAGATGAGTGGAAATTTTCATATGACGAGCTTTTAAATCTATGGTTTCTTGGGTCTCTTCTTGTTGGTATAGGATCTTTACCAGCTGGATGGATTAGTGATCGATGGAGCCGTTCAGGAATGATTGCAGTAATGTTTTTAGGTCTAGGTATTAGTTCGGTTCTTTGTGGTCTTAGTGGAAACAAATTATCTCTTTTTATTAGTCTATCCTTTCTTGGCTTATTTTGCTCGATATATCACCCTGCTGGAATATCATGGATAGTTAATACATCAAAAGAAACAGGACGTGCACTTGGTTTCAATAATATATTTGGAGGCGTAGGAATTGGATTGGGAGCTTTTTTTGCTGGTATTTTAATTGATCAGATTAATTGGCAAGCTGCATTTATATTCCCTGGAATAATTTCTATACTAACAGGCTTATGTCTCTCATATCATTTGAAATTAGGAAAAATTTCATTGACTAATATTAAATCAGAACAATTTCGAGATAATCCAGAAAAAAATCAAATGCTAAAAATTGCGATTATAATGCTTGTAAGTATTACATGTTTGAGTTTTGTATATCAAATTCTTCAAACAAGTTTGCCTAAAGCAATTGACATCAGACTGTCAAACAGCCTAAACCTCTCAACGTCTGAGATTGGATATATTGTAGCCGCCATTTATATTGTAAGCGGTTTAATGAACTACATAGGCGGTATTTTAACAGATAAATA
>QCRN01000002.1 GCA_003211835.1 Pelagibacteraceae bacterium AG-461-B04 | reverse complement strand
TTTAGAACTATGAAAACAAACACACCAGATGTGGCGACACATTTAATAGATAATCCAGCAGGACATATAACAAATATCGGTAATTTTTTAAGAAATAATAGTCTAGACGAATTGCCTCAAATATATTCTATAGTGACGGGCGATATGAGTCTTGTGGGTCCAAGGCCAGCACTTCACAATCAAGATGACTTAATACAACTAAGAAAAAAATTAAATATTTTTACTTATAAGCCTGGAGTAACTGGTTGGGCTCAAGTAAATGGAAGGGATGAGTTGTCAATAGAAAATAAAGTTTTGCATGATAAGTATTATTGTGAAAATCAAAATTTTTTTTTTGATCTTAAAATCTTATTATTGACTGTCATCAAAGTAGTAAAAAAAACAGGTATATCCCATTAAATTTGTAAAATTAAAAATATATATTTAAATTGAGTTTATTATTATTTATAAATATAAATTGTTTAAAGAATGAATGAAAAAAATCAACATAATTCAGATATCGATATTAAGAATATTTTTTCTACTTTAATATTTCATAAAGTTGCAATTAGCATCTTTTCAATATTAGCAATACTTTCATCACTTATATTTTATACATTACAAGAAAAAATCTTTACTTATAAATATGAAATAAAGCCTCTTGAGTCTTTATCATTATATTTCACTAATTCGGTAAGTGAAACCTTTATTAATAAAGACTTATCTGTAAGTGAGTTCTTTTTGGAAATATTTTATGACATACATTTTGCCAATTTTAAAACTACAATAAATTCTTCAAAGCTAAGTAATGAAGAAATCGACTTTATTTTAGAAAGTTCAGACTCGGGATATGATGAGGACACTGGGGGTTATATAATCCAATTTGACTCGTTAATTTCTAAAGATCGAGGAACTCAAATAATTTTAGATACTATTTCAAAAACAAATCAAGAATTGCATAATATCATATTAAATGCTCTGGATAGAATAATTGAGTCTAAAAATAATATTATTCAAAAAGCAAAAAATATTAATGGTGAGAGTCTTGAAATTCTAAATCTTGATATAGAAATATTAAAAGCAATTGAACGTGCCAATTTGCAAAAATCACTTATGGTACTTGAAGAAAATTTAAAAATTGCAAAACTACTTGATATCAAATCATCTTTTTCTATTGATGGTGATGGTTCAAAATTGTTCTATGAAGAGACTACTAGAAAAATTCTTCCAGATGAGACACTTTTAAGTGCTAGACAGGATGAAGAGGGGCGATATATTTTAAATGAAGTCAATACCAAGATTATTAATTCCTATGCTGGCGCTTATAAGTCATCTCAGGTATTGGGAGTCCCTAGTTTTTTGTCTGGGGTTGAAATTATATCTTTAGAAATTGAGAGAATAAAATCAATTATTGAAAATGATGATATACGCGGTATTGGTAACGATATGGACTATCTAATAACAAAACAAGGTCTTTTAATGGAAGACTCAGAATTAATTGATATTATTAATGAGCAACAAATACACAAAAGTCCTTCCTCAATTATTACGTACTTAGAATCTGTTATGATAACTGAAGAAACAAGACCAATAATGATACTACTAGAAGAAGACAAAATAAATGAGTTTGTTGGATTTAATAGTAATGAGTTAAGACTTATACCTAACTTTTTATCAATTTTTAATTGTCTTATGTTAGGTTTGACTATTGGAATATTATTAAGTTTTGTTTATATAATTATAAGAGAATTTTCCGTAAGATAATTTAATAATTTATCATTTTTAGATAAAATAGTTGAAGTATGTCCAATTACAAATTTTTTTACGATAACACTATAAATAAATACTCTAAATATTTACTTACCTTTTCTCTTTTGATGATACCTCTAGGCTTAATTTTAGGTTCATTTATTTCAAATTTTTTTTGTTTACTGGCAATTATAACTTATCTTTTTTTATCATTTAAAAATAATTTACTATACCCTTGGTACAATAAAGCAATATATTTTCTTGTATTTTTTTTTATTTACCTTTTGATAAATTCATTATTATCAGTTGATTATCTATATTCTTTTAAGAAATCAATACCATATTTCTTAATAATTATTTTGCCATTATCAATTTACTACGTTTGTAATGAGTTCAAACCTTTTTATAAAATGTTCTTATATCTCCTTACTGCTTGTTTAATATTAGTAAGCGCATATGGATATTTTGAATATTTTTTTAAAATGGATATTTTTCTTGAACCATTTAGTCCGTATAGAGACCCTCATAGACTTGGTATGATATTCTCAGGTGAACAAGTAGTCGGCAGTTACATAGCAAGACTGATACCACTTTACTTTGCTTTACTAATTTTTAACTTCGATGGAAATAAAAAACTTCCACTCGTATTTATATTTTTAATTATTTCATTCGAGATAGTTGTATATTTATCAGGAGAAAGAACTTCAATTTTTATTTTGATAGTTTCTAATTTAATATTCATTTTATTATGTAAAAGGTGGAAAAAAATTAGACTCGCAATGCTCGTAATTACTGTGATTACTTCTACTTTGTTTACTTTGTATGACAGTAATGTAAAAACCAGAATTATTGACCATACAATTAGTCAAATGGGTTTAAAAAACGAGAGAATAGTTATTTTTAGCCCTATTCATGAGTCGTATTTTAAAACAGGATTACAGCTTTTTGAGCTTAAGCCTGTATTTGGTCACGGGGTAAATACCTATAGAATTCAATGCAGCAATGATGTATTAGTGCCTCAGGGAACATGTTCTTCGCATCCACATAATAACTATATTCAGTTATTGTCTGAAACAGGTATTATCGGGTTCTTATTTCTAATAGCTATTTTTCTCTATATTTTTTACTCTCTTATAAGACATTTTTTTAGTATTTTAGGAAGTAAAAGGTATCTGACAGATTTCCAGGTTTGTATTTTAGCGGGATACTTTAGTGTTTTATGGCCATTGATGCCCTCAAATAATTTTTTTAATAGTTGGATTACAATAATGTATTTCTTACCACTGGGATTCCTTTTATTATCATTTAAACATGCAAAAGATGAAAGAGAAAAACTATGAACTCAAAGTCATGGATAGTAAAAAACTCTAAAATACATGGCTCTGGTGTATTTGCTAAGACAGATATTAAAAAAGGAACAAGAATAATCGAATACATTGGACAAAAAGTAACTCGCCAGGAGGGAGATAAGCGTTCAGAAAAAAGGATAAAAAAATATTTAAATTCAAAAAAAACAGGTTCTGTTTATATTTTCGAGCTTAATAGCAGGTATGATATTGATGGATCTTTTTCATACAACAAGGCACGATACATTAATCATTCTTGTAAACCAAATTGCGAAGTAGATATTAAAAATGGAAGGATATGGATTTCGGCAATTAAAAATATTACTAAAAATGATGAATTATCTTACGATTATGGATATGAATTTGACATTGATGATTATAAAGATCACAAATGTAAATGTGGAGCAAGTAATTGTATTGGATATATAATTTCTTCAGATGATCGACATAAGCTAAGAAAGCTTCAGAAGAGAAAAAATGTATCTAAATAGTAAATTCCATATTGATAGAAAATTTTAATGTTTTCTTGTCTAATAACTGGAGGAACTGGCTATATTGGCTCACATGCAGCCGCCTTTCTAATTGACAAAGGGTATGATGTCATAATTGTTGACAATTTAGTAAACAGTAAAGCGAATGTTATAGAGCTCATAAATCAAATTTGCTTAAAAAAGCCTATATTTTATCAAGGAGACATCAGAGATACTAATTTTCTTGAGACTATTTTCATGAAACATAAGTTTGACACAATAATGCATTTTGCTGGACTTAAATCCATTGAAGGCAGCTTAATTAATAAGAATGAGTATTATGACGTAAATATTAATGGAACAGAAAAGCTGCTTTCTTTGTGCAGTAAGTACAATGTAAATAAATTTATATTTTCATCGTCTGCGACAGTATATGGAAATAATCATAACTTACCATGGAGTGAGGAGCTGTATCTTAATTTGCCTACCAATCCATATGCAAAATCAAAATATTTAGTTGAAAAAAAATTAGTTGAAATATGTAAGTATAACTTAAATTTTAAAGCTGGGATATTAAGATATTTTAACCCAATAGGTGCTCACTCATCCGGAAATATTGGTGAAAATATATCACCTCATAGTACTAACCTTATTCCAAATATAATTAATGTTTATTTAGGAAAAAAAAAATATTTAGATATATTTGGTAATGATTTCAATACACATGACGGTACTGGTATAAGAGATTATATTCATATACACGATTTAATAGTTGGTCACTTCAAAGTAATAGATTTTCTAAACAAAAACAGTGGTTGTCACATTTGGAATTTAGGCAACGGAATTGGCTACAGTGTATTAGATGTAATTCATGAATTTGAAAATACAATCAAATGTTCAATTCCAAAAAGATTTGTAGCTAGAAGAAAAAGTGATTTAGATAAGTATTGGGCCGATCCTAGAAAAGCACAAAAAGAATTAAAATGGATTGCTGAAAAAAATCTTGGTGATATGGTTTCAGACTTAATTAGATTTGTAAAAAAACAAAAATATACATAATATTTTTAATATAGTTTTTTTACACACGATTTTGACTAATTTTGTCATATGTTTCAATTTGACTCTGACGCATCTCTGATTTTTTTATTTGATCGGCTGATCTTGTATCAACGCAATGATGACAATGAACCCCTTTTTTGTAAAATTTGGATTTAAGATCTTTTTTACTTAAAGGTACCCTGCAGCCAAAGCATTGCTTGAATTTTCCTTTGTCTAAATCATTATTTACAGTCACTCTGTTGTCAAATACAAAGCATTCCCCCTTCCATTGCATTTTTTTGGGTTGTCTGGAATTTTTCTTATATTCCAGGTAATTTATGATACCCCCACGTAATTGTGAGACATTTCTATAGCCTATTTGTTTTAGGTAAGATGAAGCTTTTTCACATCTAATTCCCCCTGTACAATACATTGCTATATTATCATTTTTATTTAATTTCAATTTATCAAAGTTTTTTGAAAACTCTCGAAAACATTTAGTTTTTGGATTGATTGAACTATTAAATTTCCCAATTTTTATTTCAAATATATTTCTTGTATCAATTAATTTGATATTCTTTTCATTGATAAATTCATCCCAATCTTTTGGTTCTATATATTTTCCAACATTTTTTATATTAATATGATGTTCCCCAAAAGAAACAATTTCTTTTTTAAGTCTAACTTTCATTTTATTAAATGGTAGAAATTTATTTTTATTAACTTTAATTTCTAATTTTCTTATATTTAAAAACTTTTTAATAATTTTAATTGCCTTTTCTAAGTCTATTTGTGTTCCGGATATAGTTCCATTTATACCTTCATCTGCAAGAAGGATTGTTCCTCTCATGAGCTTATTTTGAAAATATAAGTCTAATTTTTTCTTAATTGAGTCTTTATTTTTTAAATTAATAAATCGATAGAATGAAAAAATAAAAAAATATTTATTTGATTTCTTATTATTTACCATAAATGTCTACTATTTATTAAGAAAATAAATTAATGTCCTTTTAGATTATAGGTAGTCTTTTTTAAGTAATCTGTAAGTTCCAATCTATTTTTGAATTTTTTTATGCAATTATAATTAATTATATTTCCAGCATATATATCAATTTGTTTGCCAATTTTCTTTCTTGTCTCATGAATATAGGAGGAGTATTTCAGAGTTTGATTCTTCATTTTAGAAGCAAATAAATGAAAGAGTAATCCATTTTTACCATCAAAATATATTGGCAACACATCTGTTTTGGTTTGATGTATTAATTTTGCAGGAAAGATTTTCCACTCATCATCTACGGCATTATTCTGAAGACTTTTTGCAGTTGATACTCCACCAGAAGGAAATATTATTAGAACTCCATTATTTTTAATTTGTTCAACAGCCTTTTTGGCTGTCTCCAAATTTATTTTTTTAGTCTGTCTATCATTCCCGCTAAACAATACTGGAAGAATATATTTACTTAATTCAGGTAAAAATTGAAGTGTTTCGTGTGTCATTATCTTATAATCATCTCTTACTTGCGATACTAATGAGCACAAAATAAGTCCATCAATAATACCATATGGGTGATTTGCTATTATCAAGAGAGAACCTTTTTTTGGAATAAGGAGCCTATTGCTAGACTTGTTCACTACAGTAATTTTCATTTGTATCAAAATATCTGTCCAAAAGTTTTTAGGATTTTTTTCATCCATTGAGTATTTTTGATATAATTTTTCCAATTTTCTTTTTCCTGTAAGAGTTTCAATAGTTTTGATTATTAGTCGCTGAGCAAAGTTATGCTCTGAATTTGATGCATAGGAAAAACTGACTTTATTCATTTTAGTATTCAACTGGTATTGGATCTAAACTTCGCCAAAAATACCATGTGGCTACAGATCTGTAAGGTTTCCATTTTTCAGACATAGTTATAACATAATCTTTCTTTATTGGGTATTTCAAGTTATAGCAGTTACAAATTCCTTTAATAACTCCTAAATCATCAGCTGGAAATATATCTGGCCGGCAAAGATTAAATATAAGAAACATCTCAGCTGTCCACCTTCCAATACCTCTAATTTGTACTAGTTCGTTAATAATTTCTTCATCTGAAAACTTTCCCCAGTTTTTTGGAGAAATTCTTTTATTTAAGAATGCGTCTGACAGTGACTTTAAGTAAGAAACTTTTTGTCTAGATAGTCCACATGACTTCATGCTCATAAAATGCATGTTAGCAGTGTTTTTTGGTGTTACTTTTTTTATTTTATTTTCAAACTTATTCCAAACAGCTTGGGCCGCTTGAACTGAAATTTGTTGACCAACAATGGATCTAGCTAAGGTATAAAACGGGTCAGATTTAGAGAAAAGAAAATCTTTAGGATAATTTTTTATGATACTGCCTAACTTTTTATCTTTTTTAATTAAATCCTTCTTTGCTTTTTCCCAGAAAACAGGTTTTTTCATAATCAATTTATAAATTTGATGTTGACATGTATAAAGTAAATTGTTTTTATTGCCATTCTTAATTAATGAATGGAGTAAATTATGGCTGACGTAGCAAGTCTTTTAGCGGAATTTCAAAAAGGCATTGAAGGTAAAGATACTGGTCTGGGTGCAACAGTTAAATTTGATTTTGAGGGAGCTGGATGTATCTTTCTTGATGGAAAATCTAACCCAAACACTGTTTCAGATCAAGATCAGGACGCAGATTGCACACTTTCAATGTCGATGGAGACATTTGATCAAATGAGATCAGGTGAAGTAGACGGAACATCTGCTTTTATGCAAGGAAAATTAAAAGTTTCTGGAGATATGTCTATTGCAATGAAATTACAATCAGTAATGGATACCCTCGGTTAAAACTTTATTTTATGTTTTTATTTAAAACCCAGTTATTTTTTAACTGGGTTTTTTTTTAATCATTTTATTTATTACTTTATTAAATAATTTATCATTTGTAGCTGCAATAATCCTTCCCCCATTAACAATTTTATTGCCTTCCCATGTTTTTATAATCCCACCTGCATTTATTATTATCGGCTCCATAGCTCTGATATCCCATGGTTTAAGGCCACTTTCGATTATTAAATCAATATGACCATCAGCTAGCAAACAATAGCTATAGCAATCTCCACCAAGCCTGACGGTTTTCACTTCTTTAGCTAATTTTTCAAAAGTTTTTTGATCTTCTTTATTTGCAAAAAGATATGGAGAGGTTGTATTTAAGGTACTCTCTTTAATATTGTTTGTATTTCTTACTTTAAGCTTTGTCTTTGTACCATTTTTTATTTTATATGATAATTTTGAGTACCCAACGTAACGCTCATCTAATGCAGGTATATCTGCTATTCCCAGAATTATTTCCTTTTTTCGTGATAATGAGATTAGAGTTCCCCAGATTGGAAATCCCTGAACGAAAGATTTTGTTCCATCTATTGGATCTATGCACCATTCATAATCACTTATATTTCTGACACTTGCCTCTTCTCCCAAAATTGAATGTTTTGGAAAATACTTTTTAATAGTTTCATTTATTTTTCTTTGAACTTTGATGTCTGCAATAGTAACTGGATCAAATTTTTTTTTGTCTTTTGATACAACTTTTAACTTTTTCTTAAAATAATTTAATGAAATTTTTCTAGCATCATCAGCAATGAAGTTTGCAATTTTTGCAAAATTATGAATACTTTCCTTCATATACACATTAAATTTATTATTGAATTGAATTTTTTAACTTTTATCATGATTAGGATGAATAGAAAAATTAATATTTTGATTATAATTGCTCTCTCACCATTTTATGCGATTGCAGACCCTATTTTTACTATCGAAACTATCGGAGAAAGAGCCCCAATTACAAGCCCAATATCAGAATTTGATCCTGAATTAAACTCCTATCCTGATCCATTTTCATCTGATCAGATTATTCTAACTATAAATGCAGAAAACTATAGTGAATTTAAAGAGACTATTTTGACTACCGGTCAAATTAAAATGTTTGAAATGTATCCCAAGACGTTCAAGATGAATATTTACCCATCACGACGGAGTTGCGCAGTACCAACTGAAGTTATGGAACTGACAAATAAAAATGCATTATTAATTGATGATGGAGAAGGAGTTGAAGGAGTAGTTGGAAGCATACCATTCCCAAATCCAAATGAAGCTCTTCATCATGTATGGAATCATATTTTACGGTATAGAGGAGTCGAGATACAAGGAGCGTCACCGTTCTATATAATAAACCCAGATGGAACAGGAACTTACGGAGCTGGCGAAGCAATCGCTAAAAATTTTTGGAATCCATATGTTAGAAATGAAAAATCGGGTTTACAAGGCATGCTGATGACAAAAGTCACACATCCACCTCGGTTAGCAGATGCTTCTACTGTAGTAATCGAGTCGCTTAATGCTTTTCAGAATCCTCGCAAAGCGTGGGTTTATAATCCAGGAACTAGACGAGTGCGTCGAGCTCCAGATATCAGCTATGATTATATGCCAAGCGCCTCTCAGGGATTGACAACCGTAGATCAGGTTGATGGCTTTAACGGAGCAAAGGACAGATATGATTGGTCAGATCTTGGTGAGCAATTAAGACTAATGCCATACAATGTTTATAAGTTTCACGAAACTAAAGTTGAAGAAATATTAACACCTTATCATGTAAATCAGGATTTCTTAAGATATGAGCTAGTAAAAGTAAATGTCGTTGAAGCAAAACTTAAAGACGATAAACGTCACATAATTCCAAAAAGAAGAATGTACTTTGACACCGATAGTCATAATATGCTATCTGAAGAAACATTTGACGATATGGGCACTATAATGGTGTATCGAGAGTTTCCAATTATTAACTTTTATGATCAGCCCATGTGCTTATCTATACATTCTGCTACTTATGACTTTGCTACCAGGCGCTATCAATTACAAAACGTTAGATCTATCGATATACCTAAAGTACAATGGAAATTAAATAAGCCTCATGATATAAAAATGTTTACCCCCGAAGGCTTAAAAAGATTTGCCCGATAAGTATGGATAGCTAAGAAATAATGTTATATATAGTCTTATCATCATAGGGCACGTAGCTCAGTGGTAGAGCATCACGTTGACATCGTGGGGGTTGTTGGTTCGATCCCAACCGTGCCCACCAAATAAATAATATGTTGTTTTTTTTGACTTTTTTATATAAAAGATCGCAATAGATATGAAAAAACCAAATAGAATAAGAGAAGCAAGACTAAATAAAAAGCGCTTTAAAAAGAATAACATTCGTAAAGAGAAGGTTAGACTTAAAAGAATTGAAGAGGCTAATGCACCACAGGTTGAGCAGCAATCATGAAAGTAAGAAGTTCGTTAAAAAATCTCAAAACCCGAGATCGAAATAATAAGCTTATAAAACGTAAGGGCCGTCTTTACGTGATTAATAAGAAAAATCCAAGAATGAAAGCTCGCCAAGGCTAATTAACTTTTGGTTAAATATCTAAGAAGTCAAATTTTAATAATTGCTGATCACGCATCTAACTACTTACCTAAAGAAAATAATAAACTAGGCCTCACAAATGCTTTCTTAAACCAGCATATTGCTTTCGATATTGGAGTTAAAGAACTAAGTTTAGATTTATCATATCGATTAAAATGTAATGTCATTCAAGGGAAATATTCAAGACTGCTCATTGATTTAAATAGAGATTTAGATGATCCGACCGTTATTCCAGAAATAGTAGATGGAAAAATAATTCCCGGGAACATTGGGCTTAGTAAAAATGAATTTAGATTAAGAGTTAAAAAAATTTATAATAAATACCATCATGAAATAGATCGAATTATAATAAATAAAAAAGTTAAAGTTATTTTATCTTTACATTCTTTTAATCCAATATTTAAGAACAAAAGAAGACTTTTAGAATTTGGTATACTTTCAAATGAAGACAAAAATTTAAGTAGTATAATTATTGACCAACTTAAATTGCTGAAACTGAATGTTGGAGACAATGAGCCTTACAAAGGAGATTTGATCGGAGACAGTATGTACAGGCATGGTCTAAGAAATAGGATTCCACATGCACTAATAGAGGTCAGAAATGATTTACTTTCAAACACAACTAAGATAAAAAGAGTTTCAAAGCTATTACATAAAACAATAGTTAAATCATTAGAAAAACTCGCTTAATGAATACATTTACACCTCAATGGTTCAAAGACTCAATCGCTAATAATCCAGAAATATGTTCTGTCAAAGTTAAGGGTACAAAAATAGTCTATAATACTTGGGGTGACAAAAAAAATCCTGGACTAATATTTGTTCACGGTGGAATGGCTCATGCCGAATGGTGGAATTTTATTGGACCATATTTCGCAAAAACACACAGAGTAATTGCCATGAATTTAGGGGGCATGGGTGAGAGTGATTGGAAAAAAAAGTATTCCATAGAGTCATGGGGAGATGAAATAGTTGGAGTTTGCAAAAAAGAGAAACTCAAGAAGCCAATTTTAGTTGGACACAGTTTGGGTGGTATGTGTAGTGTAATTGCTGCTTCAGCTATGAAAAAAACTCTTTATGGTCTGGTCATCGTAGATACTGCAATAATGCCCCCTTCAGAAAAACCTCCAAAATTTGACTTAAAAATAAGAGCTAATAAAATTTACAAGAAACAATCAGATATAAGAAAAAGGTTCAGACTAGTCCCATCACAAAGTGATGCACTTGACTATGTAATGGATTATATTGCGGAAAAATCTATTAAAAAAGTAAGAGGTGGCTGGACGTGGAAGTTTGATCCAAACTATATGAAAATTTTTAATAGCGACAGTTTTGCTGAAAGGCAAACAATGTATCGTAATAAGCTTAAGGGTTTAAAGTGCAGGGTTGCGATATTTAGAGGTGAGAAGTCACTTCTTTTTCCTGGTCGAAGCGCAAAATATATGCACGAGCTTATGGACAAAAAATCTCCAATAATAAATATTCCTGAAGCCCACCATCATATTATGGTGGATCAACCTTTAGCATTAGTGGCGGCCTTAAGATCTCTCGTCATAGATTGGGATCATTCAAAGCCCTCTAAAGCATTGTAAAAGTTATATAAAATAATTTTTTGTACTAAAAGTTATATAAAAATAATGCTGTTAAATTATAAATTTAGAAATATATTACACTGAATATTATGGACATTTCGGAACAAAAAAAAACCTACTCATTTTTTGGAAAGCTTATTGTTTGGGGAACAGTGGGTGTGATTTTAGTCTTAGTATTTATGGCAATCTTCTTATTATAAATTCTATTCATTATGCAAGTTTATATTCTTAAAGAAAGCAATTCTGACTCTAGAGTCGCAGCCTCTCCAGACACTGTTAAGAAGATGAAGGACTGGGGTCTTAGTGTAGTTATACAGGACAATGCTGGATTAAACTCAAATTTTTCTAATGAAGAATATATTAAAAGTGGAGCAACAATATCGAATGCAATTACTGATATAAGTAAATCTGATCTGATACTTAAGATTAATAAACCAAATGACGACGAAATTGCACTTATGAATGAGGGATCAGTGCTAATTGCATCGCTCGATCCATATAATAATAGTGAAACGCTAAATAAGTTAAAAGATAAAGGTGTAATATCTTTTGCAATGGAATTAATGCCTAGAATAACTAGAGCTCAATCAATGGATATTTTGTCGTCACAATCAAATTTAGCAGGATACAAAGCTGTTATTGATGCTACTTATCTTTTTAATAAGGCAATGCCTATGATGATGACAGCAGCAGGAACAATAGCCCCTGCCAAAGTCATGGTATTTGGGGCTGGTGTTGCAGGACTGCAAGCCATTGCGACAGCAAAAAGATTAGGAGCAATTGTCTCGGCAACTGACGTAAGAATGGCTGCAAAAGAGCAGGTTGAAAGCTTAGGTGGTAAATTTGTAATGGTTGAAGATGATGAAACTCAAGATGCTGAAACCTCTGGAGGATATGCAAAAGAAATGAGTGAAAAATTTAAGATAAAGCAGGCAAATCTAATTTCTGAAACTTTAGCATCTCAAGATATTGCTATATGTACAGCATTAATACCAGGCAAGAAAGCTCCATTACTAATTTCAAAAGAGCAAGTAAATTCTATGAAGCCAGGATCAATAATTATTGATTTAGCAGCAGAAAGTGGTGGCAATTGTGAATGCTCAGCCGCTGGTGAAACAAATAATGTGAACGGGGTAACAGTCGTAGGTGTAAAAAATATTACTTCAACTATTTCTCAAGATGCCTCGTCCCTTTTTTCTAAAAATGTTTTAAATTTTTTAGATTTGTTGATTGATAATGAGACAAAGGAATTAAGTATTGATTGGGAAGATGAGATTGTAAAAGGCATACTTGTTACTAAGAATAAAGAAATAACTAATGAGGAGTTTATGTAATGGAATTAGTTGACCCAAATATTTTTAGACTAACAATATTTGTTTTATCGATTTTTATTGGATATTACGTCGTATGGAGCGTTACACCTGCCTTACACACGCCTTTGATGGCAGTCACTAACGCAATATCATCAGTTATAATTGTTGGCGGGTTATTTGCTTTAGTTCTCAGCAGCGATCTATCACTTTTAGGAAATCTTTCTAAAGGATTCGGCTTTCTTGCTGTGCTTTTAGCGGCTGTGAATATATTTGGTGGGTTTCTAGTAACACAAAGAATGCTTGCAATGTATAAGAAAAAACAAAAAAAAGAGGATAAATAATAAATGCTTACAAACCTAGTCGCTATTGCATATGTTGTATCTGGTGTATTTTTTATTATTGCTTTAAGAGGACTCTCATCCCCAGAAAGTTCCAGAAGAGGAAATATTTTTGGTATCTTAGGAATGGTAATTGCTATTTTAGCAACTTTGTTCTCTGTTAATTTTTTTACTTCGGATATTCAAACAATCGCATTTGTCATAGTTGCAATTACTATTGGTGGAATAGTTGGTGCTATTATTGCGAAACGAATTGCAATGACAGATATGCCGCAGTTAGTTGCAGGTTTCCATAGTCTTGTTGGTTTAGCTGCTGTATTTGTTGCACTAGCTGCATTTTATGCACCTGAGGCATTTAAAATTGGGACCTTAGGAAATATAAAAACTTTAAGTTTAGTAGAGATGTCCTTAGGGGCAGTAATAGGTGCAATCACTTTTTCAGGCTCTGTAATTGCGTTTGGTAAACTTCAAGGAATAATGTCTGGTTCTCCGATAGTATTTAGAGGACAACATATGCTCAATTTATTTATTGGGATTATAATCATTGCTGGTATTGTGTATTTTTGCTTCAATCAGGACCAAAAGATATATTTAACAATTATCGCACTATCATTTTTAATAGGTTTTCTTATTATTATTCCGATTGGTGGAGCAGATATGCCAGTGGTCGTATCTATGCTTAACTCATATTCAGGATGGGCTGCAGCAGGCATTGGGTTCACACTTGGAAATACAGCACTAATAATTACTGGAGCGTTAGTTGGATCATCTGGTGCCATACTCTCATATATAATGTGTGCCGCAATGAATAGATCATTCATAAGTGTAATATTAGGTGGTTTTGGCGGTGATGATATCGCAGTTAATAAAGATGTAGAGCAACGACCTGTTAAAGAGGGTGGCTTTGATGATGCAGCATTTATCATGAAAAATGCTGGATCTGTGATTATCGTACCAGGTTATGGAATGGCAGTAGCTCAAGCTCAGCACGTATTAAAAGAGATGACTGACGCATTGAAAAAAAATGGAGTTAAAGTAACTTTTGCAATTCACCCAGTTGCAGGAAGAATGCCTGGCCATATGAATGTTTTGTTAGCCGAAGCTAATGTGCCATATGATGATGTTTTTGAATTGGAAGATATAAATTCAGAATTTTCTCAAGCAGACGTGGCATTTGTAATAGGTGCAAATGATGTAACCAATCCTATAGCTAAAACTGATCCTTCTTCACCAATTTATGGAATGCCAATCCTTGATGTAGAGAATGCAAATACAGTTTTATTTGTTAAGAGGGGTAGGGGCTTAGGTTATGCTGGGGTAGATAATGAGTTATTTTACAGAGACAATACCATGATGCTTTTCTCTGATGCTAAAAAAATGGTTGAGGGTATCGTTAAGGCTTTGTAGTTATTCCTAGCTGTATAATTTTCTTCTAGCCATTTTTCGAGAACGACGAATATTTTCTGCTTTTTCCCTTAACTTTTTCTGGCTAGGTTTTTCGAAGTAAGTTCTCATTTTCATTTCTTTAAAAATACCTTCTCTTTGCATTTTTTTCTTGAGGATACGTAAAGCTCCTTCAACGTTGTTATCTTTTACACTTACTTCAACTATGGTACTGCCCTCCTTAAGAGCACTTAAAATTTGTGGGTTTTTACCATCTTGGAATTCCTTTGTCTAGCCAAATAAAATTATATTCAATTATGAGATAAAATTAATGTGACCCATTTTTCGGCCACCTTTTACGATCTTTTTGCCATAGTCATACTTAATATTTTTTTTGAAGTCTTTATACTTCCTCATAGATTTTATACTTTTCACTCTTTTTATTTCATTGCCTATAAGATTTCTCATAAGCCCTTTTTTAAGTATTTTGGGTTTAAGAATTTTTTTTCCTGTAATGGCTTTTATATGCAACTCAAATTGACTTATGTTTGCATTATCAAGTGTTATATGCCCAGAATTATGAACCCTTGGAGCAATTTCATTAACATAAATAGTATTTTCTTTATCAATGAAAAATTCAATCGTTAATAATCCAATATAATTAAGTTTTGTAATGATTTTTTTTGATATTTTTAATAATTTACCTTCAATTTCTGCATCAATACTACTAGGTGATTTTGTTTCAAAAAGTATATGGTTTTTGTGAACATTAGTGAATGTTGGGTAGAAATAAGAATTTCGTTTAATGTCTCTTGCGCATATAACTGAAACTTCTTTTTTAAGATTAATCTTCCTTTCTATAATACAGTCCTGATATCCATTCTCTTTCCATTGTCTTTCTAAATTTTTAGTATTTTTTACTAACGCTTGTCCTTTACCATCGTAGCCAAATCTAGTTGTTTTTAATATTACAGGATACTGAATTGAAGTTTTTAGTCTTTTCAAACTATTCTTATTATTTAGAAGACCAATTCCTGCGTGGTTAATTTTATTTTTTGAGAAGAATTGTTTCTCTTTCTTTCTATCCTGACTAATAGTTAGTGCAGAAATAGGTGGGTATATTTTCTTTCCCTTTAATTTGTTTAGAGCTTTAGTTGATACATTTTCAAATTCGTAGGTTATAAGATCTACTTCACTACTAAAAATTTTTAAACTTTCGACATCTTCAAAAGAACCATAGAACATTTTGTCAGCATATTTTTCTGCGGGAACTCTTTTGCTGTCTGAATAAACGAACACTGTAAGTCCTAATTTATTACATGAATGAGCTAAGAACATGCCCAGCTGTCCACCACCAATGATGCCAACTGTGGTAACTTTTATACTCATTTTTTAGGTTTGATATTTACTGACCGGGTTTGCTTAAAACGCCAACTCTTATACTTGTTTTTAAGAATTTTATCTTCACCGCTTAATATTGAGATTGCTAATAAGGCAGCATTTTTTGCACCTGATTCACCCACAGCTAGCGATCCTACTGGAACACCTGCAGGCATTTGAGCAATTGATAATAAGCTATCCAATCCTTTTAATTTTTTAGATTCAACTGGAACACCCAGCACAGGCAAATTACTTATTGATGCTGTCATGCCAGGAAGATGAGCAGCTCCCCCGGCTCCTGCAATTATTACTTTTATACCTCTTTTGTCAGCTTCCTCAGCATATGTGAATAATCTTTTGGGAGTGCGGTGAGCCGAAATAATCTTTACTTCATGTTTAATTTTAAAAGTAGTTAGAATTTTTGATGCATGTTTCATTGTTGACCAATCAGATTGGCTTCCCATTATTATGCTAACGAGTGGCAAACTTTTCATCAATAAAACTTATTCGTCTATAGTTGTATTTGTAGAGGAGAGATTTTCTTCATTTTGAATATTCATTTCCTCTAATTTTAGCTTTTCTTCTTTTGCTTTTTTCTTTTCAGCACGCTTGATTGAGCGCTCAGCTTTTTCAAGAGCTTCATCTAATTCTATTTGCCTACATAGACCAAGACCGATTGGGTCTTGAGGTCTGATGTTTGCCATGTTCCAATGAGTTCTCTTTCTTATTCCGTCTATAGTATTTTTTGTACTTCCAACTAAACGAGCTACCTGAGAGTCTTTTAATTCAGGATGATTTCTAATCAACCAATAAACAGCATCTGGTCGATCTTGTCTTTTAGATAGGGGTGTATATTTCTTTTTTTTCTTTGATTGTTCTGTTTTTTCAGAGATTTCATTTTCAATGATTTGAAGCTCTTCTTCTTCGGATGCAACACATCTATCAATTTCTTCTTTAGTTAATTGGCCACTAGTAATCGGATTTAATCCTTTTATTCCTGTACCCACTTCGCCGTCAGCTATACCTTTGATTTCCAGTTCGTGCATGCCACAGAAATCTCCTATCTGCCTGAAAGAGAGGGAAGTGTTATCTACAAGCCAAATTGCAGTAGCCTTTGGCATAAGTGGTAATTTTACTGTTTTCATAATATGTAATTAAAAAAATCCTTATATGTTAGTTTATCATTTTTTCAAAGCTTTACTCAAAATTTAGCAGTAATTTGCCAATATTTTTATTATTTTCCATGTATTGGTGTGCTTTTGAGACATCACTCATATCAAATTTTTTATCAATATGAAGTTTAATATTGTTATTTTCTATCAAAGGCCAAATATTCTTTTTAAGATTTTCAGCTATTTCTGCCTTTTCTTTATTTGCCCTTGTTCTTAAAGTAGATCCCGAAATGATTAATCTCTTTAGCATAATAGGAAGAAGATTAGCTTCAATCTTTGAGCCCTGAAGATAAGCAATATTAATTAGTCTTCCAAAACGATTCATTATATTTAGATTTTTTTGGAAGTAATTTCCTCCTACCATATCCAGAATTACATCAATACCTTTATATTCGTCGAGAATTATTTTTTCAAAATCATCAGTCTTGTAATTAATTACTCGTTCTATATTTAGAGAATTTAAATAATTTTCTTTTTCATCAGATCCTACTGTAACAATGCATTTCACCCCAAAGGCTATTGCCATCGAAACAGCAGTTAAACCAATACCGCTAGCGCCGCCATGAATAAGCAGGGTTTCATCCTTTTTAAGTTTCGCAAGGTCAAATAAATTTGTCCATACTGTAAAAAAAGTTTCAGGGATAGTGCAAGCATCACTAAGCGAAATGCCTTTGGGGATAGGTAGTATTGTTGATTTATGACATTTCACATATTCCGCATATCCACCACCTGTTACTAGAGCACAAACATTTTTGTTTAGAAATTCTTTATCAATACCTTTACCACAATCCACTATACATCCTGAAACCTCTAGCCCAAGTATCTCCGAAGCACCTCTAGGAGGTGGATATTGCCCCATGCGTTGCAATATGTCAGGTCTATTTATCCCTGCTGCATGAACTTTGATTAATACTTCTTCATCACTAACTACTGGTGTCTCTATGTTATCAGATACATATAGGACTTCAGGACCTCCAAATTTATCAAAAGTAATTGCTTTCATAAAAATATAGAGGAGCTGCTAAATTTTATTAGCAGCTCCTTATTAAAATTAATTAATTTTATTATTAATTTCTATTTTTCTTGGTTTTTGATGTTCTGGAATTTCCCTTTCAAGAAATACATGCAATAAACCATTCTCATAGTTTGCATCAGATACTTTGATAGTGTCAGCTAGTCGAAATTTTCTTTCAAAGCTTCTCCCAGCAATACCTTTATGCAAGAACTCAACTTTATTTTCAGAGTCATTGGTCTTACCACTGATTATTAGCTCATTTTCTTGTACAGAAATGTCTAAGTCAGACATTGAAAAACCAGCTACTGCAAGTGTAATGGTGTAATTATTATCTGATTTCACAATATTGTAAGGCGGGTAAGCACTTCCAGTCTCATTCATATTAAAGACAGAGTCAAAAATATTGTCAAATGCGTCATAACCTACGCTTGAGCGCAGTAATGGTGATAAGTCAAATGTAGTCATAGTTTAATCCTCCTTAAGCGATTAAAAGTTTTAGCCTACTTAAATTAAGCTAGGCAATTTTTGCTGATGCATTATTGCCACCAACAAAACACATATTGTGATGATTATCTTGATTTCAAGGTTCAAAGTTTAAGTTTTAAGATTGCTAAATCTCTTCTTAAATCTGCTGACTTGACCTTTATCTTGAATTTTTTGCTGCCCACCGGTCCATGCAGGATGAGATAAAGGATCTATATCAAGAGACATTGTATCTCCTTCTTTTCCCCATGTGGACTTCGTTTCAAACTTCGTACCATCTGTCATTACAACGTTAATTGTATGATAATTTGGATGTTTATCTTTTTTCATTTTATTTAGTTAATTTTGAGGTTAATTAACCTATATAATAATTCTGATCAATATTTATTTAGTGAATTTCTATGAGAATAGTTAATGCAATGATGAAAAGACTTAATATTATCAGTTTTTGGCAGTTTACGTTGATAATGGTAGTATTTGCAATCACGGGATCTTTATCACTTTATATAACAGTCGAATTTCTTGAAATCATCGGCTTAAAAGAGGAAAACTTTAATCCAATTATATTTTGGCCAATTAGAATTATTCTTTTATTTTTTATATACCAAATATTATTATTAGTAATTGCCATTCCTTTTGGACAACTCCAATATTTTTGGAAATTTGAAAAGAAAATTTTAAATAGATTTGGTATAAAAATATAATTAAATTATTTTTTGAAGTTGATCATGAATTCTAAAGTTAGTTGCAAGAATTCGCCCCGAATTGAGATATTCCTCTCTTCCTTCAAAGTCAGTTACTTTTCCGCCTGCCTCTTTTACAATTAATGATCCTGCAGCGATATCAACTAGCTTTAAGTTTTTTTCCCAATAACCGTCATACTTGCCAGCAGCAACATATGCTAGATCCAAAGACGCAGCGCCCAATCTTCTAATACCACATACATTTTCCATAACTGTTTTAAGTCCAGGCAGATACTCTTCGTGCCCTTTCATTCCTTTGTGAGGAATGCCTGTTCCAATCATACAGTCTTCTAAGTTTTCCCTTGATGAAACTCTTAGCCTTAGGTTATTGCAAAAAGCGCCCCTACCTTTTACAGCCCAAAAAAATTCATCTGTCAGCGGCTGATAAACTCCACCTACAATAATTTCATTGTCTTTTTCTAAAGCAATTGAAATCGCAAAATGAGGGATACTAAAAACAAAATTACTCGTTCCATCAAGAGGATCGATTATCCATCTCATATTATCGTCTGAGTTTTTTATTGTTCCATTTTCTTCAGCAAGTATATTTATTTTAGGATATGAATAAGTAAGTTCTTTTATTATTTGCTTCTCTGCTCGGGTATCTGCTAAAGAAACAAAATCAGAAACTCCCTTTAAAGATACCTGTAATTTTTCAACTTCTCCAAAGTCTCGTATGAGATTTTTACTTACTTTTCTTGAAGCAAGGAATATTGCATTTATATAAGGGTCAGAGTAACTCATCAGTCAACTCTTTTAGAATAAGTTAAGTCCTCTGTATTGATTTCAATTTTCTCACCTTGTTCAATAAAAGGTGGCACCATTACTCTTATGCCATTCTCTAATATTGCAGGTTTATTTGAAGATGCAGCTGTTTGACCCTTAACAACCGCCTCCGTTTCACTAACAATAAAGGAGAGAGTTTTTGGAAGTTGTATTCCTATGGCTTTGTCATTGTACATCTCAATTATAACTTCATCATTTTCACTCATTAAGACCATTCGATCTCCAGCAATTTCTGAGTCCAGTTCTATTTGTTCGTATGAGTCTGTATTCATAAATACTAGTTTATCATCTTGTTTATATAAATATTGGTACTTTTCTTCATCTACCCGAACACGTTCTACCTCCTCAGAGGCTCTGAACCTCTCATTTAGTTTTGATCCAGTTTTAATATTTTTCATTTCAACCTGGTTGAATGCTCCACCCTTGCCTGGTTTTACTGATTGCGATTTGGCAACAGTCCACAACTCACCCTTATGCTCTAAAATCATGCCAGGTTTTACAGAATTACCATTAATTTTCATTCAATTAAGTCTCAAGTGATTCGCTCCATTCACCTAAAGAAGCTTTCATATTCATGATTGCACGATGGCCAAATGCTTTTTGTGCATGCTCTAGATTACTGTCATTACCTGACCAAGCTTTCAATGCTGCTTGCTGCAATGCTCTTCCATAAGAGAAGCTTAGTTTCCATTTAAAACCACCAATTTTATTCATCTCATCTAAGTGTGCCGTTGCATCAATATCAGATTGACCACCAGAAAGAAAAACAATGCCTGGTAACTCGTCAGGCACAGAGGAATTTAGGCAATCAAGAGTTTTTTCTGCAACTTCCCTATAATTTGCTTGATGACTATTTTCTATTCCCGAAACTACCATGTTAGGTTTTAAAAGGGTGCCCTTAATATTTATATTTTTTTTATCTAGCATTTCAAAAAGTACAGATAATGTATTCTTAGTAACGTCATAGCATTGATCTATTGTATGCGGGCCATCCATAATGACTTCAGGTTCTACTATTGGTACCATATTATTTTCTTGAGCTATAAGGGCGTACTTTGATAAAGCTAACATATTTTCATTGATACATTTTGTAGATGGCATGCCATCGCTAATATTGATTACCGCTCTCCATTTAGTAAATTTAGCACCCAATGCATCATATTCTCTACAACGTTCATTTAGGCCATCTAATCCAGTTGTGATTTTTTCATTAGAATTATCTTCCAGTTCTTTTACTCCTTGGTCTACCTTAATTCCAGGAAGTGACCCATGATTTAAAATTACATCTCTTAAAAATGATCCATCTTTTGCTTTTTGTCTTAGAGTCTCATCAAATAAAATTACCCCACCGATAGCCTTTGCCATAGCGGGAGATCTAAATAGCATTTCTCTATATTTTCTTCTGTTATCTTCAGTTGACTCCACGTCAATTGACTTAAATCTTTTTTCTATTGTTCCAGTGCTTTCGTCAGCTGCTAGTATTCCTTTGCCGTCCTTTACAATATAGCTTGCAATATCTTCTAAAGTTTTTGGTATCATTTTCATCTCCTATTATAATATTCCTAATGCGACCAGGCCTGGTAATTTCTTACCTTCTATTAGCTCAAGTAATGCACCACCGCCAGTAGAAACATAAGAAAATTTATCTTTCACACGGGCTAAGTCCAATGCAGAAATTGTATCACCTCCACCAGCAAATGACCTAATTTTATTATTTTCAGTTAGAGTGCCAATAAAATTTGCAATTTCTACAGTGCCTTTGTCAAACGGATAAGTTTCAAATACTCCAAGTGGACCATTCCAGAATACAGTTTTAGATTTACTAATTTCATTTTTTATTAACTTCAATGTATTTTTGCCTATATCCAGAATCATATTTTGTTCTTCAATATTATCAATTTTAGACTCTTTAGAGTCTGCCTTGTCTGAAATTTTATGTGCTGTGACCACATCAATTGGCAAAACTAACCTACAATTATTTTTTGATGAAAAATCCAATATTTCTGTAATTAAGTGATCGACATTTTCCTCATGCAATGATTTTTGGATATTATATCCATGGTATTTCAAAAAGTTATTTGCCATACCGCCAGCTATGACAATGGTATCCATTCTTTTTGATAAATTTTTAAGAATAGTAATTTTTGTGGATATTTTAGAACCTCCTATTATTGTGAGAGCAGGACTAAGAGGTTCATGTATCACTTCTTGCAAGTTAATTATTTCTTCTTCAAGAAGATCGCCACAATATGAAGGCATGAAATGCGATATTGCCTCAATTGATGCATGTGCGCGGTGCGCACAGGCAAATGCATCATTTATGTAAACATCAGCTAACTCAGATAATTTTTTTGCAAAGTCATGATCATTCTCTTCCTCTTCTTTATAGAATCTACAGTTTTCTAATAAAATAACTGTTCCATATTCAAGGGAATTAATTTTATCTTTTATTTCGTTTCCGATACAATCTGGTAAGAAATTTACTTTTTTTTCAAGAACTTTTTCTAGCTGAGGAACTACTTGTTGCAATGATAGTTCATTCTTTATTTCTCCTTTTGGTCTACCCAAGTGAGATAAAATAATGACTTTATGATTTTCATGCAACAGATTTAAAATAGGTTTTTTAATTCTGATTATTCTATCACTAATATATTCATCAATAGAATTTAGTGGAACGTTAAGATCAAATCTTATTAATACAGTTTTATTTTTCTCAGTAATCTTTTTTAGATTAGAGACATCTAGCATTACTATTTTGATCTTTTCATTGCTACTGCAGTATCACACATTCTATTTGAGAAACCCCACTCATTATCATACCAACTTAAAACTCTTCCAAATTTTCCATCAATGACTTGTGTTTGAGTCAGGTCAAAATTTGATGAAGCAGGATTATGATTAAAATCTGATGAAACCAGTGGCTCTGAATTAACGTTAAGTATGCCTTTTAATTTATTGGATCGTGACGCAGCGGTCATGGCTTTATTTACGCTATCAACTTTCATTATTTTTTTTGATACAAATTTAAAATCGATAAGTGATACATTGGGTGTTGGTACTCTAATTGCCGTTCCATCCAGTTTTCCTGATAATTCTGGCATCACTAACCCAACTGCTTTGGCGGCACCTGTTGATGTAGGTATCATTGACATTGAAGCAGCTCTAGCTCTTCTTAAATCAGGATGAAATGTATCCAAAACACTTTGGTCACCTGTAAATGCATGAATGGTAGTCATATATCCATGAACAATTCCAAATTTTTCGTGAAGAACTTTAACTACTGGTGCCAAACAGTTCGTAGTGCAAGATGCATTCGAAACAACTAAATCATTGCGAGTTATTTCTTGTTCGTTTACTCCATATACTATTGTTTTATCAGCTTCAGAGCAAGGGGCAGAGACAAGAACTTTTTTTGCTCCCGCTTTGATATGCATAGATGCTTTTTCTTTTGAGGTAAATAAACCAGTACATTCAAGTGCTACGTCAATTTTCATTTTTTTCCATGGAAGTTTTTGTGGATCTCTTTCATTAAGCACTAAAATAGTTTTCCTTCCAATGGTCATTTTATTTTTCTTTACAGAAATTTTTTCGTTTAAAGGTCCATGCACCGTATCATTCGCTAGTAAGAATGCGTTTGTATCAACAGGCGCTAAGTCATTTATTGCAACAACATTAATATCCTTACGTTTACTCTCTATAATTGATCTGAGAACTAATCTACCAATCCTTCCAAACCCACTAATTGCAACATTTACTGCCATTTTGATAACTCCTATATTTTTTTAATTACTTGCTTTAATATTTTTTTTGCTGTGAAGCCATAGTAATCGTAAAGTTTTTGATAGGGAGCGCTGGCTCCAAAATCTTTCATGCATATATTCACAGTATTTCCTCCAGAGATGTCACTCCATCCAAAACTTGACCCTGCTTCAATTGATATATTTAACTTAGAATTCCCTCTGATCTTTTTTTGATATGTCTTATTTTGAATTTTAAATAGCTCCATGCAGGGCACTGAAATCACTCTTACATTTTTTTTCTTTTTTTCTAGTAGACTCATTAGCTGTATACCTATTTCTACCTCAGAACCTGAGGCATAGATTGAAACATCTGGATTTTTAGAGTTACTTTTAATTTCATATGCGCCCTGAGAACTAATATTTTTTGTGTAATATTTCTTTCTAAGCATAGGCAGCTTTTGTCTAGTTAAGGCAATAACAGATGGACCTTTTTGATTTGATAAAGCCAATTCCCAAGCTTCAGCTGTTTCAATAATATCAGCAGGCCGGAATACTTTTACATTTGGTGTTGCCCTTAGAGATGCCAGCTGTTCAATTGGTTGATGAGTAGGGCCATCTTCACCCAAGCCAATTGAGTCATGTGTTAAAATATAAATAGCCCTCTGTTTCATAAGAGCCGCAAGTCTAAGAGAAGGCTTACAGTAATCTAAAAATATTAAAAATGTTCCTCCAAATGGTATTATGCCCCTATGTAATGATAAGCCATTCATAATGGCTGCCATTCCATGCTCTCTTATTCCATAATAGATATAATTACCTCGGTAATTTTTTGAATTAATAACATCCACTTTGTTACCTTTGGTATTGTTTGAACCGGTAAGATCTGCAGATCCACCAACTAATTCTGGCATGATGGGTGCAATTTGGTTAATCACCATCTCAGAGGCTTGCCGTGTTGCTATATCAATTGGTTTTTTTATTGAGTTTTTTTTAAATTTGCCTAAAAGCAGATTAACTTTTTTTGGAGTATTTCCACTAATTCTCCTTTCAAATTCATCTTTTTTCTTTTTGGACAGTTTTTCAAAATCTATTTTCCATTTTTTATATGCATCAGTTGATCTCTTGCCAGACTTTTTCCATTCATTTAATACATCTGTTGGAACCGCAAAGGGCTTATGGGGCCACTTTAGTTTGGATCTAGTCAAGCTTACTTCTTCTTCCCCAAGTGGACTACCATGAGAGGATGATTTACCTTGCTTGTTAGGTGAGCCGAATCCAATTTTTGTTTTACAAGAAATTAGAGTAGGTTTTTTTGATTTTTTAGCTTTTGTTATCGCTTTTATAATTTCATCTTTATTATGCCCATTAATTTTTATTGTGTTCCATCCATAGGCCTTAAAGCGGTCAATTGTATTTTCAGAATTCGAGAGTTTAACAGGTCCGTCAATTGAAATTCCATTATCATCAAAAAAAACAATTAGCTTATTTAACTTCAAATGACCCGCAAATGAAGCGACCTCATGAGATATGCCTTCCATCAAGTCACCATCACTGGCTATTACGTAAGTATAGTGATCGACAGTCTTATCTCCAAATTGGCTGTTCAGTATTTTTTCAGCTAATGCCATTCCTACAGCATTTCCTATTCCCTGACCTAGAGGGCCAGTAGTTGTTTCAATACCTTGAGCATGTCCATATTCTGGATGACCTGCACATTTACTATTAAGTTGTCTAAATCTTTTGATATCCTTTATGGTCATATCACGGTAACCAGTGAGATACAGAAGTGAATACAGAAGCATCGAGCCGTGACCTGCAGATAATACAAATCTATCTCTATCATGCCACTTGGGGGCAGCAGAATTAAATTTCAGAAATTTAGTGAAAAGAATAGTGGCAACATCAGCCATTCCCATTGGCAATCCAGGGTGTCCGCTCTTAGCTTTCTCCACTGCGTCAATCGATAAGAATCTTATGGCATTTGCCATATTCTCGTGAGGGATAGAAGATGAATTTAAGTTTTGAGACATTTATTTATTATACCAACAATGAGCCTAATATAAGCAATAAAGTAGAAAGAGTCTTAGATTATAATATCTTATTCACAAAAAAAATTTAATTTTTTTTGTGATTTTAAAAGTTGACTGGGAATAAAAAAGACAGTTAAACTCCCCATAAAGATTAAGGGTGCGAGATGTCAACATATCAAGATACTAAAGATCAATTCAGTAATACCATTGCTAACCTTGGCAGAGAGATTGAAAAATTGTCACAAGAAGCAAAAAAAGTCTCGTCTCTAGAAAATGAAAATGCAAAACTTCTGAGTGAAAATAACCACCTTGAAAACGAAATTAAAATCTTAAAATCTGATTTTCTAGAGCTCAAAAATATTGCCGGAAATATCTCATCTCAGCTTGATGAAAACATTTATACAATTAAAGACATATTGGATTCATAATTGATGCCTGAAATAGTTGTAAATATTAATGATCAAGATTATGCGATAGTTTGCGATCCTGGTGAAGAAAATCACCTAAAGCAACTTAGTTCGCGAATTGACTTTAAAGTCAGAGAATTGACCAAAAGATTTGGAAAAATAGGTGAAACAAGGCTCATGGTAATGGCTTCGTTGCTGATTGCTGATGAGATACACGACCTTAATCAAAAACTAAGTTCAAATTTGACTAAGATTGAAGAGCTTCAAACAAGTATTAATTCAAAAGAAAAAATTTTAGACCAACAACAAATGGAAAGTCAAAAATACATTGAAACTAATAATGAAAAATTAACAGATTTACTATCTAAGCTTTCACAGGCAAGTTAAAAAATTTCTAATCATTAATATTAATGATTAATACAGAGCATCATCTAGAAAAAAAAATATTACGCAAATTTTTAATCAATAGAAGAAAGCACCTATCAAGAGATTATGAAGAAAAAAATATGTCTCACGTTCATTTACGTCCATTATTAAATAATATGAATAGTGATTATGTAGGTTCATATATCGATTATAATTCTGAATTAAGTACTAATGCTATACATAAATACTTGATTGAAAAAAATTTAAATATTTGCTTACCTAAAATTGATTATCAAACTAATGAAATTAATTTTTTTAAATATAGTACTGGAACCAAATTAATTAAAAATAAATATAATATTTTAGAACCTGAGATAACTAATGAAATTATTTTTCCAAAACTAGTCTTAGTGCCTTTACTAGCATTTAATGAAAGTGGTTTTAGACTAGGATATGGTGGAGGTTTTTATGATAAATATTTTTCTTTCCAAGAAGAAAAAGAAATTATTAAAGTAGGATTAGGATTTTCTTTTCAAAATGTTTATAAAATTCCAATTGAAGGTCATGATCAAAAACTTGATTGGATTTTAACAGAAAGTTATTTATATAAAGTAATATGAAAATTTTATTCCTAGGGGATGTAATGGGTAGATCTGGTAGGCATTCCTTAAGAGATCATCTGCCACAAGCGATTATTGATAATAATATTGATTTCGTAATAGCAAATGGTGAAAACGCTGCAGGTGGTTTCGGTATTACAGAAAGTATATGTAATGAATTGTATTCTTACGGTGTAAATGTCATTACCACAGGAAATCATTTATGGGATCAAAAAGAAATCACTAATTACATCGACAAGGATCGAAATCTATTAAAACCTTATAATTTTGCGGAAGGATCTCCTGGGCTAGGCTTTAATATTTATGAGCTGGACAATAAGGAAAAAATTGCAGTTATTAATATAATGGGCAACTTATTTATGCGCTCCTGTGACAATGCTTTTTTTAAAATCGAGGAGGTATTGCAAAAAATTGATGTAAAAGATTTATCATTCATATTTGTAGATTTTCATGCTGAAGCATCGAGTGAGAAGATGGCCATGGGTCATCATCTTGATGGACGTGTCACCGCGGTAGTAGGGACGCATACTCACGTTCCAACAGCTGATGCTACTATTATGGAACATGGGACGGCTTATCAAACAGATGCAGGTATGTGTGGTGATTACGACTCTGTAATAGGAACGAAAAAACAAGAATTTGTGAGAAAATTTGCAACACAAGACACTGAAAGAAAAAGAGTACCACCTGCCGATGGGGTAGGCACATTATGTGGAGTAATCATAGAGTCGCAGCATGACAATTTACTTGCTAAAAATATTCAATCAATTCGTATTGGGGGAAAAATAGGAAACTAAATGGCGGGTCACTCTAAGTTTAAAAATATTCAATACCGAAAAGGAGCGCAAGACAAAAAAAGAGCAGGACTATTTTCTAAGTTATCCAAAGAAATAACTGTTGCAGCAAAGTTAGGTTCACCAGATCCTAATCAAAATGCTAGATTGAGATCGGCCATTCAACTTGCAAAGGCATCGAGTTTTCCAAAAGAGAATATTGATCGTGCTATAAAAAAGTCTTTAGAGAAAGATACTATTAATTATGACCAGATGAGATATGAAGGATTTGGCCCAGCAGGTACATCTATAATTGTTGAGGCACTGACTGATAATAGAAACAGAACAGCATCTAATGTCAGATCAACGTTTCAAAAGTTTGGCGGATCATTGGGTGAAACAGGTTCGGTTTCTCATGCATTTAAACATTATGGTTTTCTGAAATTCAACAAGGATATTACGACTGAGGATGAGTTTTTTAACTTTTCAATTGAAAATGGCGCGGAAGATTGTTTCTTAGAAGAGGATGAATATGAAACGGTATGCTTACCTGATGCATTGTCAAAGTTTTACGACTTGTTAGCTTCTAAATATGGTGAGCCAGTCTCATCTGGTTTTCAGTGGAGACCAAATATATTAGTTAAAGTTGAAGGTGATAGGTTGAAATCACTTATAAATCTTATAAACGAGCTTGATAGTGACGAAGATGTTCAGCATATATTTTCAAATTTTGAGGCTAACGATGAAGAATTAAGCAGAATTGCTTGATTAATTAACTTTTAAAATCTTAATATATTAATTAGTCTTTAATGAATTGATAAATTTGATTCGTTTTTATGCCAGGTAGCTCTCCAAAAAGAAAAGGTGATGGATATGAAAGAGAGTTAGCTAAATATTTTAACGAAAAAGTTTTTGATGGAGATGATCTCGTACAAAGAATGCCGCTGTCTGGTGGTGGAGCAATAAAATCTTCAGGAGGAAGCGATTTAAAAAACACTCCTTATATTTATGTTGAGGCAAAGAGAACTGAAAAATTTAAAATCCATGAGTCTGTTAAGCAAGTCGAAGAAAATATTGAAACGTCTAAATCAGACTCATTTCCCGTGGTAATTACTAGAAGAAATAGGGAAACAACTGGTAATTCATTGTGTGTTTTAAGATTAAATGACTTTATAGAACTATATAAAATATTTCTTGAAAGTAAGAAGACTGATACATGATGCCCTATTTAAGACAATTTTTACTTTTAAATTGATACCATGGAAAATGAAGCTTTAATAAGTACAAGTCAAATTAATGATGAGTTCACTTTAATGTCTCTTTTCTTTAGAGCAGATTTAGTAGTGAAATTAGTAATTTTAATATTATTCGCTGCATCAATATTTTCATGGACAATTATTATTCACAAAATAAGGCTTTTTAGATCTTTAAAAAAAATCAGTAAACAATTTGAGGAAGAATTTTGGTCAGGACGTTCCATTAAAGAAATTGCATCTACTACACACCATCTTTCAGAGAGTCCTATAAAGTATGTTTTTCTCGAGGCAGTAGATGAAATTGAAAAGTCTAATAAAGATGGCAAAAAAAATATTGAAAGCATTATTGATAGAATTAATAGAATAATGGAAGCTGCAATTGATTATCAAAATGAAAAACTCTCACTACACTTTAGCTATCTTGCAACTATAGGCGCAACCACACCTTTTATTGGCCTTTTTGGTACCGTTTGGGGAATAATGAATTCTTTTCAGTCAATTGCAATATCAAGAAATACATCCTTAGCAGTAGTAGCGCCAGGAATAGCAGAAGCTCTTTTTGCAACAGCTCTAGGACTCTTAGCGGCAATACCAGCTGTAATTGCCTATAATATTTTCACAAGTCAGGTGAATGATGAGAACGCCAGAATGTATAGATTTAAAGAGCATTTTAATGTCATTTTTTCAAGAGGACTTAATGCAAAATAGACACAAGATTTTTTAGGTGACCAGAAACACTCATTCAAAACCTTTTAGCGATATAAATGTTACACCTTTTGTTGATGTAATGTTAGTTCTGCTGATAATTTTTATGGTTACTGCTCCATTATTAACAGTAGGTGTGCAAGTAGATCTTCCTGAGAGTAATGCTGACTCACTTCAGTCTGATGATGAGCCAATGGAAGTAACAATCAATGAGGCTGGTACAATCTATATTCAAGAAACAGAAATAGCACTGGGTGAATTAATTCCTAAAATAAAGGCAATCACTGATAATAGATTAGATACAAAGATATATGTCAGAGGAGATGAAGCAATTGATTACGGAAAAGTGATGAGAGTACTTGGGGAGTTATCTGGATCAGGCTTTTCAAAAGTTTCTTTAATTACAAAACCTGTAAGTGATTAATTAATGGGACTCAAATATGAGAATTTCAGTTGTAGGATCAGTATTACTTCACTCATTCATCCTTTTTTTTACAATAGTTTCACTTCCCTTATTTAATAATAACGAACTTGAGATGCCACCTATCATTCAAGTTGAACTGATAGAAATCGCAGAAAAAACAAATGTGCCTCAAATTAGTAAAAAGAAAGAGGATGAAAAACCGGAAAAAGAAAATAAAAAAGAGGAACAAAAATTAAATCAACCAATTCAAAAGCCAAAAGAAGAAAAATCAAATGAAAAAGTGAAAGATCCATCTACAGAAGAAAAACTTGAAACTATAAAGATTGAGGAAAAAATGATGCAAAATATGCCAGTTAAGAAGCCAGAAATAAAAAAGAAAGATAAATTTGATCCTCTAAAGCTAGCTGAGTTAATTGATAAGCAAAAAGACACAAAGCAAGCAAATCCAGAAGATATTGTTGAAAAGGATTATGAAGCTCTTGATTCAACGCCGAGTCTAGATAAACGACTAACTCTAAGTGAGGAAGATGCAATTAGAGCACAATTTATGCAATGTTGGAGCATACCGCTTGGAATCCCATATGATGAAACTATGATTGTAAAAATTAAAATATTTTTAAATACAGATGGATCACTTTTAAAGCCACCAGAAGTTGTTCAACACGAACGGATGAATAAGCCGGGTGAAAAATATTTTAGAACACTCGCAGAGAGTGCTCTTAGGGCAGTCAGACGATGTGATCCAATTAAAGCGCCAGAAGCCGAGCGCTATGATAATTGGAAAAATTTACAGTTGAATTTTGATCCAAGAGAGATACTAAGAGGTTAATTATGAGAAAATTATTACTATACTTAGTTCCTTTAATATTATTTACTAATATTTCATATGCGTTAATTGAAATTGATATCACCGAGGGTAATCGAGAACCTCTTCCTCTTGCTATAAGTGAGTTCTTTCACGATAATAGCCCTGAAATTATAGATAAAAAAATAACAGAAAATATTAGAACAGTAATTTCTGATGACCTTGAAAGAAGTGGATTGTTCTCATCAGTAGATAATAAGGCATTTATTCAAAATAATCGTGCCATGCATTTAAAACCAAGATTTGCGGATTGGAGATTAATAAAAGCTCAAGGGTTGCTTACAGGTGAACTTGCCATTGAAGAGGATAGGCTAAGAGTAGAGTTTCGTTTATGGGATACATTTGCAGAAAAAGAAATAGAGGGATTAGTTCTTATTACAACAATTGATAATTGGAGAAGAATTAGTCATATGATTGCAGATAAAATATATGAGAGACTTACAGGTGAGGAAGGTTATTTTGATACAAGGATAGTTTATGTCGCTGAAGAAGGTCCAAAAAACAAAAGAATAAAAAAACTGGCAATTATGGATCAAGATGGCGCTAACCATAAATTTTTAACGAGTGGAAAAGAATTAGTATTAACTCCTAGGTTTAATCCTGTAAGACAAGAGATTACATATCTCTCATATTTTAAAAATCTGCCTAGAGTTTACTTATTAAATATACAAACAGGAATACAAGAAGTTGTTGGCGATTTTCCGGGTATGACTTTTGCACCTCGATTTTCTCCAGATGGAGAAAAAATTATTATGAGCTTAGCAAGAGAGGGTAACTCTGACTTGTATGTCATGGATTTAACAACTCGCGTTGTTGAAAGACTAACTGATAGTCCAGCAATCGATACATCCCCAAGTTATTCACCTGACGGTAAAAGAATTACATTTAATTCGGATAGAGGTGGTTCCCAACAAATTTATGTAATGGACAGCAATGGAAGAAATCAAAAAAGAATTTCGAAACAAGGAGGGAACTACGCAACTCCTGTTTGGTCCCCAAGAGGCGATCTTATTGCTTTTACTAAGTTTTATCAGGGTCAATATTTTATTGGAGTTATGAGAACTGATGGAAGTGGTGAAAGATTGCTAACTGAAAACTGGTATCAAGAAGCGCCATCATGGTCATCTAATGGAAGGGTATTAATATTTTATCGTGAAACAAAAGCAAATGATGCAGGGGACGGCCACTCTTCATCCATTTGGTCTATTGATCTGACTGGGTTTAACGAGAGAAAAATTATTACACCGGTTGACGCATCTGACCCATCTTGGTCAAAATTAATACAATAAGATCAATTTTGCCTGGAAATTAGAGATATTTTAAGGAATATGTAATAACTTTATCCTAGACTTGTGCAAGTTAAGTTAATAGAGTACTAACGGCTTTGAAAATATTACGGGAGTTTATTAAAATGGTTTCAACCTTTCAGAATTATACCAGATATTTGGTAATTATATTATGTGCTTTGTTTTTGGCAGCTTGTGAAACTGTGCCGAAAGAATCCGCAACTTCAACTACATCAACATCAACCGCAGCTGTAGAAATTGTAGATGGTGTTTATGTTGGATCAGATACTGTTGAAATGTTAGCGGTCGATGTTCCTGATAGAATATTTTTTGCATACGACAGCTACTCACTTACTAAAGCTGCGCAAAATACATTAGAAAAACAGGCGAAATGGTTAAAAGCTAATGGATCAGCTACAATAGCGATTGAAGGTCATGCTGATGAAAGAGGAACTAGAGAATATAACTTAGCACTCGGAGATCGCAGAGCTAACGCTGCTAAAGATTATTTAATGACACAAGGGATTAGTTCTAGCAGGGTTACCACTATCAGCTTTGGTAAGGAAAGACCCGTGAATAGCGGCTCAAACAAAAAGGCCTGGGCACAAAACAGAAGATCGGTAACTGTAAGAACAAATTAAATAGATATTTAATTATTCACGCCTTTATTTAGACAAAAGATAAGTCTAGGCTTATAAAAAATATTTATTTTTATGATCAATAAGATTTGTCTATATACTTGTGTTACTTTGATAGCGCTTATAACATTTAATTCATATCTCTATGCAGAAGACATCCCATTAGATCAACTTTTTCAAAAGTTAGAAACAATCGAAAGTAGAATCAAGGTTCTTGAAAAAGCTACTTTTAACAATACAACTTCTGGCCAAGCAAATAATCTAAGCCTCGATGATTATCAATCAATTATTGCAAAACAATCTATTCAAATAGCAGAACTTCAAAATGAAATTCAATCTCTAACAGCCCAAATTGAAGAAATGATTTTTACAATGCAATCTACTGTTAACAATTTTAACACATTTAAAGAAGATGCAGAGTATAGATTTACAGATTTAAACACTAAAGCTGAGAATATAGAAAAAGTTCAAAATAATGCCCAACCTAATACTTTGAGTGTAATGCAAAGTGAAATGTTTATAGCAAATGAAGATAAATTAGATTTAGAACCAAAATCACTTGGAACTATAAATATGTTAAGCTTACCTAAAGAAGAAAAGTCACCTTTTGAAGTAAAAATTAATAATGAAGGTGAGGAACAACAAATTATTAATACAATATCGCAAGATAATATTGTGTCCCTTGGGGAGCAACCAACGCTTTTATCAATACTGCCGGAGAGTGATGAAAAAAGTCAGTATGAATATGCTATTAATTTACTTAAGCAAGGTGACTATGAAACAGCAGAAAAAGCGTTTACAGAATTTATTACCATTGGAGATGATAAAAATTATTTAAGCAATTCACATTTTTGGCTAGCTGAGACTTATTATGTCAGAGAAAACTATAAGGATGCTGCTAAGAATTATTTAAGTCTCTATCAAACTTTTCCAAGTGCAAACAAGGCACCAGATGCTCTATTGAAATTAGGAATTTCATTAATAAACATGCAACAGAAAGAACAGGGATGTATAACATTTATGCAACTGCAAGAGTCATACCCTGAAGCTAATCCTTCAATTATTGATAGAAGCAACTTAGAAATAAAAAGAAATGGCTGTGAAATTAGTTAAGCCAATTAATTATCAAAATATAGATAAGATCACAGATGAAGATTTTGAAAAAGAACTCAAGCTTGTTGGTATAAATACAAACTTTGCCGTTGCTCTTTCAGGTGGTCCAGATAGCTTAGCACTTTTATACCTGGCTAAAAATTTTGTAAAAAAAAATAATTTAAAGCTTATAGCTATTTCAATAGACCATAGGTTGCGTGAAGACTCGCCTAAAGAAATTGAATGGATAAAGAAGCTTATGAAAAAAGAAAAAGTAAGCTTTGTTTCAAAAAAAGTTATTAAAAAAATAAGTAGCTCTAATACACTTTCAACAGCCAGGAAACATCGGTATGAACTATTAACAGATGTTTGTAAAACAAATAAGTTTAAATATTTATTGACTGCTCATCATTTAGACGATGAGATTGAAACATTTTTAATGAGGTTGGTAAGAGGAAGCGGAATAAAGGGCTTATCATCTTTAAAGCCAGTATCTAAGTATAAAGGAGGAGAGATAAGCATTGTTAGACCTTTATTAAAATATTCAAAGAAATGTTTGATTAAATATTTAGCAAAAATGAAGCAACCTTATATTTATGATAACACAAATCAAGATATGAAGTACGATAGGTCTCGTATAAGAGCGATTGCTGAAAATTTAATTAATGAGGGGTTGGATAAAAAAAGAATTTTAGAAGTTATACAAAATTTAAAAAAAGCAGATGAAGCAATTACTGTGTCAGTTAATAATTATTTAAAAAAATGTATTTCACTGAGTAGAAATAACACTTTAAAGTTTAATAATAAAAAATTTAAAAAAGCGCCAGTTGAAATACAATATCGTATTATCAATAAACTTTGTCGTCTTGTAGGCAATAAGGATAAAGTGCCCAGATCCAGGTCTCTAAAAAGCCTTATTGATAAAATTAACACCAGAAATTTTAAAAGTCATACTTTAAATGGATGTATATTTACTGCTAAAAATGACGAAATCTTAATCTCAAAAGAAAAAAAAAGTAGCCCACTTTTTGGACAGAATTTGAAAGTAATTTTTAAAAATAAGAATTGGCCAAAATTAATCGAGCATTATTAGTGTTAAGCAATTGATATATATTGTTAAAATTTATACCTTTCTTTTCTTGCATGAAGCAAAATAGTAATTATTTAATATAATGGAAAATAAAAATGAATTTCAGAAATATTACACTATGGGTATTTATTGCCCTTATCGTTTTTGGTCTATTTAATCTTTTCAGCAACACCAGCGGGGAGAGAAATGTCATTGATCTTACATATTCTCAATTTCTTGATGAAGTAGAAGCTGGGTCAGTCAAAGATGTAGTTATAAGAGGTAGCAATATTAATGGTGCATTAGATGACGGCCGTTCTTTTAAGACCTATGCTGCAAACGACCCTACTCTTGTAGACAGGTTAAATGAAAGAGGTGTGAATATCTCTGCTGCTCCTCTTGACGATGGCTATCCTTCACTTCTGGGAGTACTTATTTCATGGTTTCCTATGCTATTGCTTATAGGTGTATGGATTTTCTTCATGAGACAAATGCAAGGTGGTAGAGGTGGAGCAATGGGTTTTGGTAGATCGAAAGCAAAACTTTTAACTGAAAACAAAAATAAAGTAACTTTTAATGATGTAGCAGGAATAGATGAAGCTAAGGAAGAACTCGTAGAGATTGTAGACTTTTTAAAGGATCCAAGAAAATTTCAAAAGCTTGGCGGAAGAATTCCAAAAGGAGCATTGTTAATAGGCCCTCCTGGAACAGGTAAAACGCTTTTAGCAAGAGCTGTTGCGGGTGAAGCTGGTGTTCCATTTTTTACAATTTCGGGTTCTGACTTTGTAGAAATGTTTGTTGGCGTGGGCGCTTCAAGAGTTAGAGACATGTTTGAGCAAGGAAGAAGAAATTCTCCATGTATAATATTTATTGATGAGATTGATGCTGTTGGAAGAAGTCGTGGTGCAGGTCTTGGTGGTGGCAATGATGAAAGAGAGCAAACGTTAAATCAAATTCTTGTAGAAATGGATGGTTTTGATACTCAAGAAGGCATTATATTGGTCGCTGCAACAAACAGACCAGATGTATTAGACCCAGCCTTATTAAGACCTGGCAGGTTTGATAGACAAGTGGTAGTTCCAAATCCAGATATTATGGGTAGAGAAGCAATTCTAAGAGTTCATATTAAAAAAATATCAGTTGCGCCTGATGTAGATATTAGAACAATCGCAAGGGGAACTCCTGGTTTCTCGGGAGCTGATTTAGCTAATATTGTCAATGAATCTGCATTACTTGCTGCTAGAAAAAATAAAAAAATTGTGACGATGGTAGATTTCGAAGAAGCAAAAGATAAAGTCATGATGGGATCAGAGAGAAGATCTCTTGTAATGAGTCAAGAAGAAAAAGAATTAACAGCTTATCACGAAGGTGGTCACGCTATTGTTGCTTTAAACCAACCTGCATCAGATCCAATTCATAAGGCTACAATCATACCACGTGGTAGAGCCCTAGGAATGGTTATGAGATTGCCTGAGCGAGATCAGTTGTCAATGGCGAGAGAAAAAATGCTTGCTGATATCACTGTTGCCATGGGAGGAAGAGTTGCAGAAGAAATAATTTTTGGTGACGACAAAGTAACATCAGGCGCATCCTCTGATATAGAAATGGCAACCAAGATGGCAAGAAATATGGTCACCAAATACGGAATGAGTGAAAAACTGGGACCACTTCAGTATAGTGAAAACGAGGAAGAAGTTTTCTTAGGTAGATCAGTTCAAAAACATCAAAATGTGTCAGAAGATACAGCGAGATTGATTGACTCTGAGATTAGAATAATTGTTGATACGTGCTATGATCTTGCAAGGAAGATCCTTACTGATAAAATTAGCGATCTTCATGCTCTTGCAAAAGGCTTAATTGAATACGAAACTTTGAATGGAGACGAAATATTATCGCTACTTAAGGATGGAAAAATTGACAGACCAAACCCAGAAGAAGAAATTAGCAATGCTGGTCCATCCGTACCTAAAAGTGGAAAACCATCAACAGTTGTTCCTAGTTTCAAGCCCAAACCGCAGACTAGTTAAAATCAATTAAATATGACTGGTACGCGTAAACTTGTTAAGTATTACGTCAGACCTATATTAAATAATAGTAAAAATAAAGACTCTCTAAATCTTGGCTCTTCTAAACTTTATTTTGATAGAATTGAATTAATAAAAAGAGATGGTACAAATATTTCCTCAAAATATCTTCATTTAAAAGAGATCAATGGACTGTCAAGAGACATTAGTAAGATCATCAATATTCAACTAAAAAAAATAACAAAAACTAGAAAGAAAATCAAAAATTTAAATTTTAATAAACCTTTAATAATGGGAATACTAAACGTCACTCCAGATAGCTTTTCTGATGGAGGAGAATTTTTATCAGTTGATGATGCATTTGCACAATATAAAAAGTTAAAGAAAGAGGGCGCTGCAATAGTTGATATTGGAGGTGAGTCTACACGACCAGGTTCAAAGACAGTTCCAGCTAAAAAAGAACTTCAAAGATTAATGCCAGTTATTGATCAAATTAAAAGCAGTACAAAAAATACTTTAGTATCAGTTGATACAAGAAAATCTACAGTAATGAAAGCTGTAATGAAATATAATATCGATTTTATTAATGATGTCTCGGGATTAAGGTATGATAGTAAAGCTATTAGTTTCTTAAATAAATCTAAAATTCCTTTTATTATAATGCATTCAATCTCTAATCCTGCGAAGATGCAAAAATCAATTAATTATAAAGATGTTTTGCTTGATGTTTATGATTTTTTAGAAAAACAAATAAAAAAATGTAAATCAAAAGGCATATCTGAAAATAAAATTATAATCGATCCTGGCATTGGCTTTGGTAAGACTTTGAAACAAAATTTGACACTTATAAAAAAGATTAGTTTACTTCACTCGCTCGGTCTACCTGTAATGTTAGGCAGTTCTCGAAAAAGTTTTATTGGAAAGATACAAAAAAATGAATTATACGATGATCGTAAAGGGGGATCGATAGCATCAGTTTTATACGGTCTGTCTCAAGGTATTCAAATATTTAGAGTGCATGATGTATATGAGACAAACCAAGCAATAAAAGTCTATTCGAAATTAATATGAAAAAAAAATATTTTGGAACAGATGGTATTCGAGCAAGCTCAAACAGCGATAAATTAAATGGACCTACCCTAATTAATCTAGGGATGGCACTTGGAAAATATTTTACCAAAGGAGATCACAGGCATAAGGTTGTTATTGGAAAAGATACTAGGCTTTCTGGTTACATGATCGAACAGGCTTTAACATCTGGCTTACTTTCAATGGGGATGGATGTTTTTTTATTTGGCCCGATTCCTACTCCTGCAGTCTCAATGCTAACAAGGTCAATGCGAGCTGACCTTGGAATTATGATTACAGCCTCTCATAATCAATATCAAGATAATGGCTTAAAGATATTTGATAGACTTGGTAATAAGCTCTCTGATGAGACAGAACTAGAGATAGAAAATCTGATGGAAAGTAAACTTGAAGAGTCTCTAGTCAAGCCTGAAAACATAGGAAGAGCTCAAAGATTAGAAGATGCAAATGGAAGGTACATAGAATATTTGAAAAACACATTTCCAAAGACCCAACGCCTTGATGGACTAAAAATAGTTGTTGATTGCGCTCATGGTGCTTCATATATATCAGCTCCTCTTATCTTATGGGAGTTAGGAGCAGAGGTAACTCAAATTGGAACTCACCCAAATGGAATAAATATTAATGATAAATGCGGCTCCACTAATACTGATTTATTAGCAAAAACTGTAATAGAGAAAAAAGCTGATATAGGCATTGCATTAGATGGAGATGGGGACCGGCTAGCAATAGTCGATGAAAAAGGAAATGTCATTAATGGCGATCAGATCCTTGCGTTATTAGCATTACATATGAGCAAAAAAAACTTACTTCAAAAAAATAAAGTTGTGGGGACTTCAATGGCCAATATAGGATTAGAAAATCTACTCAATGAGAATAATATTGAATTAGTTAGAGCAAATGTTGGCGATAGATATGTCAAAGAAAAAATGATCCATGAAAATCTAAATTTAGGTGGAGAGCAATCAGGTCATATCATCATGAGGGATTACACATCCTCTGGTGATGGTATTATTGTTGCCCTACAAGTACTTGCAATCATCATGCAAAACAAAAAACAGACTAGTGAAATTTTTAACTTATTTACTCCGCATCCTCAAAACCTTATTAATTTTGAAGTTAAAACCAAGAATATTTTGGAAAATGATGAGACTAAGAATTTTATTAAAAAGTGTGAGGAAGAAGTTGCAGGTGAAGGTAGAATCGTTGTTAGAATGTCTGGTACTGAACCACTTTTGAGAGTTATGATAGAGTGTAAAAGTCAGAACAAAATTGATGAATTAACAAAAAACGTTACTAAATATTTTTCTTAATATCTAGGATAAAAAATGACAGGTGTTGTAGTTGTTGGATCCCAATGGGGCGATGAGGGAAAGGGAAAGATTGTGGATTGGCTTTCAAGCCAAGCTGACCTTGTAATACGATTTCAGGGTGGTCATAATGCTGGTCATACCCTTGTAATTAATAATGAGACATACAAGTTAAATATATTACCTTCAGGCATTTTGCGTGAAGACAAAATTTCAATTATTGGCAATGGGGTTGTTCTTGATTTATCTGCTCTCAAAAAAGAAATAACAAGTTTAGTTGATAGAGGCGTAAAAATCTCTCCACATAATTTATTTATTTCTGATAGGGCTACAATTATATTGCCTATCCATCAAAAACTAGACGCCATAAGAGAAAACAATAATCTTATAAAAATAGGAACAACTAAAAGAGGAATAGGGCCAGCTTATGAAGACAAAGTTGGAAGAAGAGCAATTAGATTGTGCGATTTATTTGATAAGGAAAAATTAATAACCAAAATTGATGTATTATTGAATCATCATAATGCAATAATGAGAGGATTAGGCAACAAGGAGTACAAAGCTGTCGATATACTTGATGAGATTTATGAATTAGGACAGTTTGCTAGACCTTTTGCAAAAACAATAAATGAAATTCTTGGCACCATTAAAGACAATAATGAAAAGATACTATTCGAAGGAGCCCAGGGATTTCTGTTAGATATTGATCATGGAACATATCCATTTGTGACATCATCTAATGTTCATGCAAGTTATGCTTCGATTGGCAGTGGCTTGAGCCCAAAAGTAGTTAATCATGTATTAGCAATAACTAAAGCTTACACTACAAGGGTAGGAAATGGGCCTTTTCCAACTGAACAAGATAATGAAGTTGGCAATAAACTGGGTGAAGTTGGACATGAATTTGGAACTGTTACAAACAGAAAGAGAAGATGTGGTTGGTTTGATGCTGTGTTGGTTCGTCAGGCACTGACTCAATCAGGCGCAACAGGTATTGCCCTTACAAAAATTGATGTTTTAGATCATTTTGAGCAAATAAAGATGTGTATTGGCTATAAATTAAAAGGTGAAGAAATTGATTTTTATCCAAGTTCAGAACAAGACCAAGAGGAATTGGAGCCAATTTATGAAAATTTTAAAGGCTGGCTAAGTACGACGACGGGTATTAATAATTATGACGATCTTCCTGTTAATGCTAAAAAATATATTGAGCGTATTACCGAGCTCACACATACGAAAATTGACCTGATTTCAACAAGTCCTCGTCGCGAAGATACAATCTTGATAAATAAATTATTTGATTAGGCTTGGATTAACTTCGTATCTCTAGCTAGTTTCAACATTTCAGATTGTAATTTTTGAAATGCTCTTTCTTCAATCTGCCTAATGCGTTCTCTGCTGATATTGTATTCTTTGCTAAGTTCCTCAAGAGTTTTAGGATCTTCTGATAACTTTCTCCCTTGAATTATATATTTTTCTCTTTCATTCAATACATCAATAGCTTTAGACAAGAGTGCTTTTCGTTTAGTAACTTCTTCTTTTTCAGCAATTTTAACTTCATGGTCTGCATCTTCGTCTACGAGCCATTCCTGCCACTCTTCTTCACCATCAGCACTGACAACTGCATTAAGTGAGTAATCATTTCCTGACATTCTTCCTTCCATTTCAGAGACTTCTTTTTCTGAAACATTCAATTGACTAGCAATTTCACTTACCTGATGAGGTTTTAATGAGCCTTCGTTATAATCACTGAGTTTGCCTTTTAATTTCTTAAGATTGAAAAATAACTTTTTTTGTGCTGCAGTTGTACCGATTTTAACTAAACTCCATGACTTTAAAACATATTCTTGTATAGCTGCTCTAATCCACCACATCGCATATGTTGCCAAACGAAAACCTTTGTCAGGGTCATACTTCTTTACGGCCTGCATTAAGCCAATGTTGCCCTCAGAAATTAATTCTGTAACTGGAAGGCCATATCCTCTGTATCCCATTGCTATTTTTGCGACCAGTCTCAGATGACTAGTAACTAATTCATGTGCTGCACTCGTATCTCCTTTGTCTCTCCATTTCTTGGCAAGGCTAACTTCTTGCTTCTCAGTTAACATTGGGAACTTTTTAATTTGCTGAAGGTAGTGCGTTAAACTGCCTTCATTGGACAATACAGGTAACTTGTTATTATTGGTCATACATTAAATATGGTTGTTATATGCTTATTTTCAATGCTCAGCTTTTAATAGAATTTATTAGATTGCTCAAGTAATCTGGGATAACAGACTGAAATATTTGAACTTTTTCTGTTTTTGGGTGAATGAAACCAAGACTTTTTGCATGAAGAGCTTGTCCTGGTAGTCCATTAATTGCAGAAATTGCTCTACTAGATAGTTGTTTTAGTTTTCCTTGAGGCGATCTCCCATACGTCTTATCCCCTATAAGAGGATGTCCCTTATCAGTCATATGCACTCTAATTTGATGAGTTCTACCTGTATGAAGCTTACATTCAATTACGCTTGCAATTATATTTCCTTTACTGGTTTTTATGTTTTCAATTGTTTTATAATTAGTAATTGCTTCTTTACCTTTTATCTTAGAGCTCATCATTTTTGTTCTATTCTTATTACTTCTTGAAATAAAAGATGATATTTTTCCATTTGTCGGTTTTATTATTCCCCAACAGACAGCAAAGTATTCCCTTCTAATAGAATGATCAGCAAATTGAAGTGAAAGGTGTTGATGACTGAAATCATTTTTTGCCACAACAACTAATCCGCTTGTATCTTTATCTATTCGATGAACTATCCCAGGTCTTTGCGAGTCTCCTACAAATTTTAAACTGTTACCACAATGATTAATTAAAGCATTTACAATTGTACCCGATTTATTGCCAGCACCTGGGTGCATTACAATTCCAGCAGGTTTATCAATTACAATTAAATCTTCATCTTCAAAAATAATATTAAGATCTATTTTTTCACTTTTTAAAGAAGTCTCATTTTTAATTTCTTCTGTAACTTTAATTTTATCCTTAAAAGAAATTTTATAATCTGGATCTTGCCTTTTACCATTCACAAGTACCATTTTATTATTAATTAAAAGCTTAATTTTTGATCGACTAAGATGAGTGAGTTCTAATGAAATATATTTATCAAGTCTTAGCCCGCTATACTTGATATCATTGACTTTATATTCATAGATCATTAATAATATTTTAAATGAACCAGAGAATTTTACTATTCATAGTTATCTTTTTAGGATTTTTAATTATTGTTGGTACAACTGTTGTTATCACAACTGTAATCGAAAGATCCAAAAATGTTGATTTTTTCGAAAACACCAATGAGACTGAATTTCATAGCACATGTGGAACTTCAGGCATTGAAGATGTCATTAAACTTGAAGATCAAAAAATATTGCTCAAATGTTTTGATGGTCCAGTATATATTTACGACTCTAAGAAAAACCAGATTATCACTGAAATTAATTAATTATTTACAATTATATCAGACGCTTTTTCAGCAATCATTACTGTTGATGCGTTTAAATTACCAGTAATGATATTAGGCATAATTGATGCATCTACGACCCTTAAACTATCTATTCCATATACTTTGAGTTCCTCGTCTACCACTGATAGATCATCTTTTCCCATTTTACACGTACATGATGGGTGGTATGCAGTATCTCCTTTATCTCTTATAAAATTATTAAGATCTTCATCATTATTTATATTGCTTCCTGGTGAGATTTCATCCCCTCTATATTCATCGAATTCTTTTTGATTAAATATTTCCCTTGCAATTTTTATTCCTTCCCGCATTTCTCTAAGATCATGTTCGGTTTGCATATAATTGAACTGGATTGAAGGTGCATCATTTGGATTATTTGATTTTAATTTTACTGATCCTCTGCTAGTAGGTCGCATCGGTCCAACATGGGCTTGAAAAGCATGGCAGGTAGAACTCTTTCTACCATGATCTAAAACTAAAGATGGAAAAAAATGGAATTGTATATTTGGATAATCAGACATTTCATTGCTACTCACAAAGCCACCTGTTTCTAGATTAGAGTGTGCAGCAACACCTGTTTTAAACAAAAACCACTCGGCACCTATCAATGCCATTTTTAATGGATTCTGAGCACTGTGCAGTGTTACAGGTTTTTTACATTTATATTGAACATAGGTTTCAAGATGATCTTGTAAGTTTTTACCAACTCCCTCCAAACACTCTACTGGCTCAATACTATGTTTTGATAATTCATTTTCTGGACCAATTCCAGAAAGCATGAGTAAATGAGGCGAATTTATAGCCCCAGCGGAAAGAAGGACCTCTCTAGTTGAAAAATACTTTTTATTTTTACCATTCGCTTTGCATTCAACTCCAACAGCTTTTTTATTTTCAAATAGTATCTTATTTACAGTTACGTTCGTTAATATTTCCAAGTTAGATCTGTGTTTTATTGGATGAAGATACGTAACGCTCGTACTTTGTCTCTTTCCATTAAAAATGGTTGTATCCATTAAACCAAAACCTTCTTGTTTTTTGCCATTCATATCATTATTTATTTGATACCCAGCTTGTTGCGCGGCATTTAAATAAACTTGACTAAGAATATTACCATTTGTGGATCTTGACAGTTTCAAAGGTCCTGAGTCTCCCCGAAAATTTGAGTCCAAGCCCTCAACTGACTCAGATTTTTTAAAATAGGGTAAAACTTTATCGTAAGTCCAATCTGTTAAACCTAATTGGCCCCAGTTATCAAAATCTTTTGCATTGCCTCTAACATGAACCATTCCATTGTGCGAGGAACTTCCTCCCAACATCTTACCTCTTGGGCAGAACATAGTCCTATTATGCATAAATGGTTCTGGCTCTGATTCATAAAGATAGTTATATTTTGGATCGTGCATTGTATAAAGCAGTGCTGCAGGCATTGCAGTTTTCCAAGTCTTGTCTGAAGGTCCCGATTCTATAAGTAGGATATTAATAGAGGTATTTGATGAAAGGCGATTAGCTAGCACACAACCAGCGCTACCAGCTCCAATTATAATATAATCAAAGTTATTTAATTTCATGAAATGATTTTATCAAACATTATATTTATAGTACAACATTAGATAATGTTAAAAAACTTAAATCCAAGTTTGGCAATAGTATTATCTACCCTGCTTTGGGGAACATGGTGGTATCCTCTTCGTTTGTTAAATGAGTATGCAAGCAATAATGCAATTCCTCTAACATTAAGCTTTATGCTTGCTGGTTTTTTTCTTCTAAGTTTTTCACTGCGGAACCTACATTTACTTACTAAAAAAAATATAATTCTTACAATAATTGCAGCGACTGCTGGTGCAGCGGCAATGTGCCTATATAATGAGGGACTGTTACGCGGTAACGTTGCAAGGATTTTAATATTTTTTTACCTTACAGCTGTTTGGAGTACAATTATTGAGATTGTATTTTTAAGAACTCCTTTAACTATATATAGGGCTTTTTCCATAGCAGCAGGTTTCACGGGTCTTTTTATTATAACAGGGTTAGATAAAGGTAATATTTTGCCAAGCACTCTTGCTGATATATTTGGCATCGCCTCAGGTTTTTTGTGGTCAGTTTGTGCAACTATCATAAGAATTAATAAGGAATTGGACGTTAACTTTGGAACTTCAATCTTTATTCTCATTGGTGGTTTATTTGTTATTATTGCGACACTTTTACCTAATGGACAAGTACTTGCGGGTTTCAATACTGAAATAATATATAATACTTACATAATCATTCTCATTTTTGCTTTCATTTGGTTGCTGCCTGGATACTGGCTTATCACTTTCGGCCAAGATCAAGTAGATCCAGGTAGAGCTGGAATTTTACTTATGTTCGAAGTTGTTATTGGCATTATATCTGCATATCTTTTAGCCAACGAAATTATTACGATGAGAGAATTTATTGGCGCGGTATTTGTTATGAGCGCTCCATTGATTGAAATTTATGCTGGAAATAAATTATATAAATCAGTAGTTTAGCGTTTTTGAATATTTAAAAAAAATTATACTTTTTTTACCTAGATAGAGACCTAGTTATATGTTTCAATCGATTACTAATAAAACAAATTGGAGAAAATAATGAATTTTTTTAAGAGAATTTTTTTTGCTGCTGTCTTTGCAGTAAGTTTCGGATCTCTTAGTTCGACAGCCAATGCATGCGGTACAATAACAGTTGCTGAAATGAACTGGGCATCTGCTGAAATGTTTGCGCACGTCGATAAGATGATTCTTGAAAATGGTTATGGTTGTGATGTAGAGCTTGTTCCAGGTGATACAATGCCAACCGCGACATCTATGATGGAAAAAGGTGAGCCAGATGTAGCTCCTGAATTATGGATAAATGCTGTTAGAGTTGCACTTGATGCAGCAACGAGCGAAGGAAGATTACATTACGCAGCTGAAGTTTTATCTGACACTGGTGAAGAAGGCTGGTGGATACCGCAATATATGGCCGATGCTAACCCCAACATTCAAACTGTATATGATGTACTAGAACGTCCTGAATTATTTCCTCATCCTGAAGGAGGAAATGGTGCAATTTATACTTGTCCCTCAGGTTGGAATTGTCAAATAAGTACTGGTAATTTGTTTAATGCATATGGAATGGAAGCCAAAGGTTTTAGGCTTGTAGATCCCGGTTCTGGTGGCGCTCTTGCTGGAGCAATTGCTGAAGCTTATAACAAAGGCGAGGGATGGCTTGGATATTACTGGGCACCAACAGCTGTATTGGGAAAATACCCAATGAAAAAACTTAGCTTTGGAGTAGAACACAGTAAAGAAGAGTGGGACAATTGTACTTCTCAAGACGGATGTGCAAATCCAAAACCTAACGCATGGGTTGTATCTGAAGTATATACAGTTGTGACTGACAACTTCAAAAATGAGTCAGCAACGGGTATGGAATATATCTCAAAACGAGCACTTCCTAACTCAACTGTAAATGCCTTGCTTGCTTGGAAAGATGATAATCAGGCAACTGGTGAAGACACTGCAATTTACTTCTTAGAAAATTACACTGAATGGCATGACTGGGTAGACAGTAGTGCACGTTCAAAAGTAGAAGCAGCTTTATAAAAAAATAATATTGCGGGCTAATAATTAGCCCGCATTACATTCAATGAATTTATCAGAATTATTTATCACTTTTCCTGAAATGAGTAAGGAAAGTCTTCGGATATTTAAAAAGTCCATAGATGGGGCTTATAGGAACTTCTCAAGAGAATATGGCGATGCAATTGAAGCTGTATTTGATCCTGTATTATATTTTTTAGTTTGGTTTGAAAAACTATTACAAAACTCACCTTGGCCATTAGTAATTTTAGTAATACTTATACTAGTTTATTTGGGCAGCAGAAGTATCTATCTAACAATTGGATCATTATTTGCACTACTTCTTATAGGCTACTTTGGTATGTGGGAAGATACAATGTCAACTGTCAGTATCATTGGCGTATGTACTTTCATGTCTATAGGTCTTGGAATACCAATTGGCATTGCAATGTCAAACTCTGACCGAGCTCGAGCCGCCATTACCCCTATTCTTGATGTGATGCAAACTATGCCTTCATTTGTGTATTTGATTCCAGTCGTAATGCTTTTAGGAATTGGAAAAATCCCAGGTTTACTCGCAGTTATTATTTATGCCATCCCCCCAATTATTAGACTAACTGACTTAGGAATTAGAGAAGTTGATAAGGAAGTTCTTGAAGCGGCAGATGCTTTTGGCGCAAATAAGAGGCAAAAGTTATTTAGAGTTCAATTGCCACTTGCTTTACCTACTATATTTGCAGGAATTAACCAAACTATAATGATGGCACTAGCAATGGTTGTTATAGCTTCGATGATTGGAGTTAAGGGTCTTGGTCAGCCAGTATTAAAGGCAATTACCAACCAGTATTTTACTATGGGATTGCTTAATGGACTTGCTATTGTCGCATTAGCAATAATATTTGATCGAGTTTCTCAATCTTTTGGAAAAAGATTACAACAACATAGGTCAGGTTCTCGTGAATAAGACGAAGATCAAAATATCTAACCTTTATAAAATTTTTGGGAATAACTCTAAAAAATATATTCCAAAAGTAAGTAATGGTATGTCAAAAGATGAACTACTTACTAAATATAATCATGTATTAGGTTTAGATGACATCAATTTGAATGTTGCTGAACAATCTATACAGGTAGTCATGGGTTTATCTGGGTCAGGCAAGTCAACATTAATTAGACATATAAACAGATTGATTGAACCAACAGAGGGAAGTGTATTAATTGATGAACAAGATATTACAAAACTGAATAACTCTGAATTACTTGAATTCAGAAGAAATCGAACTGGTATGGTCTTTCAGAGGTTTGCTCTTTTTCCTCATCAGAATATTATTGATAATGTTAAATTTGGTCTCAGTATAAAAAATATAGAAAAAGCAGAGTCAAATCACAAAGCAAAGTTCTGGATTGATAAAGTGGGCTTAAATGGTTTTGAATATAAGTTTCCTAATCAGTTATCAGGAGGAATGCAACAAAGGGTCGGCTTAGCAAGAGCTCTTGCAACTGATCCAGATATTCTGCTGATGGATGAGGCTTTTAGTGCTCTTGATCCACTAATCAGAACTGATATGCAAGACCAGCTATTAGAGTTACAAAAAAATTTAAAAAAAACTATTATGTTTATAACCCATGATCTTGATGAGGCATTAAAATTAGGTGATCGTATTTCAATACTTAACGGCGGTAAACTTGTTCAAGATGGCACTGCTGAGGAAATATTAATGAGTCCAGCTGATGAGTACGTCAAAAACTTTGTAAAAGACGTTAATAGAGCTAAAGTTTTAAAAATAAAATCAATTATGAATTTTTCAGGAGTACAGAATAATTCTGATGCTTTTGTAAAACTAGATGACAATATAGAAAGCTGTTTGCCAAAAATACTTGAAAGCGAGCATGAATTAAATGTATTTGATGATAAGAATAAATTCGTAGGCCTAATCTCAAGAAATAATGTTGCCGATATTCTTAAAAATTAAGGATTTAAATTATTCAAATAATTTAGTCTTCCTATTATTTCATCTCTATCGATATAATATCCCTGTAAGTGTCTCTCACCAGAATTGGCATCGTATTCTTTTCGACCGTGAAGTACTCGTCTATTATTAAAGCTGAATATATCCCCAGCTTTAAGTCTGAAATTTATTTCAAATATAGGATCGTGAAGTAAAGCGATTAGTTTTCGGTAAGCTTCGTAAAACTTATCCATTTGGTTGGGGTTACAGTCCATAACTCCCATATAAGCAACACTAAACCTTATATCGTTAAAATCATTATTATGATCTAAAGAAAATAGAGGTTTATGCATTACCCTTATAGCATTTGAAGTATAATCTCTATTTACAAATTTTACAGGCGTCTCTAAGAGAGTTTCAAAATATTCTGTATAATTTTCTTTCATGTAACTAGCAACTTTGAACCCATCTACCGCAACCGATTCGCCTCCAGAAGCATTATTGATCAAGCAATGCAAGAATTGATATCCTGGTGCTATTTCATAGTATGGAAGATCTAAATGGTTCCTTAATGCAGCTGCGGTGTAAGCAGAATTGTTAGGATTAGGAATATCAATAACTTCAAAAGGTGTTTTAAAAAATGTTTCTCTATGGTGACTAATATTAGCAATTACATCAAAACCAGATTCCTTATCCGTAGGTGCATTCTTAACAATAGAAATACCTTTGTAGTGAAGCTGCTCAAGCCACTTTTTAATTCCATCATCTCCACTAATAATTTCTTTATAATCTATTTGAATGTCCTCAAAATTAGTTTCTATACTATGATCCCATAGAAAATAAGGCGAAATATATGTTTTTTTACTTTTGAGTGTGTAGCAATTATGTCTTAGCCAATCGCTATCATAGTAGCTTGTATGATCACCTTCACTCCATTCAATCTCAAGCGCCCCTTTATCATTTATTTTATAAGACTTTGGGTGAATATCATCTGTAACCGTTAAAAGGTTGAAAGTTCTCTCTCTTGCGGTTGGATGAACTTCTGATGGACAATTATCTCTCAGCCATAAAAAATTAAATTTACTTTGTTCACCATCGCTCCAATCAACTAGTATTGATTTTCCATTACGTTTCAATGATAATATAGATGGATTTTGACTCATTGCTTATTTAAATTTGTTATATTTTTTGTCCCAATTTGGAAACTTATTCTTTTGATTTTTATTTAAAGTTTTCATAATTTCAATCAAAAATAAATCTCTTTGCTTCTCAAGCTCTTTGATACTAAATTTCCCAGCCTGTTTTTTCGTGCCAGAAATCATTGATTTTTTTAGTTTACTTGATAATTCAGGTGCTTTCAATTTAGTCCAAGGCAGCTTTAGAGCAGGACCAAACTGCTCTAGCATATGTTTCATTCCCGTTTCTCCACCAGCTAAATGAAATGTTAAACATACTCCCATAAAAGCCCATCTTAATCCAGGCCCGTACACAATAGCGTCATCAACTTCTTCAGTTGATGCTACGCCATCATTTATTATATGCAAGGCCTCACGCCATAAAGCTTCTTGAAGTCTATCTGAAATGTATCCTTCTATCTCTTTTCGAACAACAAGGGGCCGCATTCCAATATATTCATATATTTTTTTTAATTTCTTTACATTTGTATGACTAGTCTTTTTACCAGCTACAATCTCAACAAGTGGTAGCAAGTATACTGGATTAAATGGATGTCCAATTAATACCCTTTCTGGAAATTTACATGTAGATTGAATTTTTGATGGCAGTAATCCAGAGGAACTGGATGCAATTATAATATTTTTTGGAATGATATTATCAATTTTTTTTAGAATATTTTTTTTAATTTTTTCATTTTCAGGTGTGTTTTCTTGAACAAAGGTTGTTTCATGTAAAGCGTCATTCAGATTAGTAAAAACTTTAAGTTTCTTCAATGAAGCATTTTTATTTAAACCTACCTTTTTAAGACTTTTAAATGCAAAACGAATATTTTTTTTTAATTTCTCAAGTGAGTCAATATTTTGGTCATAAGCTTTAACAATATAGCCTTTAGCAAGAAATCGTGCCGCCCATCCAGCACCAATTACACCTGTTCCAATAATCGAAACAATTTTTTTTTTCAACTTTTTAATCCAAGATGTATTCTTGCTTCATCAGGACCCATTACATTTGAGCCTAAATTATTAATTATTGTAGTGGCTTTTTCAACAAGTGATCCATTCGTAGCATAAACACCTTTTTCTAAATAAAGATTATCTTCAAGTCCAACTCTAACATTGCCTCCTAATAAAACTGCTTGTGCTACCATCGGCATTTGATTAATTCCGATTCCAAATGCGCCCCAGTTACTTCCTTTAGGTATCATATCAACCATATTTTTCATTGACCCAGTTGTTGCAGGCGCACCGTAGGGTATACCTAGACAAATTTGAAACAATGATGGCTGATCTAGTAAGCCTTCTTTTAACATCTGATTTGCAAACCATAAATGACCTGTATCAAAGACTTCAAGTTCTGGTTTAACTCCTAATTCTTGAATTCTCTTAGCACCTATTCTTAGTTGTTCAGGGGTTCCAACATAGATCATATTTCCATCACCAAAATTTAGAGTACCACAATCTAAGGAGCATATATCAGGAAGTAGTTCTTCAACATGACTCAATCTTTCAAGTGCATTTACAAAATCTGTATTAGAACCAAAGTTTAATAAATCATCTTCTGGACCAATTTCTATATCTCCTCCCATTCCACTTGTGAGATTAATTATGATATTAGTCCCGCTATCTCTAATTCGGCTAACTACTTCTTTGTAAAGCTCATTATCTCGAGATCCCTTTCCAGTTTCAGGATTTCTAACATGAATATGGGCTATAGCAGCTCCAGCATTAGCAGCCTCAATAGATGCATCAGCTATTTGTTGAGGAGTAACAGGAATATTAGGATGCTTTCCAACAGAGTCCCCTGATCCGGTAACTGCACAAGAAATTATAACATTTTTATTCATAAGATAATGAAGGTACAATATTAAAAAGAATTTACAATTTGAATAGTATAGTATGTAATAAAAAACAAAATGGAAAATCTTCAAAAATTTTATATTAACGGTAAATGGGTAAAACCCAATTCAACTAAAACAATGGCGGTTCTCAACCCAGCAACCGAAGATTTGATAGGTGAGATAATTCTTGGTAATTCCACAGATGTAGATATGGCTGTAAGTGCTGCAAAAAATGCATTTAATACCTTTTCTAAAACTACAAAGAATGATCGTTTAGAATTACTAAATAAAATTCGGCTGATCTCTGAAAAAAGATTTGAAGATCTTGCTAATGCGATGACATCAGAAATGGGAGCTCCTCATAGAATGGCTCGAGATGCACAGGCAGATGCTGCTATAGGACATTTAGATGGTTTTATTGATGCGTTAAAGAAGCATGAAGAAAAAATTGTTCTTTCCAATTCGGATGTACTATTAAAAGAGCCAATAGGAGTTTGTGGTTTAATTACTCCTTGGAACTGGCCCATTAATCAAATAACATTGAAAGTCCTTCCAGTTATTGCGACAGGATGCACATGTATCTTAAAGCCATCTGAGCATACACCTTTATCAGCGATGATTTACGCTGAAATTCTTGATGAGGCTGGAGTTCCTGATGGCGTATTTAATTTAGTACATGGAGATGGAGAAGGAGTAGGAGTGTCGATGTCTCGGCATCCAGATATAGAAATGATGTCATTTACTGGCTCAAAAAGAGGAGGTAAGTCAGTTACTATTGAGTCAGCTGAGACTGTAAAAAAAGTAACATTAGAATTAGGTGGCAAATCACCAAATATTGTATTTGCGGATTGTGACTTAGAGGAAAAAGTAAAAGCTTCAGTAAATGAATGTATGTTTAATACAGGACAATCTTGTGATGCTCCTACAAGGTTACTGGTAGAAAAAAAATGCTACGATGAGGTAGTTGATATTGCAAAAAAAACCGCTGAAGAAATTATGGTAGGTGATCCAACACTAGATGGTGATCATCTCGGACCACTCTTTGATCAGATACAATTTGATCGGGTTCAAAATATGATTCAAGTTGGTATTGATGAGGGGGCAAAATTACTAGCTGGGGGCCTTGGAAAGCCTGATGGTCATGAAAAAGGATGGTTTGTAAAGCCAACAATTTTTTCTGATGTAAATAATAATATGAGAGTTGCTCAAGAAGAAATATTTGGTCCAGTACTAGTGATAATCCCTTTTGATGATGAGGATGAGGCAATCAGAATAGCAAATGATACTCCTTATGGTCTTGCTGCCTATCTGCAAACGGGAGATAAAGAAAGAGCTGAACGTGTCTCAAGGCAATTAAGAGCAGGCGGTGTTCATGTTAATGGCGGTGGTTATAATTATGGTTCACCTTTTGGAGGATATAAAGAATCTGGTAATGGCCGAGAAGGTGGAGACATGGGGCTAGAAGATTACCTTGAAACTAAAGCACTTCACATTGCTTAAGAAATAATAAAATTTTATGATATGCCAAGGTTGCTTTGGAGCCCATCTAAGGAAAGAGTAAAAAAAACAAACCTATATAATTATTTTCTTTTCTTAGAAGAAAAAACCAAAATTCAATTTAGTTTTGATTATAGTAAAATCTGGTCCTGGAGCATTAGTTATCCCGCTGAATTTTGGTTAAGCTTAATAGATTATTTAGGCATACAGTACAAAGGAAGCTCTAGCCCAGTTATTGAAAAGGATAAATTTATATACAATCAAGAATTTTTTAAAAATATTAAAGTTAATTATGCCGAAAATATTTTATCTAATCTTAACTCATGCCCGATTACCTTTATCAATGAACTTGGTTTCAAGAAAAGTTATTATAAGGAAGATTTAGTATCAAAAACGTCAAAATTAGCTAACTATTTTAGATCTATAGGGGTTAAAAAAGGAGATCGGATTACGGCTGTTGCGGTAAACAGTGCTGAGACACTAATTGCATTTTTAGCGGTGAACTCTATTGGGGCGATCTGGTCATCTTGCTCACCAGATTTTGGCGAGGCAGCTATTTTAGATCGTTTTAACCAAATAAAACCGAAAATATTGTTATATTCTAAAATTTATTTATATGGTGGAAAAAAATTTGATATTGAAAAGAAAATAAAAAATGTAATTAATAATATCAAAACACTCGAACATACCATTTGTATTAATTATCCAGACAAGAAACTGGATAAAGGAATAGATGAAATAAGTTTAAATTCAATTTTTCAAAAAGAAACTTATCAAGAAAAAATTATTTTCGAAGAAAACTCATTTAATGACCCAATGTATATTCTTTATTCTAGTGGAACAACTGGTAAACCTAAATGCATAGTTCATAATACTGGTGGACCACTTCTACAACATGCAAAGGAGCAACAGCTTCACTGTGATCTTAAAATAGGTGACAAATTATTTTATTATACAACCTGTGGATGGATGATGTGGAATTGGCTTATTACAGGTTTAGCGTCAGGAGTTTCATTAGTACTTTATGATGGATCCCCATTTTATCCAGAGAAAGAAACCCTTTTTAAAATTGCTGAAGAAGAAGAAATAACGTGCTTTGGAACAAGTGCAAAATTTATTGATGCTTTAAGAAATGATAAGGTAAATATTCTAGAAAAATATAATTTAGGTAAACTTCAATCAATATTAAGCACAGGGTCGCCACTTATAAGTGAGAGTTTTGAGTATGTGTATGGATTCATTAAAAAAGATTTACATCTAGCGTCCATTAGTGGAGGGACAGACATCGTTTCTTGCTTTGTTGGCGGCAATCCAATGTTGCCAGTTTACTCTGGCGAAATACAAAGTAAGTGTCTTGGGGTAGATGTAGATGTTCTTGATGAAAAAGGTCAGGGCACGCTTCAAAAAGGTGAGCTGGTATGTAAATCACCACTTCCATCTATGCCGATTGGATTTTGGGATGACTTAAATAAAGAGAAATATATTAAATCATACTTTTCAAAATTTAAGAATGTATGGACACAAGGTGATTACGCTAAAATATCTCAAAATAATGGAATAGTCATTTACGGACGGTCAGACTCAACATTAAATCCTGGTGGAATTAGAATTGGAACTGCCGAAATATATAGGTCTGTCGAGCAAATAGATGAAATTGTTGAGTCTATTGTAGTTGGCCAGTCTTGGAACAATGACACAAGAATTATTTTATTTGTGAAACTTCAAAAAGATATTGAACTTGATCAAGTTATTATTGATAGAATTAAATATAATATTAGATCTTCTAATTCTATAAGACATGTTCCCGCAAAAATTATTAAAGTAAGTGATATACCTAGAACAAGAAGTGGTAAAATAGCAGAAATTACTGTGAGAGATATAATCAATGGCATGAATATAAAGAATTTAGAGGCTTTAGCCAATCCTACTTGTTTATCGGAATATGAAAATATTGAAGAATTAAAAAATTAGTTTTATATTTTTTTATGGATTTTAATTATGACTCAAAAGAAATAAGGTTTTCTATTGGCGATGAGCAATATAAGCTTCATCCTTTATGGATGAGAGAACGGTCATTAGAAGAAGGAGCAGTCGATCAAAATTCACTACAACGACTATATGACCCAGAGAAAATCATTGAAAATTTAGAAATCAAAGAAGTAAATAAGTTAGACGAAGATAAACTATTAATTAAATTCTCAGATAATCATGTAGCTAAGTATTGCATAAAAAACTTAATTAAAGAAATAAAGAGAGCAAAAGGACTTCCTGATAAAGTTTTTTGGAATAAAGACAGTATATCACTTAGAAAGCTTAAATTTGATTATAATGCAAATGAAAATAAACAAATTTATGAGATATTAGAATATTATCATAAATACGGATTTGCAATTGTCAGCAAACTCAAACCCGAAGATGGTGAGATTATAAATTTTGCAAAAAAAATTGGATATATAAGAGAAACTAATTTTGGAAAATTGTTTAATGTTAAGTCTCAAAAACAACCAAACGATTTAGCATATACATCCATTGAATTAGAGTCTCATACAGATAATCCATATCGAAAACCAGTACCTTCTATTCAATTTCTTTTTTGTATTCATAATAGTTGCCAAGGAGGCGACTCAACAATTGTTGATGGGTTTAAGGTTGCAGAAGACTTAAAAAATGAAAATCCAAATGCGTTTAATACTCTTACGAATACTCTTATCAATTTTAAATTTAAAGACAAAGATGCCATACTGGAAAAAACAGGCAAGATCATAAAGTTAAGTGAACGAGGGGAGATAAAGCAAATAAAGTATAGCAACAGACTGGATTTTGTTTTTTATCAAGACCCTAAAAAGCTTGATGAATTTTATGCGTCAAAAAGAGTAATGCATAAAATGATAAATTCTTCTAAATATATATTTAAGTTTCGCTTAGAACCGGGAGATTTGATTATTATGAATAATTATCGAACCCTTCACGGCAGAACAAGTTATAATACAGCTGAAGGCAATAGATGGCTGCAGGGATTATATATAGACCATGACTCCGCAGAAAGTAAGTTTAAATTATTATCAGAGGAAATATAAATGGAAAAAGTAAAATTTACTCAGATGAAAGACGGCACAAAAGAAGATTATGATCTTTTAAGTAAGTATGAAGAAAAGTTTTCAAAAGATCTTCCTGATAGAATATTAGACGCTTTGAGAAATTTAGATAGTTCAGTTGATGGCTATCAAATAACAAGGTTAGAGCATTCACTTCAATCAGCAACTCGAGCTGAAAAAGATGGCGCAGATGAAGAAATGGTAGTGGCAACTCTTGTACATGATATTGGAGATAATCTTGCCCCATATAATCATAGTCAACTTGTTGCCTCAGTTTTAAGGCCCTATGTCTCTGAAAAAGTATATTGGATTATGCTTCATCACGGGATTTTTCAAGAATATTACTATGCTCATCACATAGGAAGGGATCGACATGCTAGAGAAAAATTCAAAGATCATCCTTACTATCAAGATGCAGTGGATTTTTGTGAAAAGTGGGATCAAAAGTCATTTGATCCAGATTATGAATCCTATTCTCTTGAATACTTTGAACCAAAAGTAAGAAAGCTTTTCTCTAAGGAGCCAAATTTTTAAGCAATCTTTCTCACAATAACATTCCCCACAGAATAACCTGCCCCAAAAGAGCAAATAATTGCAAGATCATCTTTTTTTAGTGAGTCGTTATGTTTATGAAAAGCAATTATTGAACCTGCGGAACTTGTATTAGCATATTCATCAAGAACGACGGGAGCTAGATCTTTAGACGCCTCTTTGCCAAGTACATATTTAGAAATAAGAACATTCATATTTTCATTTGCTTGATGCAAATACATTCCCTTTAAATCTTCGGCGGAAAGTTTATTTTCTTCTAAATGATCCTTTATTAAATTAGAAACTTTAGGGATGACTTCTTTGAATACTTTTCTTCCATTTTGATGGAACAGTTTATCTGCCTTACCGATTCCTTCGGGAGAAGAACTATTCAGAAATCCATAATTATTTCTTATATTATTAGAAAACTCTGTAAGGAGTTTTGTCCCAAGTATTTCATAAGAATTGTTTTTATGAATTTCCCCATTCATTCTCTCTAAAACTACAGCTGTTGCAACGTCACCAAATATAAAATGACAATCCCTATCTTTGAAATTTAAATGACCTGTACAAATTTCTGGATTGACCATTAAGGCTGATGTAATACTCCCACTTTTTATCATGTCAAAAATGGCTTGAATTCCAAAAGTAGCTGAGGAACAGGCAACATTCATGTCAAATGCAAATCCCTCTATACCTAATTCATTTTGGATTTCAATAGCTATAGCAGGGTAGGCACGTTCTAAATTTGAGCACGCAACAATTACAGCATTTATATCTTTAATATCGACTTGGGAATTTTTTATAGCTTCTTTTGCTGCAATTACTCCCATTTCTGCAAGATTGGATATTTGATCCTCAGATCTTTCAATAAGTCTTGGACGCATAAAGGATGTATCCAAAATTCCTGATTTATTTTGAACATATCTAGATTTTACACCTGATGCTTTTTCAATAAACTCTGAGCTAGATTTTTCAAGTGGCTCTACACTTCCATTATTTATATCGTTAGAGTTTGATAAATTAAATTCATCCACATACTTATTGTACGAGTCAACTAATTCTTCATTAGAAATTTTTTCTTTGGGTGTGTATAGTCCAGTTCCCGAGATTTGTACTTTAAACATCAAGATAAGTATACTTAATGGAAACAGATTATGGCAATTAACTTTTTTAACTGATTATTACAAGGTATAACTGACCCCATAATGAGGCCAGTTAAATATCGTTATATTCCTGGAATATAAGGAACACCATCGCCCTTAATTGTCTCATTTATGCTTTGTAACGTAGTGCAAGCAGAAATCATGAAACTAAAAGCTAAAACTGTAAGAGTAGTACGCATGCTTATTCTCCTGTTGATTCATAGATACTATATTTATTTCAATACCAAATACAATTAATATATCAAGAAATATGAGATTCTTCGTCTACGTCATCGGAACGAAATACCCAAAAGTACGAACATATGTAGGCTGGAGCAATGATATTAAAAAAAGACTTAAAGCACATAATGAATCTAAAGGAGCAAAGTTTACACGAGGATCTAAATGGAAATTGTTATATCAAGAAGAGTTATTCTCCAAATCAGAAGCAATGAAAAGAGAGGTACAATTAAAAAAAGATAGACAATTAAGATCTCAGCTAAGAAATAAATTAATTTGAAATGCCATAATTGCTTCTTCCTTTTTTTCTTAGTCCGTATGGACCGGCAATATAAATGGTGACTGGTTTGATCCCAGGCTCTAAGTCAACTCTGTGCAGATTATCGGCGCTTCTAAATCCAACATAGAATTTTCCTCTCCAGGTTTTATTTTTATTTATATCTGTTTCCCAGTACCCTCCACTAACAATAATTGTTATATATGGAAAAGGATGATTATGAAGACCTACACCATGATCATCATCTAGAATATGATGTATTAATATATTAAAAGGAAACCAACGAGGCCTTTTTCTAAATAAGAGATAATATCTTGCTGTCCAAGGCTTTGCCAAGCAATATTCAGGATGTGATGGACCTCTATCCATAACAACCTTTTTCCTACCTAATTTTTCTAGTATCTTAAGTAAAAGCATGTTACTTGAAATAATAATATAGATGCGTCCATAGCTCAACTGGATAGAGCATCAGACTTCGGATCTGAGGGTTGAGGGTTCGAATCCTTCTGGGCGCACCAAGAAAATATGAAGATATACAAACCATTTGGACCTACAATCGGAAAAACAAAACTGACTTTAAATGCAGTTGCTCGCCTAAATAAATTTTCTGAACAGGTATCTAATAATAAAAGACTTTCAAAAAGATACGATTATGACCACAGATTAGTAGGAAGTATGAAGCAGCAATTTAGGATACCCTCAAAAATCTTAAAAATTGGGATTGAAAAACAAATTATTAAATCTGTAAAAGATTATTACGATAAAACACTTAATATTAAAGTAAAAAAAATAAGGATCGAAAAGGCTTGGATCGTCAGTCAATTTGCTGGAGATTTTAATCCACCTCATTTACATAGAGGTAACATTAGTGGAGTAGGGTATTTAAAGATACCAAGTTCAATTAAACGTAATAAAGAAAAAGATTTAGCTGGTTTAATTTCTTTCTTTGATGGTCGAGTGTCTCTTCCAAGAAATAGCCCACCGCTCGTGAAACACAGAGAGACTTTTAAGCCCAGAGTGGGTGATTTATATATATTTCCATCATTTCTTATGCATGACGTTCACCCTTTTAGAGGAGATGGTGAAAGAAGGTGCTTTTCCTTTAATGCATTTGTCGATGCATAAATCTTAATCAAGCAACAAATTTTTTTGTAAAATATTTTCAATTGATTTTTTTGAAATAGAACCTTTTCTTAAAAGGCTTATTTTGTTTTTATTCACTTCAACCAAAGTTGATTCTGCAAAGCTCATTCTGTAGTGACTACTTATCGCGTGCGTAACATCATCATTATGAAGTAGGCTAAGATCATTGATATTATTACTATTTTTTTCTTGATGTATATTTGCACTGGTAGTTGCGAGCGGCTTATTAACGACCTTAAGTAAGTTCATAACATCTTTATTTTTTGGAATGCGAATTCCTATTTTTGAAAGTCTTTTATCACCGTTATAGATATTTCTATTTTTTTTTCTAAGTATAAGCGTAAGGGGTCCAGGCCAGTAATGTGTTGCTAAGAACTCCTCAATATCATTGAAATATGCGTATTTTTTTGCTTCTTTTATGGACTTTACAAATAAAATAAGTGGATAGGATCTTGGTCTTTTCTTAATTTTAAAAATATTTTCAACCCCTTTCTCGTTAGTTGCATCTGCTGCAATACCATAAACGGTATCTGTTGGTATAATTATTGTTTTACCATTCAGTAGACTTCTAGCAGCTAATTTAATAGAGTTTATATTGGCTTTAATTACTTTTTTTGAATTCATCTATGACACAAACTTTTGTATATTTTGACGACTGTTTTAAAGGTCACGTTCAATCCTTGGATTATCCAGAGTGTTCCGATCGTGTCCAAAATATCATTGAACTAATAAATAAAGAAGAGTTTAAAAATATAATAATTAAACAACCTAATAAAATAGAGCAATCACTTATTTCTGCTGCCCATGAAGAGAAATTTGTTAGGGAAACTCTTGCAAGATTTCCATCTGATGATCAAATAGTTTTCTTAGATCAAGAAACTCCAGTTTCAAAAGGTTCTCTGGATGCAACCTTAAGAGCTGCCGGAGCGGGAATAGATGCGGTAGATGCTATAATGAGTAATAACATTCATAATGCTTTTTGTATTGTTAGGCCACCTGGTCACCATGCATGTTATGATCGATCAATGGGTTTTTGTGTATTTAACAATGTTGCAATTGCCGCACATTATTTAATCAACAAGTATAAGTTTAAAAATATAGCCATTATTGATTTTGATGTTCATCATGGTAATGGTACTCAAGATATATTCTATAATAATTCAAAAGTTACCTATTACTCAACGCACCAGTATCCCTTATATCCTGGTACAGGTGATGTAAATGAAATCGGAGTAGGTAATATTGTTAATGTTCCACTCACATCAGGAACAAATTCAGTTAAATATCAGCAGATATTTGATGAAAGAATTGTAAAAAAATTAGAGGAGCAAAGGCCAGATTTCCTTCTAATTTCTGCAGGGTTTGACGCGCATACAAAAGATCCTCTCGCCTCGCTGGATCTTGTAGAAAATGATTTTAGGCTTATTACAAGAAAGTTAATAGAAATTGCAAATAAATATTGCGGAGGAAAAATAATATCGATGCTTGAAGGTGGTTATGATATAAAAGCGCTAGAAAATTCAATGATTACGCATCTAAGTGAGCTCCAAAAATGAGTAAAATTCCTGAGGAAATAAATAAACTATCTTTTGAAAAAGCAATGGAAGAACTATCTGAAATTGTAGAGAATCTTGAAAGTGGGAATATAGATTTAGAAAAGTCTATTGAGTATTATACTAGAGGGTCGCATCTTAGATCTCATTGTCAGAGTAAATTAGATGAGGCGGTCCTTAAGCTCGACGAAATTAAAGTATTGTCTGATGGAAAAATCTCAAAAAAAAAGTGAATGAGGCATCAGACAATTAAAAAAGATTTGAGAAGTTTTAGTAAAGAATTTAATCCATTTCTTAAAAAAAAATTTATTCTAGATAACAATACCTTAAATCAATCAATAAAGTATTCGATAAATTCTGGTGGTAAAAGATTTAGACCATATTTGGTTTATGTATTTGGTAAAGAATTTCAATTGTCAAAAAATATAATTTTTAATTTAGGTTCTGCTATTGAAATGATGCATAACTATTCATTAGTGCATGATGATTTGCCATCTATGGACAATGATAAATATAGGAGGGGGAAGAAAACAACTCATTACAAGTATAATGAATTTACAGCGGTTCTTGCTGGTTGTGGGCTTCTGACAAAATCTTATTTAACTATAGCTAGTAAGAAATTTAATTTAAGTGAAGGTAAAAAAATAAAATTGATACAGCTTTTGAGTGAATTTTCAGGGGAAAAAGGTTTGTTATTAGGACAATATATTGATTTAAGCTCTTCAAATACAAAATTAGAAGAAAGGATTGAGCTAAATCAACTCAAAACAGGAATGTTAATGTCATTTTGTTGTCAAGCAGTAGCAATATGTGCCGGAAAAAGTAAAAAAATTGAAAAATCTCTTTCTGATATAGGAATGTATATTGGTGAAATTTTTCAAATAAATGATGATTTTGAAGACTTTCCGCGTATGTTAGCAAAAAATAAAAAGTTTCTTGAGAATTACAAATTAAAACTTGCTCAAAAAATTTTTTCAATTTTCAAAAAAATAAATCTTAAAAATAAGAAAACTTATTTACTTATTGAATATTTATTAGACCTTAAAGTTTAGCCACACTGAGCTTTGTTGCGCATGATATGGTCAGCTAAAACACATGCTGTCATTGCTTCAGCAATAGGAACTGCCCTTAAACCCACACATGGATCGTGCCTTCCTTTTGTGGATATGGTTGTATTCTTTAATCTATTATTAATCGTTTTTTTTGTTTTTAAGATTGAAGATGTTGGTTTCACCGCAATATTTATATTGATATCTTGACCGCTTGAAATACCTCCTAAAATGCCACCAGAATTATTTGATGAAAAGGAAATTTTCTTACCGTTAGCTCGTATCTCATCTGAATTTTCATCACCAGTGATTTCAACAGACTCATTTCCTAACCCAATCTCAACTCCTTTAATCGCGTTAATGCTCATCATTGCAGATGCTAATTCAGCATCTAATTTGCCGTATATAGGTTCACCAAGTCCTGAAGGAACATTCTTTACATTTATGAGTATTCTTGCACCTAAAGAAGTTCCATTTTTACGTGTTACATCTAGATAATCTTCCCATGTTGATATGATCTTTTTGTCAGGACAAAAGAAACTATTTTTACGAACTTCATTCCATTTAAAATGTCTAGGGTTTATGCTCATCTTCCCAATTTGTGTTACTGCCCCTTGTATTAATATCTTTTTCTTTGAAAGATGACTGATAACTTTTCTGGCTATCGCTCCTGCTGCAACACGACTAGCTGTCTCTCGAGCTGATGAGCGACCGCCTCCGCGGTAGTCTCTTATTCCGTATTTAAGAAAGTAAGTAATGTCTCCATGGCCAGGTCTAAATTTATTCCTTATTTCAGTATAATCTTTGGATTTTTGATCCTTGTTCCAGATTAGGAGTAGAATCGGTGTACCAGTTGTTTTACCCGCAAAAACTCCAGAGAGAATAGAAATCTTATCATCTTCTTTTCTCTGAGTTACAAAACGAGAAGTTCCAGGTTTTCTCATGTCTAAATATTTTTGGATATCTTTCTCATTGAGAGGAATCATTGGAGGGCATCCGTCTACAACACAGCCTATAGCTGGACCATGGGATTCCCCCCATGTGGTAAAACGAAACAATTTACCAAATGTATTATGTGACATGGTTTACTTTTCTCTTATTGCCAAGTTATCTACTAAACTTGTAAGATACACCTTATATCTATTATCTTCAAATTTATTAATACTCGACTTTGCTTTTTCATTATATTTAAGCAGAAAATCAATCGACTTTTGATATGCACCAGTTTTTTTCATTAATTTTAACAAAACGGCAAGATCTTTCTTATTTCTTTTTTTCTTAAGGAATAGTTTTGCAATAATTACTTTTGATTTCTGATCAGAGTCCCTAAAGCATCGGATCACAGGATATGTAACTTTTCCTTCATAAAAATCCTTCCCAATTGATTTGCCCATTTTATTTGAGTGTCCAAAATAGTCTAAAATATCATCTGATAACTGGAACGACATTCCAAAATAATATCCAAAGTCATTAAATATTTTTTGAATTTTTTTATTTTGATGTGTAATTATGGTTGGAAGAAAACAAGACACTCTAAACAGCTCTGCAGTTTTAGCATTAATAATTGATAGGTATTTTTTCTCACTCAGTTTTATATTTTGGATATTGCCAACGTCTTGTATTTGACCTCTTGCTAGTACAAGTGAGGTTTGTGATAAAATTTCTAAGAGCTTTAGAGACTTATTCTTGACCATGAGTTTAAATGCTTTACTTAGAAGATAGTCGCCTACAAGGACACTAACCTTATTGCCCCAAATTTCGTTAGCACTTTTTTTTCCTCTTCGAATTTTTCCAGTGTCTATAACGTCATCGTGCATTAAAGTTGCGTTATGAATAAACTCAATACATACCGCTAGTGTCACGTCAGCGCTACCTCTATATTTAAGCATTTTGGAAATAAGAAGTGTTAGTAGTGGTCGAATTTTCTTTCCATCCGAATTGAACAAGTGTCCTGCAGTTGCAGTTATGAGTCTTTCCTCATCTTTAATATTTTCTTTGATTTCACTATTAACTCTTTTTAAAGAGGACTTTAAGGTTTTTGAAAGGGTATGAACAGTATGACTCATTTAAAACTAATGTTTTTGTTTTATATTTTGGTCTAGTTATAATATAGTCTCGTAATATTAAAAGTTATAGATTTCTGGAAAATAATTTCAAATATGAGCATCTTTTCAACTAAAACTCGCATTAATATTGTTGGCTTAAGAGGAGTAATTGGTGACCTTGGCAGGTTCCAAAAAGGTCTAACCCTTGAAAATTGTTCAAACATACTTGATAAAACTTTTACTTACAAAAAACCAAAGGTTGTTGTTATCAAAATCAATTCTCCTGGAGGTTCTCCAGTTCAATCGGAGTTGATTTATGAAAGAATAAAAACTCTTTCAAACAAAAATAAAGTAAAAGTGATCACCATTGCTGAAGATGTCGCCGCCTCAGGAGGCTATATGCTTATGTGCGCAGGTGATATTCTCCTTGCAAATAAAAGTTCTATTGTTGGGTCAATAGGAGTTATTAGTGCATCTTTTGGATTTAAAAAACTTATTGATAAAGTTGGTATTAAACGAAGAGTTTTTACTAAAGGAGATCGTAAATCATTTTTAGATCCTTTTGAGGAAGTATCAAAAAAAGATGTATCAAAATTAATAAAGGTTCAAGATAGTATTTTTGAAAATTTCAAAGACTTAGTCTTAAAGAGTAGAAAAAAGAAGATAAAGCCCGCTCAGGTTTTCAATGGTGAATTCTGGACAGGAGAACAAGGAAAAAATATTGGACTAGTGGACTCTAATGAAAATCTGAATATCTATCTTGAAAAGCACTATGGAAAGAATATTAAAATCAGACATATTGAAGAAAAAAAATCATTTATAAAAAATTTACTTAGTAGCAGATCTGTTTCCAATGATCTAATTGATCAGTTAATTCAATCAATTAAGGAAAACTCTTTTTGGAGCCGTTATGGTCTCTAAAAATATGGAAGACCTTGTTTCTTTATGCAAAAGGCGAGGGTTTATATTTCAATCAAATGAAATTTACGGAGGTTTGCAGGGAGTATACGATTACGGACCACTTGGTGTCGAATTAAAAAATAACCTTAAATTGTCCTGGTGGAAATCTATGATTTATGAAAGGGATGATATCGAGGGATTGGATGCATCTATTCTAACGGGAAAGCAAGTTCTTAAACATTCTGGACACGAAGACACATTTTCTGATCCATTAGTTGATTGTAAAAGTTGTAATTATAGATTTAGAGCTGACCAACATGATGACAATAAATGTCCTCAGTGTGGTTCAATAGATTTAACTGATCCAAGGCCTTTCAATTTAATGTTTAAAACTGCGGTTGGACCGGTTGATGATGGTAGCAACTATGCATACTTACGTCCTGAGACTGCGCAACAAATATTCACTAATTTCAAAAATATTTTAGATTCCACGAATAAAGCAGTACCTTTTGGTATTGCGCAGATAGGTAAAGCATTCAGAAACGAAGTGACCCCAGGGAAATTTATTTTTCGAGTTCGAGAGTTTGAGCAAATGGAGCTTGAATTTTTTGTTGAACCTGGAAAAGATGAAACGTGGCATGACTACTGGGTTGCTCAAAGGTACGATTGGTGGGTTCATCAAGGAATTGATCCTAATAATCTAAAAAAATTAAATGTTGAAAATAGTGATTTATCTCATTACTCAAAAGCAACAGTTGATTTGATGTATGAATTCCCTCATGGGTTGGAAGAATTAGAGGGAATAGCCAATAGAACAGATTTTGATTTAGGTTCACATACAAAAAATCAGAGAGACTTTAAAATTTCTGCAGAAGTTATGGAAAATAAAGATTCAACTACAAAACTAGCTGTTCAAAATTCTGAAAGTAAAGATTGGTTTATACCTTACGTAATTGAGCCATCAGCAGGGGTTGATAGGGGAGTCTTAGCACTTTTAAATGAAGCTTACCGTGAAGAAAAGTTGGAAAATAAAAATACGCGCATTGTATTAGCACTTAAACCCCATTTATCTCCTATCAAGGCCGCTGTTATTCCCCTTAAAAGAAACAATGAAGAGCTCGTTAATAAGGCGAGAAATATAAAAAAAGATTTACAAATACTTGGATTGGGCCGAGTAATTTTAGAAAATTCAGGTAATATAGGCAAGAGCTATCGAAGACATGATGAAATTGGTACTCCAATGTGTATAACTGTTGATTTTGAAACCTTGGAAGACGAAACTGTAACAGTAAGAGACCGCGATACTATGCAACAAAAAAGAGTCTCAATAAAAGAACTTACAGCTAAGTATCAAAAAATTTTTGAATAATTAAATATTTCTGCCTGGAAAATCAAATCTTTTGAAAGGCCAAGATTCATCTAGCCAACTTTTAATTGCAATGCCTAATTCAGGCTCAAGTCCATATCTCAAAAGATTTTCTTTAATCCAGTAAAATACTTGAACTTCATACTGAGGATTCGCTGATGGATAAATATAACAGCAGCCAATAATTTCATTATTTTTTGGGGATAAAACAGTATATGCAAAAGAATGACCCAAGGTGAATTCTCTCTGATGCCAGCCGACGTCAACTAAATTTTCCTCTAAAGTTAGATCTTTTGGCCATTCACTATTATCCATTAGTTGATAAAGATGGTTTACGCTACTCATTACTACTTCATAATCTTCATTGACATAGTCTATTGTTAGTGGACGTAAAATAAATTTTTCAGTTATGTATTCAATTGGAGGACTAAATTCATTAGGAATGATAGGCCTGCTATACATTTAGATATCTAATCCAAAATCGATATTACTAACGCTATGAGTTAGTTGGCCTATAGAGATGCGGTTCACTTTTGTCTTTGCATAAGACAAAAAATTTTTTAGATTTATTTTTCCCGATGCCTCACATTCAAATTTACCATCAACTATTTTTAGACAACTCTTTACCTGGGCAGGAGTCATATTGTCTAATAAAACTATATCAACTTTTTCGTCAATTATTTCTCTAAGTTGATTGAGATTTTCTACCTCAACTGTAATTTTTTTATTTGGGCTCATTTGCTTAAGTTTATCTATACACTCTTTAATATTAGAATTTGTACTCAAATGATTGTCTTTAATGAAAAAGAAGTCATCAAGTGTCTCTCTATTAATATAGGCTCCTCCAATTGTTAGTGCATATTTTTCCAGTTTACGAATGCCAGGAATAGTTTTACGGGTAGAATAGATTTTTGAGCCATATGGCTTAGCCATATTTGAAAATTTTTTTGCTTTGGTAGCGATGCCAGACATTAAGCCTAAAAAATTAAGTGCAGTTCTTTCTGCGGTTAACATGTTTTGTGTCTTTCCTGAAATTGTAATTATTTTGTCTCCCTTGTTTGCCAGTTCACCATCTTTTTTCAGAATTCTAATTTTTACTGACTTATCTAATTTTTCAAAAGTTTGCTTGGCAAATTTGGTGCCACATATAACAGCTTTTTCTTTGACAACAATAGTTGCCTTTGAATGAGAGGATTTAGGAATTAATACTTTTGATGTTATATCACCGTCTTTTCCCATATCTTCAAAGAGAGCAGAGTTTATTAGCTGATTTATATATTTTTTAGTTAACAATTTGTTTATGATTATTGTAATCCGCCAAATTTAAGATCTCGTTTATTTTGCTATCTAAATCTGAGTATTTCATATCAAAATGCAAAACATAATTATCTTCCGTATTTTGATAGTCAGATCTTAAGTGACATCCTCTACTTTCTTTCCTCAAATAAGCTCCAATAACAATAAACTTACTTACTAGTATCATATCATTTAGTTTAGCAGACAGACCCTTCGACTCTCTTTCAATCTTAAGAATATCATGAAGCCCTCTTACAATTGTGTTATGACTCCTTACAATGCCAACATTCCTCATCATTGAAGAACGAAGTTGCCAAATATATTTCCTCGCTCTGATCTTATTCTTAGTTTTTTCTTTATACATTCTAATGTAATCAGGATTAATTTTATTTATTTTTTTAATTGGTAAGCTATTAATATTTTTTGCAACAATTCTTCCAAATACCATTGATTCGAGTAGTGAATTAGAAGCTAAACGATTTGCGCCATGTATGCCTGTTGCTGCAACTTCACCGCAGCACCAAAGCCCTTCCACTGAAGTTTTTCCATCCAAGTCTGTTTTTACGCCTCCTATATGATAGTGTGCAACTGGAAGTATTGGAAGTAAATCTATTTTTGGATTAAGGCCTGCTGATCGACAATATGATGCAACTTGTGGATATTTTGTTTCAAATTCACTACTCACTTTACGACAATCAAGAAAGACAGAGTTACCTTGCTCAGTTTGCTTAAATAAGTTTTGAGCAACCAGGTCTCTGGGCGCTAACTCATTCTCTGGATGAACTCCGAGCATGAACCTTTCTTCATTTTGGTTTACTAGATAAGCGCCGTCACCTCTTATGGCTTCGGTAGCAAGTGGAGTGGGGTCCAAACCAAAATCAAGTCCTGTTGGATGAAATTGAATAAACTCCATATCAGTCAAGACTGCACCTGCCTGTGCAGCAAGAGCAATCCCCTCACCATAAGAGCTTCTTGGGTTAGTTGTATTTGCAAATATTCCTCCAAGTCCCCCAGTGGCAAGCACGACATTTGAACTTTCAATAACGACATGATTATCTGGAACATTTTCTTGTACCAATCTTCCAATAACACCATGTATAGTATTATTTTCTGACATAATTCTATCAATTGAGACGTTTTCTAAAACTGTAATATGATCACTCTCAATAACTTTTTTTATTAAGCCTCCCATAATTTCAATGCCAGAACTATCACCCTTTGATCTTACTATTCGGTTTCTACTATGAGCAGCTTCTAGGCCTAAATCAAAAGATCCATCAATATTTTTATCAAAGTTTACGCCGATGTTCTCAAGATCATTTATAATATTTTCTGCTTCACTGACTACTTTCAAAATGACACTCTTGTCAGCTAGACCTTTTGCAGTTGAAACAGTATCTTCAACATGACTTTCGACACTATCGTTAATTCCCACTGCTGCAGCAATGCCACCTTGAGCCCACATACTAGAGGTATTCATTCCTAAAGTACTTTTTGTTATAATGCAGACTTTTCGTGGCGCTAGGTTAAGTGCTACTGTTAGTCCAGCTACACCGCCACCCACAATAACCACATCTGGTCTATAAATAGAGTCAGCCATAATTAGCTTCTTCCTATTTCCAACATGCGATCTATTGATAAGCGAGCTCGGTTAATAATATCTTTATCTACTTCTATTTGAAATTGATTAAAACGAATTGCATCGTATATTTTTTTCAGAGAAATTCTTTTCATATGTGGACATAGATTACAAGGTCTTACAAACTCGACACCAGGATTATCAATGGCTACATTATCACTCATAGAGCATTCAGTGACCATTATTACTTTTTGTGGTTGATTGTCTTTTACATAATTGCTCATGCCAGCTGTGGATCCTGCAAAATCACTAACTGCTACTACTTCTGGAGAGCACTCAGGATGAGCGAGCACAACAATGTCTTTATGCTGTTCTTTATAGGCTAATATTTCTTGAGGAGTGAATCTTTCATGCACCTCACATCGTCCTTTCCATGAAATAATTTTTACTTTTGTTTCAGCAGCAACATTTTTTGCTAAAAATTCATCAGGCAGAAATATTACACTCTCAGTTCCTAATGCTTCTACTACCTTTTTTGCGTTACCCGATGTACAACATACATCTGTTTCAGCTTTCACTTCTGCAGATGTATTGACATAAGTAACCACTGGAACACCAGGGTATTTTTGTTTTAATAATTTAATATCATTGGCCGTAATTGAGTCAGCAAGAGAACATCCTGCTCTCATATCTGGTATTAAAACATTTTTGTCTGGACTTAAAATTTTTGCAGTCTCAGCCATAAAATGGACACCACAGACGATTATTGTTTCAGCTTTTGAATCTCTTGCTTCATAGGCAAGCTTTAATGAATCTCCTACAATATCGGAAACACAATGAAATATTTCAGGTGTTTGATAGTTGTGGGTAAGAATAGCAATATTTTTTTCTCTTTTAAGTTTATTAATCTCATGAATCAGTGGTGCATGAAATGGCCATTCAACAGCTGGGATCACTTTTTCTACACCTTTATAGAGTTCAGAAGTCGCATTTTGAACTTCAGAAGTAAATTTTGAGGGATATTTTAATTCTTCGCTTAACATATACTATTATTTTTATTATCTATTATTACAATTATAGTTAAATGTATATATTTCAACAATACTACTTATCCCTAAAAAATAGGGAAATTTGCCGTCGTGCTGGAATTGGTAGACAGGCTGGTTTGAGGGATCAGTGAACATAGTTCGTGAGAGTTCGAGTCTCTCCGACGGCACCAAAGTAAGGATATGATATAAATAAACCTAAATTATGAACATTTTATTTATTGGACCATCAAGAATTGGAGATACCATTTTAGCATCATCAATTTTAAACTTTTTAATTGATCAAAATAATCAATCTAAATTCACTGTTGTTACAAGTCTATTCTCAAAAGATCTTTATGAAAAAATGCCTAATCTTGAAAAAATCATTGTAATAAATAAAAAAAAATATGGTGTGCATTGGCTAAATATTTGGCAGTCTTGCATATTTAAAAAATGGGATTTAGTTGTTGATTTAAGATCATCAATCATAGCATATTTATTATTTGCAAAATCTAGGAAAATTTTTAAGGGCAACGATAGTTTTCACAAAATTATTCAATTTACAAATTTTCTCAACACTTCAAAAAAAATATCACCTTTTATTTGGTCTGACTTTGTAGATGAAGCTGAAAGTAACAACAAGATAAAAACTGAAGGTCCTTTTATAGCTGTAGCGCCGTATTCAAACTGGAAGCAGAAAGACTGGTCTATAGAAAAATATTTAGAATTATTTAAAGATGAATTCTTCAAGGACTACACTTTAATATTTACTGGAATATCTAAAGATATTCCAAACATAGAAAAATTTAATAAATTAATGAACGATCCAACACTAAATATTGTCAATTTATTTGATTGGGGTAATTTACGACATATGATTCCTATTTTCAAAAAATGTAATTTCTTTATAGGAAGTGACAGTGGGCTTATGCATCTCGCTGCGTCAGCAAAATGCAAAACTTTCGCTCTTTTTGGGCCTACAAATGAGATTGTTTACGGTCCATGGGGAGATCACAAAATTATTAAATCACATGATTACCCAGCGATTGATGATCCTCTTAATTTATCAGTTGAAAAAGTTCTAAATATAATTAAGAGAGAGATAGCATGATTGATCTCATAATTGAAAACGGAAAAGTTGTATCGCACAATAAAGTTAGTAATACTGATATTGCAATTAAAAATGGAAAAATATTCAAGATTGGAAACTTATGTAAAGAAAAGTCAAAAGAAAGATTTAACGCCTCAGGACTCCATATTCTCCCAGGTGTATTTGATACTCAAGTACATTTTAGGGAGCCAGGAAATACTAAAAAAGAAGACTTAGAATCAGGTAGCTACGCAGCAGTTTGTGGGGGTGTTACATCTGTATTTGATATGCCCAACAATAAGCCAAGCATTACAACAAAGTCATTATTTATAAAAAAATTAGGAATGGCAAAAAATAGAATGGTTTGCAATTACGCTTTTTACTTTGGTGCAGAGAAAGATAATATTGCTGAAATTAAAAAAGTTGAAAAGCTCAAAGGATGCTGTGGTGTAAAAGTATTTGTAGGATCTTCCACAGGTACTTTATTAGTATCAAACCATAAAGACATACAAAATATAATGAGAAATACTAAGAAAATGATTTCGTTCCATTCAGAAGACGAAGATCTTTTGAACATAAGAAAGAAATATATTAAAAATAGTCAACCTAAGTCACATGAAGTGTGGAGAAATGTTGAAACTGCAATTAAATCGACAAAAAAACTTATTAAATCTGCAAATTTAACAAAAAAGAAAATTCATATTTTACATATTACAACTGCTGATGAAATAAAATTACTTTTAAGAAATAGAAAATATGTAACTTTTGAGGTTACTCCCCAACACTTAGTATTGTCATCACCTAATTGTTACAAAAAAATTGGCACGTATGCTCAGATGAATCCACCTATAAGAGGAAATAGGCATAGGGCACATCTTAGAAAGACTCTTAAAGAGGGTAAAATTGATGTTATTGGATCAGATCATGCTCCTCATTTAAAATCTGAAAAAAATAAATTTTATCCAAATAGTCCCTCAGGAATGCCAGGTGTACAAACATTGTTGCCTATTTTATTAAATGAAGTTTCAAAAAAAGTGATTTCTATTACGGATGTTGTAAAATTGACCAGCTTCAATCCAAGAAGAATTTTCAAAATTAAGAATAAAGGTTTAATTAAAGTTGGTTACGATGCAGATATTACTATCGTTGATTTAAATAAAGTAAAGAAAGTACTTAATAAAGATATGAAAAGTAAATGTGGTTGGTCACCATTTCATGGAGAAAAATTAATGGGTTGGCCTATTGGTACAATTGTTAATGGCAAAAAAGTTTTTTGGAATAATAAAATTGTGAAAAATGTTTATGGAAAGCCAATTGAGTTTAATTAACTTTTGGCGATAAATGACGTATTTTTAAAATTTGGTTTACCATACTTCATTATTTTTTTATCTAAAGTTTTTATGCGGCCACCTGCATATCTTAAGATCGCATCCCCTGCAGCAATATCCCATTCCATCGTCCTGCCATGTCTTGGATATATATTCGCAGTACCATCAGCTATATAGCATAATTTAATTGAACTACCTGTTCTTATAATCTTATTAGCATTAAATTTCTTAAATACAGCTTTTTTAGCTTCTAATATCTTTTCTTTTGAAAGGCCATGAGAGCGACTAAACACCAAAATATTTTTCTTTCTTTTTTTTACCTTTATAACTTTTATACTCTTTAGATTCCCTTTTTGATCAAATTTGGCAAAATATGATTTTTTATTCTTTGTATAATAAAACTTATTCTTAGCTGGCATATAAATTAAACCATAAATAGGTCTTTTATTAATAATAAGAGCAATATTAACTGTAAATTCACCATTACCCCTAAGAAATTCTTTGGTTCCATCTAGTGGGTCAACAAGCCAAAATATTTTTTTATTTTTTATACGACTGTTATCTAATTCTTCTGAAACGATAGGAACTTTTGGAAAATATTTTCTTAATCCTCTGCATATTATAGAGTTTGCTTTTAAATCTGCGTTGGTCACAGGACTATTGTCTGATTTAAGCTTTTTAGTAACTTTTTTATTGTAAATTCTTACAATTTCTTGTCCCGCATTAAATACCAATGTAATTAATTTTTGGGATTTATCGTCGTCTATAATCATTTTCTAGTTAGTTTTTGTAGATTAGACAATATGACAAATATATTATACATACCAGTTGAATTTAATAACTATTATGCAAAGTACAACATCTGAAATAAGAAATATAAAACCGACAGTTGTAGCGATGTCAGGAGGTGTTGACTCTTCTGTTGCCGCAGCCTTAATGAAGAAAGAAAATGAAAATGTCATTGGAGTTACATTAAGGTTATATGATGAGAAGAAAATTTCTAAATCAAAATCTTGTTGCTCTGGTGCAGACATTATAGACGCTAAGAAGATTGCTAGCGACATAACTATCCCACATTATGTTTTAGACTATGAAGAAATATTCAAAAAAAATGTAATACAACCTTTTATCAATGACTATGAAAAGGGTCGTACTCCTATTCCATGTATTAATTGCAATGAAAAAGTAAAATTTTTGGATCTTATTGAATTTGCAAAGAGTTTAAATGCAAAGAGTTTAGTAACTGGTCACTATATAAAAAAAATTAAGGTGAACAATGAATGGAGATTGTATATTCCAGAGGATACTGACCGTGATCAATCTTATTTTTTATTTACAACGAAAAAGAAGGATCTCGATTTTCTAGATTTTCCTCTTGGCTTTCATAAGAAAGATGAAATAAGAAATATAGCAAAGAATCTGGATTTTCATTTACATGATAAAAAAGATAGTCAGGATATTTGTTTTATTCCAGATGGCAATTATAAAGATTTTATTAAAGAGAGTGTTAAGAATTCAAAAGGAGATATTGTTGATACCGAAGGAAGAGTTCTTAATTCACATGAAGGTATTCACAATTTTACAGTTGGGCAAAGAAGAGGGTTAGGAGTTTCAGAGAAAAATCCTTTGTATGTTAAAGAAATAATTTCAGAGCAAAATCGGGTTATAGTAGCTGAAAAAGAGGAGGTAAAATCTTCAACTATAATAGTCAATAGATTAAATCTTCTCACGGATATATCTGATCTCAATATATTAGTAAGAGTAAGGTCTACTGGAAACTTATTAAAATCAGTAATTGAAATTCAATCAGATAATAAAGCTATAGTTAATTTGTCAAAACCAGAAAGCAGTGTCTCACCTGGTCAAGCGTGTGTTTTTTATTCTAAAGATGAATACGGAATACGTCTCTTGGGCGGAGGATGGATCCAGTCGACAAAATAATTAATTTGTATATTATGGCACACTTTGGCGGGGTAGCTCAGTTGGTTAGAGCGGAGGAATCATAATCCTTAGGTCGGGGGTTCAAATCCCTCTCCCGCTACCAAATCAATTAATTAGAGAATCTATTATATATTTAGGTATTCAGAAACTTTTGAATTCCAAGAGTATTCTCTTCTTGCTCTTTCTCTACCATTTTTTCCTAATTCAACTCTTAATGCTTTATTACTAAGTAATTTATCAATATTTTTAGTAATGCTAGCTTGATCACCCTCTTCACATAATAATCCCGTTTTATTATCGATTACTGCGTCTGATATGCCTCCACTTTGAGTTCCAATACTAGCAATTCCATGAAAGGCAGCATCAATAAATACCATACCAAATCCCTCAATAGATTCACCAACCTGACTTGGGGTCATTATAAATATGTCAGAGCTTTGTAAGACTAATGACTTTTCAGGTTCAGTAATCCAACCAAGAAACATAACATTCATTTCAAGACCTAACATTTGCACATATTTTATAATTTCATTTAAGTATGGCCCTTTACCTGCAACCAGATAGAGCATATTAGGAAATTTAGATTTTAATTCTGATATTGCGTTAATTACAAATTTATGGCCCTTTCTCTTTTCAACTCTAGCAAGAGTTGTAATAATAGGAGATGCATCTTTAATAATTTTTTTTACATTCTCCCTATCTTCATTACTTATAAAATCCTCATAAACATCAATTCCTGGATGAATAATATTAATTTTATCAGAATTTATTTTTAATGAAGCTATCATAAGATCTCTGGTATAAGCAGAATTAGCAGCAATTTTTTGACAATTTGCATAAGATTTAATTATTCGTCTTTTTTTAATATTTAAATATGCGTAAAAGCTATCAAAATATTTTTTTGGTATTTCAGTGCCATGAGCTAGTACAACTATTTTTACATTTACCAGGTTTAGGTATTCAACACTTTTCCATGAATCAGCATAAATAGCTTCGATATTCTTATTAGCTATAAATTTTTTTAAATAAATCGCTTTACGTCTTCTTCTGTATGGCTTCCAACCAGAGAACCTTTTTATTTTATATTTTTTATTCTCATCATTTGCAGTTTCTTTTCCATCAGCTAAAACCAACACATCCTTACCTACATCACTCATGGCATCAGCCATGCCTGTCATCAAGGATTCAATGCCCCCAATTTCAGGAAAAAAACATTGTGTTGTGATAATAATCACAGATTAAAGTCTATTCTTTCCACTTTATAGAGCAACCGATGCTTGGTATTTGATCTTTTGGACCTATTCCTGTTTCAGCTATCTGCAACATTGCCTCAAGAAGTTCTTTTTTTGCATCAGGTATTAACTGTTGTTGTGAAGCTTCAAGCCTACCTCGATACTGTAATTCATTTTTAGCATTAAAACCAAAAAAATCAGGAGTGCAGACTGCACCATACGTTCTGCCAGTATTTTGTGTCTCGTCATAAACGTATGGAAAAGTGAAATTATTATTTTGAGCAAAAAGTGTCATATTTTCAAAAGAATCTTCTGCTCCATATTTAGGATCATTGACGTCATTAGACATGATAGCGATAATGCCAATACCCTTATCTTTTATTAAATTGCAATCTTCAACTATTCTTCCAATTACTGACTTCACGTAAGGACAATGATTACAAATGAACATAACTAAGGTACCGTTGTTACCTTTAATATCCTCAAATTGATAACTTTTACCATCTGTGCCAGGTAAATCAAAGTCAGGGGCGTTCCAACCAAAATCACAAATAGGAGTTTTTAATGCAACCATAATTCTCTTCAGTTTTTGTCTAATAAAGATACTATATATTTAAACAATATTTTATTAAATAAAAACCTATGATTTACTCACTTGGCGATAAGCAATTAAATAAAGATAATTTGGATTTTTGGGTAGCACCCAATGCAGTGGTAATTGGGGACGTATCCCTTAAGAAAAATGCAAGCGTATGGTTTGGAAGCGTATTAAGAGGTGACAATGATCCAATTATTTTAGGTGAAAATTCTAATATTCAAGATAATTCTGTTTGCCACACAGACGATGGCATGCCTCTTACTATTGGCGATAATGTAACTGTGGGTCATAAAGTTATTCTTCATAGTTGTACTGTAGGCGATAACTCACTAATTGGCATGGGGTCGACTGTTCTAAATAAAGCAAAAATTGGAAATAACTGTCTCGTGGGAGCGAATGCTTTAGTTACTGAAGGAAAAGAGTTTCCAGATAATTCACTAATTGTTGGTTCTCCCGCAAAAGTAAAACGAGAGTTGACAGATATGGAAAAAAAGATAATTGAATTAAGCGCTTTGCACTATGTTGAAAACATGAAACGATATAAAAAAGACTTGTTAGAGGAGAAATAATGTCAGTGAATTTTGACTACATAATTGCAGGAGGTGGTTCAGCAGGATGCGTACTGGCTAATCGACTTTCAAAAAATCCAGACGTCAAAGTTCTACTTCTAGAAGCTGGAGGAACTGATTGGCACCCATTCATTAAAATGCCATCAGGTGTTTCTAAGATTATGGCTGGTGAAACATTTGATGCAAAACTCTATAACTATGCTTATTATACAGAAGGGCAGCCACATTTAAATAATCGAAAGCTTTTCTTCCCTAGAGGAAAAGGAGTTGGTGGCTCAAGTAATATAAATGGCATGTTATACATAAGAGGACACGCCCGTGATTATGATATCTGGAGACAACTTGGAAATGCTGGCTGGTCTTATGAAGAAGTTTTACCTTATTTTAAGAAAAGTGAAAATAACGAAAACGGTTCTGACTTATATCATGGAGCTAATGGAGAATTAAAAGTTTCTAATCCAAATTTAGATACCAATCCATTACACCATGCATTTATAGAAGCGGGTCAACAAGCAGGGTATAAATATAATCCTGATTTTAATGGAGAAGACCAAGAGGGAGTTGGTCCTGTATCTCAAAATATTGATAATGGAAGAAGAGCAAGTACGGCATACTCATTTATTGAGCCCATAAAGAATAGAAAAAACCTCACAATTTATACCAACTCAGTTACTTCAAAAATTTTGTTCGATAAAAATAAATGCATTGGAGTTGAATTCTTAAGAAAAAATAAATTAGAGAGAGTATTTGCTGATAGAGAAGTTATGGTATGTGGTGGAGCTATAAACTCTCCTCAGATACTTCTCCTATCAGGAATTGGAAAAGCTGATTATTTAAAAAAATGGGATTTAAATGTTATTAGTGACCTCCCTGGGGTTGGAGAAAATTTGCAAGATCATTTAGATATTCTTACGCATAACGAATGTACCCAGCCTGTTACAGATGCTAAATATGTAATGGGACCATTTGGCTTCTTAAAACAAGCATGGATACTAGGTATGTGGGGAACTCTTAGAAAAGGACCAGGTGGCATGATACCCCTCAATGTCCTCACTTTCTTGAAGACCGATGCCTCTCTAGATTTACCAGATATTCAAATGCATTTTTTGAGCGTTTTGTTACAAGATCATGGAGCAAAACTTCCAGAATCGCATTGTTTTAGTAATCATATTTGTCAACTACGGCCAGAAAGCAGAGGATATATTGCTCTCAAATCTATTGACCCCCGAGTCGCGCCTGTAATTCAGCCGAACTACTTTGCTGAACAGAAGGATAGGGATGTAATGATAGAAGGGGTTAAAATGTCTCGAGATATTATAAACCAAAAAGCATTTGATGAATATCGTGGAAAAGAGATATCACCAGGTATTGAAGTTCAGTCAGATGAACAAATAGAAAATTTCATTCGAGAAAAAGCAGAAACAATTTATCACCCCGTTGGCACGTGTAAAATGGGAAGTGATGAAAATGCTGTTGTCGATGATAAATTGAGAGTTCGAGGAGTTGAAAACCTTCGCGTAGTTGACGCCTCTATCATGCCTAATTTAGTTGGTGGAAATACAAATGCACCAACAATTATGATTGCTGAAAAAATAGCAGATCATATTTTAGGTAATGATTTTTTACCTGCATTAGATCTTTCCCAGTCATATAAACAGTCAGCATAGTTTTGAAAAAATTTCTATTTTCGTTGTTAGGCGTCGCAGTCATTTTTGTTTTATTATTAATTATTCAAAATTATCGAAATACAATTAATTTTGATTCTAAAAAATTTTTAGAAATAGGAAAAAATTATAGTTATCAAATAAAACGAGATACATACGGCGTTCCACATGTTCATGGCATAAAAGATAAAGATGCAGCTTTTGGATTTGCAATTGCTCAGGCTGAAGACGATTTAGAGCATATAGAAATGATGATTAAAATGTCTAGAGGAACTCTTTCTGACTTTAATTTCTCTTTTGATTCTATCTCAGCCCTGTATGCACTTTTAACTGGAAATGGTGATATAATGGAAAATATAGATGCCATTGAAGGAGTGGAATTAGATTTTTTGATTAAATTTTTTGATACTAAAAATACAGTTGAGAAAAAAATTACTGAAATTCCCAAGGAAACACTTGATTATATAACTGGATACTCTGATGGATTAAATTATTATGCAGCAATAAATCCAACATTAGTTGATCAATCTCTCTATCCAACCACAGCAAAAGATCTATTAGTTGGGATGACTTTTCAATTGCCTTTATTCTATGGCATTGATCATACAATAAATGAAGTTATAAATTTAATGAGTGATGATAATCAAGTTATAGCTATAAATAAAAATGATTTATCGAATAACCCTTTAGTTGCAAGTATTAAGTCACATTTTAAACCCTCAGGTTCAAATGCTTTTGCTGTTTCAAAAAGAAGATCAAAAGATAATGAAACGATGTTAATTATCAACTCTCACCAGCCTCTTACTGGACCAGTTGCCTGGTATGAAATTCATCTCAAAAGTAATGAAGGTCTTAATATTATGGGTGGAACTTTTCCTGGATCACCATTTGTTCATAAAGGCTTTAACGAACACTTGGGTTGGGGAGCTACAGTTAATCAACCAGATTTATCTGATATATATAAGCTTACGATAAATCAAAAAAATAATGATCAATATTTATTGGACGGCGAATGGACTGACTTTATAAAAAGAGATCAAGTCTTTCGAGTAAAGTTATTTGGACCGTTATATATTAATTATCCAATCACTATGTATCATTCAGAGCATGGCCCTGTTTTAAAAGATGGTGAAAAAGCCTATGCAATAAGATTTGTTGGCATGGATACTATTAATCATTCTACTGCGTGGTTCAAAATGAATAAGGCGAAGAATTTTGATGAGTGGGTTGGTGCATTAAAAATGCAGCAGATTGCTAGCTTTAACTTAGTTTATGCTGATAAAGAAGATAACATCTACTTTGTACACAATATGAAAGCTCCAAAAAGGAATTCTGATTATGATTGGGCGAAAGTGCTTCCAGGTGATGATAGAAATTTAATTTGGACAGATTATCATAAATTTACAGAGATTCCACAGATTTTGAATCCAGACTCAGGATATTTATTTAGTACTAACCAGAACCCTTTTTTTGTAACGAGTAAGGCCGACAATCTATTAATTGACAATTTTGATTCCACTATGGGCTTTCAAACGAGGACAACAAATAGAGCGTACCGATCTTTTGAATTATTTGAAGGCAATGATTCTATTTCTTTTAATGAATTGGATAAGTATAAACATGACAACAAATACTCGTATAGCTCTCGTCAATATAGGTTTTTAAAAAAAATACTAGATTATGATTTTAAAGGCGATCAAAGATTGATTGATGCTCAAGATTTTCTAAGTGATTGGGATTTAGGAACTGACTCAAATAATCAGCATGCAGCTTTTGGAGTGTGCATACTTTCACCTGAGTGGCTGGCTGAGATAACTAGAGAATTAGAGCCAGACGCAATTGAGATATTTAAAGATTGTGTGGATGAATTTGAAATTAATTTCGGAGGTTTGAGCATTAGTTGGAAAGAAGTCAGCTTTCTCGAACGAGGTAATAATTTAGTTCACATACAAGGCGGACCAGATGTTTTAAGAGCAATATATTCGCCAAGAACAGAAGATGGTATTTTGAAAGCTGTTGCTGGAGATGGTCTGTATATTTATGTAAAATGGAACAATGAAAAAGAACTGATTTCCAAAAGTATTCATCAATTTGGAAGTGCAACAATAGATAGAACTTCAGATCATTATGACGATCAAATGCATTTATTTGCTAGAGAAGAACTAAAAAATACATTCTTTAACGAAATTCAATTTCCATAAAACAGTTTTTTTTAATAACTTTCAACTTGTAGAAAAAAAATTTCACTATAAAATTTTGGAATGCTCCTGCACGAACATTTAGAAAACAAATTAGATAAACAGCCAGATTTCTTATTCTCTGAGTTCCAAGGTAGACAAATTACATATCGTGAGGCAAATACTTTATGCAATAAACTAGCTCATTCATTGATTTCAACAGGGCTGAAGAAGGGTGATCGATTTGCATTTTTATCTAAGAATTCTTCTGAAATGGCATTTATGTATTATGCGGCTTCTAAGGTTGGAGTTGTACCGGTTCCTCTTAATTATCGTTTAGCTGATAAAGAATGGGAATATATTGTCAATGACTCACAATCTAAAATTATGATTATAAGAGGTAATGAGTATTGTGAGAGAATAAAGACAAGTAGAGATAATTATAAACATATACAAAATTTTATTTATATTGAGTCATCAGAGTTTGGAAGTGATTGGATAGAATTTTATGATTGGATTAGTGATCAACCAGATGAAAAGCCTCAAATTGATGTTAGTGCTGAAGATGATGTCTATCAAATGTACACGAGTGGTACAACTGGTCATCCAAAGGGAGCTGTCTTACAGCAAAAAAATGTCGCAGCGAATATAAGGCAGTATTTAAACAGCTTGAAACTGCCAACTCCCTCAAGGACGTTGCTAGTAGCACCAATGTATCATGCAGCTGCAATGATTAATATGTGTGGTTGTATTGCTATTGGTGGTACTAATATAATTCAGGAAGATTTTATTCCAAAAGATGTTGTTAATTGCTTGGCCAAAGAAAAAATTACCCACACAGTTCTTGTTCCAGCGATGATACAAGCATGTTTGGTTTCAGTACCTGATGTAGCAAGCCATGAGTATTCAGATTTAGACCAAATACATTACGGGGCATCGCCAATAGCTCCTGAAACTCTAAAAAAAGCAATGGATATTTTTAAGTGTAAATTTGGACAAGGTTTTGGAATGACAGAGACAGTAGCTGTAATTTGCTTAATGACACCTGAAGAACACATCCGTGCTATTGAGGAAAAACCTGATCTTTTAAAATCTTGTGGAAGACCAGCTATAGATACTCAAGTTGAAATTAGAGATGTAAATGATAATCCACTTCCTGTCGGAGAGATAGGTCAGATTTGTGCAAAAGGTCCTCAGATTATGAAAGGGTATTGGAATAAAAAAGAAGAAACAGAAAAGGCATTAATGGGAGGATGGATGCACACAGGAGATGCTGGACGAATGGATGAAGAAGGATTTGTTTACATCCAAGATAGAATAAAAGATATGATAGTATCGGGTGGTGAGAATATTTATTCAACAGAAGTAGAAGCAGCCTTGTTTGCTCATCCAGACATTATTGATGCTGCCGTCATTGGTGTACCTAATGAAAAATATGGTGAAGTGGTTAAGGCTTGTATTGTAAAAAAAGAAGGCTCTGACTTAACTGAGGAAGATGTAATCAATTTTTGTAAAGACAGAATTGCGAGCTATAAAAAACCTCAGTCAATTGATTTTATCGATGAGGTTCCTAGAAATGCAAGTGGCAAAGTTCTTAAAAAAGTATTACGTGAACCGTATTGGAAAGATCAGGATCGACAAGTAAGTTAAGCAGTAGCAGTACCACCGACAGTTAAGTTTTCAATTAACATAGTTGGCTGACCAACACCTACAGGAACACTCTGGCCATCTTTACCGCAAGTTCCGATCCCGCTATCCATTTTTGAGTCATTACCGACCATCTTTACTCTTTTAAGCACGTCTGGTCCATTACCTATCAACGTAGCTCCCTTGACAGGATTTGTAACAACCCCATTTTCAATTTTATAAGCTTCTGTGCAAGTGAATACAAACTTTCCACTGGTAATATCTACTTGACCACCACCAAAATCTACTGCATACAATCCATTTTTTACTGACTTTAGAATTTCTTTTGGATCTCTATTTCCAGACAACATGTGAGTATTGGTCATTCTTGGCATTGGTAAATGTGCGTAACTTTCTCTTCGTCCATTTCCTGTTGGACTAACTCCCATCAATCTTGAATTGAGTCGGTCTTGCATATAACCCTTCAAAATTCCATTTTCAATTAAAGTAGTACAACTCGTAGGTGTTCCCTCATCATCTACACTCAGAGATCCTCTTCTTAAGTCAATAGTGCCATCATCAACTACAGTTACTGCTTCATCAGCAATTTTCTCTCCAAGTAAATTGGAGAAAGCAGATGTTTTTTTTCTATTAAAATCTCCTTCAAGTCCATGTCCAATCGCTTCATGAAGAAGTACTCCCGGATATCCTGGACCAAGTACCACATCCATTTCACCTGCAGGCGTATCTACCGAAGTTAAATTTATCTCTGCTTGATTAATAGCATCGTCTACTTGTTGCTTCCAATGACTTGGATCCAGAAAAGATGAATAATCGACTCTGCCACCTGAACCTCTGCTTCCATTTTCTTGTCTACCATCTTTTTCTAATACAATTGAAATATACAATCTGACTAATGGCCTTAGATCTTCTATAACAATTCCTCCTGGTCTGTAGATACGAACTGCTTGCCACTCACCATTTAAAGATGCGGAGACTTGTTTAACCTGGGAATTTTTTGACCGTGCATATTCATCGATATCTTTTAATACGTTCACTTTTTCAGAAAATTCTGTTTCATTAATAGGGTTTGCTTCGTTGTATAGTTTTCTATTAGTCTGGGAAAACGCAGCATTAAAATTTGCGCTGTTGTCTTTAGTAACAAAATTTACTGTATCAGATGCTTTTTTAAGAGATTTTTCATCTATGTCAGATGAATGGGCATAGCCAGAACTTTCACCTGCAACAGCTCTTAAACCAAAACCTTTAGATGTATCAAAAGAGGCACTTTTTAATCTTTGGTCATCGAAGACAAAGCTTTCACTCTCACAAAATTCCATGAATAGTTCACCATCGTCGGCCTTGTGAAGGGCGTTTGAAACTATTTTATCAACACTGTTATTGTCCAGATTGCTTCTTGAGAAGAATAGGCTATCAGTTGATTGATTCTCTGTGTTTTTGCTCATATTCAATTGCTTAATGAAATTACTCTAATATTTAAAATTTATACTAAAAAAACCCTAAAAACTAATAAAAATTGCGTCAAACTGTCGCAAAATTACTCATAGTTTCTAAGAATTTAAACAGTATATATTAGAAGATAATGTTAACACCCATATTTTCAATATTTAGATAAACGATGAGCATGTTCTTAAAAGTTTCAATATTAGTTTTTTTGCCTTTTGCAGCATTTGCTAAAGAGGGTAAATCAGAAAACTGGCAACTTAGCTTTCAGGAGCCAGCAACTGATTTGATGTCAGATATTATTTCTTTCCATAGTTACATCCTCATGCCAATTATAACTGGTATTTCTTTGCTTGTCTTGGGTCTGCTTCTTTACATAATGTTTAGGTTTAACAGTAAGAGAAATGTAGTTGCATCGACGACAACTCATAATACAACCATTGAAATATTATGGACTGTAATCCCAGTAATACTTTTAATAATAATAGCCATTCCATCTTTTAGATTGCTGTATGTTTCAGAAACAATTCCAAAAGCTGACTTGACCATTAAGGCAATCGGTAATCAATGGTATTGGACCTACGAATATCCTGATTACGAAGACATTGCGTTCGACGCAAATATGCTTTTAGAAAACGAGTTGTCAGACCCTAAGTTGAGACTTTTAGAGACAGATACCCAGATTGTTGTACCTGTAAATAAAGTAGTCAAACTTCAAATCACATCTGCAGATGTCCTTCATGCATGGACCATTCCTGCATTTGGAGTAAAAATGGATGCGGTACCTGGTAGACTGAACGAAACATGGTTTAAGGCTAATAAAGAAGGTATTTATTACGGTCAATGTTCTGAGTTGTGTGGGGCTAAGCACGCATTCATGCCTATTAATGTTAAGGTTGTATCAGAAAGCGAATTTGACGATTGGCTAGACTTCGCAAAAGAAGAATATGCATCGTCTGGAATAGACTATTCAAGTGAAACGTTTGAAATTGCAAAGAACTAGGTAATTTTTTTATTAAGAAGGAGTAAATAAAAATGGCGGACATAACAGCAGATCAAGTAGGGAGTCATGACCATCATCCAACGGGATGGAGAAGATACCTATATTCTACAAATCATAAAGATATAGGAACCTTATACTTAATTTTTGCAATTATTGCGGGCTTAGTCGGAACTGGTATGTCGGTTTTAATGCGAATGGAGCTAATGTATCCTGGTGATGGAATATTAGGCGGTGATCACAATCTTTATAACGTTCTGGTTACCAGTCATGGTTTGTTAATGATATTTTTTATGGTAATGCCAGCTATGATAGGAGGATTTGGCAACTGGATAGTTCCTCTAATGATCGGTGCCCCAGATATGGCTTTTCCTAGAATGAATAACATTTCATTTTGGTTATTGCCAGCATCCCTAATTTTATTAATCGCTTCACTTTTTGTTGATGGCACATCCGGCGGCCCAGGTGTTGGAGGTGGTTGGACAATTTACCCACCGCTTTCTGCAAATTTAGGCTCCCCAGGTCCTGCTGTTGACTTAGCTATTTTTTCTCTTCACTTAGCTGGGGCTTCCTCAATACTTGGTGCGATAAATTTTATAACGACAATCTTTAATATGAGAGCGCCAGGCATGACTTTACACAAGATGCCCCTCTTCGTTTGGTCCATTCTTGTCACAGCAGTTTTATTGTTATTATCGCTTCCTGTATTAGCTGGAGCTATAACCATGCTCCTAACTGATAGGAATTTTGGCACGGCATTTTTCAGCGCTGCCGAGGGTGGAGATCCTGTTTTATTCCAGCACTTATTCTGGTTTTTTGGACATCCTGAAGTCTACATTCTTATTTTACCAGGTTTTGGGATCGTGAGTCATGTTGTAGCAACATTTTCTAAGAAACCCGTGTTTGGTTATCTTGGTATGGCTTATGCGATGGTTTCAATTGGTTTCCTAGGTTTTATTGTTTGGGCTCACCATATGTATACTGTTGGCATGGATGCAGATGTTAAGGCTTACTATATTTTTGCAACTATGGTGATTGCAGTACCTACTGGCATCAAGGTATTTTCATGGATTGCGACAATGTGGGGTGGTTCAGTAGAGCTTAAGACTCCTATGTTGTGGGCAATAGGATTTATTTTCCTATTTACTGTGGGTGGAGTTACCGGAGTTGTTCTGGCTAATGCAGGCATAGATCACTCTTTACATGACACGTACTATGTTGTAGCTCATTTCCATTACGTACTATCAATGGGTGCAGTGTTTGCAATCTTCAGTGGTTTTTACTACTGGTTTGGTAAAATGTTTGGAAGTGATTATTCTGAACTATTGGGTAAATTACACTTTTGGTTAACATTTGTAGGGGTTAATTTAATCTTCTTCCCTCAGCATTTCTTGGGTCTTGCAGGCATGCCTAGAAGGTATGTAGATTATCCTGATGCTTACGCTGGTTGGAACTATATATCTTCAATTGGCTCATTTGTTACTTTGATTGGATTAGCTGTATTCTTCATAATGCTTGTTCATGCTTTTGTGAGACAGAAACAAACAGCTGACAATCCTTGGGGTGAAGGAGCAACTACTTTAGAATGGACGTTATCATCTCCACCACCTTTCCATCAATTTGAGGAGCTACCAGAAGTAAAGTAGTTAGGTCGCATGGTAAATATATCTTCAGTTTCTGATAAACAAGAAATTGGGATCAATTTATTTTTTTCAAAAGTTGGTTTCTACATCTCTTTATTAAAACCAAGAGTTATGTCTCTCTCTATCTTTACTAGCTTTGTAGGCATGATTATTGCTCCAGGATTTATATCAATCTATGAAGGAGTTTTAATAATTCTAGCTATCTCCATTGGATCCGGTGCATCTGGTGCATTAAATATGTGGTATGAAAGAAAGACGGACCTCTTAATGGAGAGAACTAAGAATAGAGTGTTGCCTATGGGACTTATCAGTGCGAATGGAGCTCTTATTTATGGAATTACTTTGTCAGTATTTTCAATTTATCTTTTATACAATGTTGCAAACTTGCTGTCTGCTTCAATTCTTCTTCTAACAATACTTTATTACATCTTTGTCTATACAATATGGCTAAAGAAAAGAACTCCACAAAATATTGTTATCGGCGGAGCCGCTGGAGCGTTCCCCCCAATTATTGGATGGACAGCTGTTACTGGGAGTATTTCTCCTGAAATTAGCCTGCTTTTTATTTTAATTTTTTTATGGACCCCACCACATTTTTGGGCACTCGCCCTCTATAAATCTGATGACTACAAAAGGGCAGGTATTCCAATGATGCCACTGGTTGTCGGAAATAAGAAAACAGTTAGTTTAATTATTGCTTATTCATTAACACTTTTACCTGTAACACTTCTAATGAGTTACTACTATTCATTATTCTTTGGAACTTTGTCATCTATTTTGGGTATCTGCTTTATATATTTAGCATTAGATCTTAGAAAATATGTGGATCACAGCAAGTTATTAGAAAAAAAAGCACAAACTTTATTCTTCTTTTCCATTATTTATCTCTTTAATATTTTTGCAATCCTCCTTATTGATAACTTGTTATGGAACATATTATGATTGATAAAAAAATAAAAAGAAGGAACATAATTACAGCATTAATTCTTGTTTTTTTTGTCGCCTCATTCTTCACATACACAATTTACAGGTTAAGTCTCGTATAAATGAATTTTTTTAATTTAAAATATAGTTCGAATACTTCTCTAGCAGTAGGTCTGCTTGGCATCGTCATATCCATGGTAATATTAGCCTATGCATCTGTGCCACTATATAATTACTTTTGTAAAGTTACGGGCTTTGGAGGTACCCCAAAAATTTACTCTCAAGAAAGTGTTTATATAACTGACTCTCTCATAGATGTAAGACTTGATTCAAACGTTGGATCAACTCTGAACTGGGATTTTTTTCCTGAGCAAAGAACACATCAAATTCAAATTGGTGAAAATAAATTAATCAACTACGTTATAATCAATAATACAGATCAAGCATTGAACGGAACTGCGGTATATAATGTTTCCCCAGCTGAGGCAGCAAAATACTTTAACAAAATAGAATGTTTCTGTTTTCAAAATACTGAATTAAAAGCTAATGAAAAAAAGATTATGCCAGTTTCTTTTTACATCGACCCTGAAATTAAAAATGATCAATACGTAGCAGATCTATCCGAAGTTACTTTGTCCTATACCTTTTACGAAAACAGTGATACATAATTCCTATGAGTTCACGTAATCCAAATTCACATGAGTATCATTTAGTAGAACCAAGTCCTTGGCCACTTTTAGCCTCAATTGGCGCGCTCATCTTGTGTATTGGGGCTGTAATTTATTTTAGAACTGATGACTTATGGTTAATGCTTATTGGATTAGCTATTGTAATTTATGTTACATACATGTGGTTTAGAGACATTATTATTGAAGGAGAACACCAAGGCCACCATACGCCTGTAGTTCAGATTGGTCTGAGGTATGGCATGACCTTGTTTATAGCTTCAGAAGTTATGTTCTTTGTTGCCTGGTTTTGGGCTTATTTCAATGCAAGTTTATTTCCTACTGAACAAATAGGATCTGTTTGGCCTCCAGCAGAAATACATTTAATGGATCCTTGGCATATACCATTGATAAATACACTTATACTTTTACTATCAGGTACAACCGTTACGTGGGCGCACCACGCGCTAACAGAGGGGAATAGAAAAGAGTTGATCCAAGGTCTCTGGTGTACAGTAGGACTTGGCATTATTTTTACGGGTTTCCAGGTTTATGAGTATATGCATGCTGACTTTGCTTTTTCGGGACATATCTATGGAGCAACTTTCTATATGGCAACTGGTTTCCATGGTTTTCATGTATTAATGGGAACAGTTATGCTCATTGTTTGCTTAGGAAGATCAATAGCAGGACACTTTAAGGCTGATCATCACTTTGGTTTTGAAGCAGCTGCATGGTACTGGCACTTTGTAGATGTTGTGTGGCTATTTTTATTCGCTGCAATCTATGTCTGGGGATATTATTAAACTTAATCTATCTATTGATTAAAAATTTCTCTTTCCATTTTATTTTTCTAGTAACAATTTGCTTTCTTTTATTGCTTGGTTATTGGCAAACTCAAAGATTAGAGTGGAAGATGAATATAATTAATTCAGTTGAAAAAAATTATACGCTCAAACTGGATAAATTTCCTTTTGAAGGTAGCATAGATAAAGAATTTGAATTTATGCAAGTAGAGTTAAAAGGTTCTTTTATAAAAGAAAAACTTATGTATTTTTTTAAATCAAATTTAAGTGGTATGTCTGGCTTTGAAATTGTATTGCCTTTAAAAACCAAAGAAAAATATGTTTATGTGATCTTGGGATGGATACCTTATGATTTTAAGAAAAGCTTTAATCTCGATTTTATAGACTCAAACAAGGAGTTCATTGTCAGTGGAGCCCTAATATACTCTAAAGAGAGAAAACCTCTAATACCTGAGAATGAATATTCGGCAAGTATATGGTACCTCCTAAATACTTATGAGATGGATAATTTTCATAATATTGAGTCAAGTCCATATATTCTTAAAATTATTGATCAAAATCAATTTGAGAATCTTTTAATTGAATTTGAGCCTTCAAACATAACAAATAATCACTTGCAATATGCAGTTACATGGTTCCTGCTATCAATTGTTATATTGATCATGTATATCTATTATATAAGACAAGGAATTACTAAAAATGAAGTATAGAAGCACAAGAGGAACTAATGAGGAGACGTTCAAGAAAGTTCTTTTTGCTGGTTTAGCAGAGGATGGTGGACTTTACGTACCAATGAATTGGCCTCAAATAGACGTTAATAAAATAGATAAGAATATTAGCTACAAAGACCTTACAAAATTAATACTTTATCCATTTGTTAAGGATTTTATTTCTATAATTGAACTGGAAAACATTATTAATATTTCCTATTCAAAGCAGTTCTCATCGGAAAACCTAGTATCATTTAAAGAACTTAGTGATAACGAAATACTGGTTGAATTATTTAATGGTCCTACACTAGCTTTCAAAGATTTTGCAATGCAATTACTTATTCCTTTATTTGATCATTTTTTAGAAAAAGAAAAGAAGAAAATAAATTTGATTGTTGCTACTTCTGGTGATACTGGATCTGCAGCAATTAATGCTGTAAAGCAAAGTAAGAACATAAGTATATTTTGTTTATATCCTAGTAAAAGAATTTCAGATTTTCAAAGACGCCAAATGTCAACTGTGACAGAGAGCAATATTTTTTTGTGTGAAATTGAAGGTACATTTGATGACTGTCAAAAAATTGTAAAAGATATTCTTAAGGATACTCAGTACAGTTCTGAAAATAATATATCTGCAGTCAATTCGATTAATTGGGCGCGAATACTAATTCAATGTGTATACTATTATTATACATATATAAATTATTTTGATGCATCTAGACCAACAGTTAACTTCTCTGTTCCTACAGGTAATTTTGGTGATATTTATGCAGGATATGTAGCCTACAAGATGGGTCTGCCAATAAATAAATTAATAGTTGCTACAAATGAAAATGATATCTTACACAGATTTATAAATACAGGAATCTACCAGACAGAAAGTGTAAAAAAAACAACAAGCCCAAGTATGGATATACAAATAGCAAGTAATTTTGAAAGACTTTTGTTTGATATTATGAGTCAGTCAAATGAAAAAACAGCATCAGCAATGAATTTATTTGAAGAAAAGGGAAAATTAACAGTAGAGCGACAGGACTTAAATATTATTTTAAATATCTTTGCATCTGAAAGCACACATCAAGAAGATGTTAACAAAATAATATCAAATATTCATGAAATTCATTCATACCTCATTGATCCTCATACAGCGACCGGCATAAATGCCTCAAGAAAGACAAATGATAGTGATCGCATGAATTTCACATTATCAACTGCGCATCCTGTAAAGTTTTCAGAGACAGTTGAAATGGCTGTTGGAAAAAATCTTGATTTATTAAGTAGTTACAAGGATTTATTTAGTAAAGATGAAAAAATTCACTCCATCCAAAATAATACGGATGAAGTGAAAAAATTTATTCTAGAGAATAAAAATTAAATGTCCTTTTTAACGACATATTACCCAAAGAAAATTGAATTTGAGCTAAAAGGCAAAAATGTTCTTTTAAGACCTCCCGAGTATAAGGATTGGAAAGCTTGGTCATCATTAAAAGAAAAAAATAAATTCTATCTCAAACCGTGGGAACCTCTTTGGTCACCCTCAGAACTTGAAAGAAGTTCATTTGTAAAAAGAGTTAGATTTTTCGAGAAGCTAGCTTTAGACGACAGTGCTTACTCTTTTTTGATTTTTGAATGCAAAACTAAAAATTTAATAGGTGAAATAAATATCAACAATGTTCAAAGAAGCGTTGTGCAGTCATGCTCAATAGGATATTGGATTTGTGAAGAAAAAATGGGTCAAGGTCTAATGAGTGAAGCAATAAATTTAATTAAAAAGTTCATATTTGATGAATTAGATCTTCATCGGTTAGAGGCCGCATGTTTGCCAGTCAATAAGCGATCTCTTAGAACACTTAAAAATAATGGCTTTGCTATTGAAGGACTCGTAAGAAAGTATTTGAAGATAAATGGCAATTGGGAAGATCACCTCCTTTTATCTTGTATTAAAGATGAAAGTTTATAGTATGCGCCTATGGTAGATCTTATAGGAAACAAAATTCCAGATATTAAGCTTGTAAAAATGGATAGTGAAAAAGGCCCACAACCTCTTTCTGTGTTAGACTTTTGTAAAGACAAGAAAGTAGTAATGTTTGGTGTTCCTGGCGCTTTCACACCGACTTGCTCTAGGAATCACTTGCCTGGATTCATAGATAAAGCTGATGAAATGAAAGCTAGAGGAATCGATGAAGTTATTTGCTTTGCTACAAATGATATATTCACATTGTCTGCTTGGGAAGAAATGTCAGGCTCCATTGGAAAGATTCTATTTTTATCAGACAGCAAGGCAAAATTTTCAAAATCTATTGGAACTGATTTTCCTGATAGCTTTGGCACATCAACAAAAACTCAAAGATGCTCGATATTAATCAATGATGGCACGGTAGAGAAATTTTTTGTTGAAGACGAAGATGGACAAGTAAGCGTTAGTAGTGCAGATAATATGCTCGAAAATATCTAATTTGATATTGCGGAAGTAGCTAATTTATCAGCTATTTCATTTCCAAAGTCACCAGAATGACCCTTAACCCATATCCAGTCGATATTATGTAGCTCAACAAGTTCATCAAGATCCATCCAAAGATCTTTGTTTTTGACATCTTTTTTATTTGCAGTTTTCCAATCATTTGTTTTCCATTTTAAGATCCATTCTTGGATACCTTGCATTACGTATTTTGAATCTGTAAAAAGTTTTATTTTTGAATTCTGATCAACGTACCGAAGAGCTTGAATAACAGCTACTAATTCCATTCTATTATTGGTCGTGTCTTCATCAGATCCATTTAACTCAATTTTCTCAATACCTTTTTCAATATAAACCCCCCAACCACCTCGTCCGGGATTTCCAGAGCAAGCTCCATCTGTGTATATATGTAAAATATCAGAGTCCATATTCACTAGCTTTTCTTACTGACTGGTGAAATCGTAACTTAGAAATATACTCATTTGGATCTTTCTTTAAAATTAAGTCACTGTCGTCATGAGAATAAAAATCAAGAAGCCTTGTTAGCAAATATCTTAATGCGGATGCTCTTGCCAAGAGAGGCAGGGCTTCAACTTCTTCATTAGAAAATTTTCTTTCTTGGTTATAACTTCCTAATAAGTACTTTGCTTTGGTTGGATTAAATTCATTATTACTATCCTCAAAACACCAGGCATTGAGACAAATAGCAATCTCATATGCGTAAAAATCATTACACGAAAAATAAAAGTCAATAATACCTGTTAGATTATTTTCTTCAAAAAAAATATTATCAGGAAATAAGTCTGCATGAATTATACCTGATGGCAAGTCTTTACTTATTTCTTTTGATAAAAATAAGAATTCATCTTCTATAAATTTTAGTTTTTCATCATCAATATACTTTTTATAAGTCTTTAACTTTTCAATAATAATACCAAGCTTATCGAAACCCAGCTCATTTTCTCTTTTTATATTAAGTTTTTCAGAGGCATTATGCATTTTGGCGATGGTTAGGCCTAGATTAGAACAATGAATAGGTTTTATTTTCTCTAAAGAACTGCCTGTTAGGAATGAGGTAATAACAGCATGCTTTTGTTTAATAGAATTTGAAAAATTACCCTGTTTATCCTTAATGACCTCAGGACATTTGATATCATGGGCATTGAGATGATTCATTAAATCAAAATAAAATGGAAGATTGTCTTGATTTGTTCTTTCCTCGAAAATAGTCAGGATAAATTTTTTATTATCTGCCGTGAGTAAGTAATTTGAATTTGAGGTTCCACCTTTGATACCACTAAACTCATTTATATTATCAATATTATATTTGCTCAAAAAAACATTGAGTTCATCAATTGATATTTGTGTATATACAGCCATTAACTATATTTATAGCTCAGAATAAGTTAATTAAGTAATGATTTATGTCTTGAGTTTATTTATCTGGCTTATTGATTGCTCAACTAATTTTTTCGAGCTCTGTTCATTAATATTTTCAATGATAATTTTTTCAGCAATATTGACCGAATTCGCTACTATCTCCTCATTTACTTTAGAAATCGCTACTTTTTCTGCTCTTGATATTTTATCGATTGCTTGCTGCTCAGCTCTTTTTATAAATTCTTCTGCTTTAGCTTTAGAGGTTTCCTCATGATTCTTTGCAATTTCTTTAGCCTGATTAATGATGTTGTTTGCTTCTTCATCTGCTGACTGAACTTTTCTTTCGTATTCAGCAACGAGAGAATTAGCTTCTTCCTTTAGTTTTCTTGCATTATCTAATTCAGATTTAATATTTTCAATTTCACCATCAAGAAGCTTTGCTATCATTGACGGCGCTTTTATGAAAAGTGCGACTGCTATAAAAATTAGAAACGCTACAAATACCCAAAATGAAGGATCAGAAAATAAATATGACATTAGTTATAAATTTCCATATCAATTAAGCTTTTTTGAGATTTCATCATCACTAGGAACAGTCTCAACATACTTAGAAACGATAGATTTAATAGTGTCTATAGTAGCTTTTTTAATTTCCTGTTCAGACTGTTGTTTTTGTTGATGAATTTTCTTTTCAGACTCTGTAATCATTGCATTAATCTTGATTTCATTATCTTTTTTTAATTTATCTAAGTATTCATTCATAGTGGCTTTTGAACTTGAGACTATTTCATTTGACTCAAGAGATGCAGAATTCATTTTATCATCATAATTTTCTAAAATTTTACTTGCTTCAGAATTAAGATTTTCAGCTTCGTTAATATCATTAGAAATTTTATCTTTTCTTTCTTCTATTGTTGTGCTCAACCTTGGGATCACAAATTTCCACATGAATAAATACAAAGCTGTAAAAGTAACTATCAGCCAGAATAATTGTGATGGGAAAGTTGAAATATCCATTTGCGGAAGGCCAGCAGATTTCTGACCTTCAGCATAAGCTTCAGATAAGGGTAAAACAAAAATAAAAATTTTAAGAAAAAATTTCATTATGTTTTAACCAAAAAGAATTAGGAATGCTATTACGAGAGCAAATAGTGCGATTGCTTCAACGAGTGCAAATCCTAAAAGTACTTGTCCAAATGCTTGCGGTGCTGCTGATGGGTTTCTAAATATACCTGAAACATATGCTCCAAATACTGTTCCTATACCAGCTCCAGATCCTGCAACACCAATTGTTGCTAATCCTGCTCCTATAAGTTTTGCTGCTTCTACTTCCATTTTTGTTATCCTTTCTTTGTTTATTAAAATTTAATGATCCGGATGAAGGGCATCATTTAAATAGATACAAGTTAAAATAGTAAATATGTATGCTTGAAGAGCTGCAATTAATGTTTCAAGTGCATATAAAACTACAAGAAAAATTAATGGAGCAAAGCCAAGAAAACCCAGCATCACGATAAATCCTGCAAAGATTTTTAATATACTGTGACCCGCAAGCATGTTTGCGCACAATCTTACGGATAAACTGATTGGCTTAGATAAATAAGATATGATTTCTATTGGAACAATTAAAGGTGCTAGAAATATTGGAATACCTGATGGATAGAATATTCTAAGATAACCAAGGCCGTTCTTCATGAAACCAATTAAGGTTACCGCAAGAAAAATTAAACCAGCAAATGCAAAGGTAACAATAAGATGACTTGTTACTGTGAATGTATAAGGAATAAGGCCTATAAAATTACAAAAGAAAATAAACATGAACAAAGAAAAAATAAATGGGAAATAAGCTCTTCCTTGATCTCCAACCTGATCACGCAACATGTTGGCGATAAAATTGTATGATAACTCGGATAGCATTTGCATTCTATTTGGAATGATGGACCGTTTTGATAAGCCTAATATAAAAAGAGTCATCGTGGCTGCTATCGCGAAGACCATGAATAGAGATGAATTGGTAAATGAAATATCTATGCCTGCTATTTGCATCTCAGCAATTTTAGAGATTTCAAACTGATGTATTGGATCTATAGGATTATCTGCAGCCATTGAGTTATTTTTTAGTTATTTTGAAGGCTTTTTGCAACCCTAAAAACATTAAGAATTCCCGCTGCGCTGCCCAACAGGAAGAAGATAATTATAAATAAGGGTCGCGTTTCAAAATAATTGTCTGTTAAGATCCCTATGCCAAGGCCAACGGCCATTGCTGCGACAATTTCTACCACTACTTTCATGATTTTTCCTATGGGTTTAGGATTATTTGGAGCGTCTGGTGAGGATGACTTTTTAGCTGCTTGTATTTTTTCTTGCAGGTTACGAATATCATTCTGATCTGATGACATTTAAGCAACAGCTCCAATTTCCTCTGCTTTCTTCAGGTCTACGGAAACTATTTGACTAACTCCTCGCTCAGCCATCGTAACACCAAACAGTCTGTCCATTCTAGACATGGTCAGGGCATGGTGTGTTATTATTAAAAATTTAGTGTTGGTCTTATCTGTTATGCTGTCTAGCAGGCCACAGAATCTCTCAACGTTAGCATCATCTAGTGGAGCATCGACCTCATCAAGTACACAAATCGGGGATGGATTAGTGAGAAACACTGCAAATATTAATGATAGTGCAGTAAGAGCTTGCTCTCCACCTGAAAGAAGAGACATCGATTGCAATTTTTTACCTGGTGGACTGACCATCATTTCTAATCCAGCTTCTAATGGATCATCCGAGTCAATTAGCTCAAGATGAGCCTTGCCTCCATTAAATAATTTTACGAATACATCTTTAAAGTGACTATTTACAGTATCGAAAGCTTTCAATAATCTAGTTCTACCTTCCTTATTTAAATCTTCAATTGAGACTCTCATTTTTTTAATTGCGCTTTCGAGATCTTCTTTTTCTTTTGTCATGTTCTCTAATTCATCATCGATTTCTTTTGTTTCTAAATCAGCTCTTAAATTTACTGCACCCATTGTTTCACGTTGTTGCTTTAATCTGTCTAATCTCATTTCAGTTCTATCTGCATTTGTTTTCATCGTATCTAAATCCTCGGCAATATTTAAAACACTTACGATGTCATGCGGTACACAATTAAACTTTTCTTTTGACTCATCTTCTAACTCTTTCAATCTGGATTCTGCTAATTCTTTTGTGGCCTCTGTTCTTCCTTTTGACTCTCTAATATTAGCTAGATCATCTTGTGCTTTTCGAAGTTTGGCCTCAATTTTTTTGAGCTCATTATCTGCTTCAGCAAGTCTATCGGCAGCAAACTGCCTTTCTGTTTCTGCAAACCCTTTTGTTTCAATTAATTGCCCTCTTCGTTGAGCAATTTCTTCAGGCCTATTTGAAATTTTTTTCAATTCTTCTTCAGATTTTGTTTTTCTGGATGCTAATTTTTCTATCTGCTCTTTGGATGATCTAATTGTTTTACTTAATCTTTGATATTCGTAGGTCCAATCACTTTGCTTTTGTTCAACATCTTTTTGTCTGAGTTGTTCTCTCAGTTCCAATGACAAGGTTGCAGCTTTTTTAGCTTCATTACTCGACCTATCGTAGACATTTCTTGCTTCTTGAGATGCCTGATTTGCGCCTATTACCTTTTCGGTTATCTCTTTTAAGTGGAAGTAGAATTTCTCCTTAAACTTAGATGTCCAATTATGTGGATCATCATAGCCCTCAACCTCTTTAAGAGTTGACTCTCGTGATTTTAAGTTTTCTGAAGTTATGAGTGTATCTTGCCATTCATCTCTTTTAGAATTTTTTATTTGATTGTACTGCTCTATCTCTTGATCGAGATCTAGAATTTTTGCTTCTAATTTTTCTTTTTCTATTTTTAGCTGGTCTATTGTTTCGTTGCTTATTTCATCGGTATTTTGACCATTATCCTCTGTATCCCTCCTAGATTTTAATGCCTCAAAATCTTTGATTGCATCCTCAAGCTGAAATTGCTCTCTTTCATTGTCACTAATTATTTGTTGTATCGAATTTTCGAGGTTTTTCTTTTCATCTTTTATTCTTTCCTCTTCTTGATCCAGAGTGTCTCTCTCAAGATTAATTCGATTAAGCTTAGCAGCGGCTTCAATCTCTTTTTCTCTTAGAGGCTTTATCTTCTCATTAGATTTTAGTTGCTCGTTGGTTGCTTGGGTAACCTCTAGAGTAAATTTTTGAATTTGTGACTCACTTGTTTTCAAATCCTCATCAGACTTTTCGAAAGACTCCTTTAATGACGTCCATTTTAAAAAAAGCACTATGCCCTCTAATTTACTGATTTCAGAGGAGATGGATCGGTAAGTTTCAGCTTGTTCTGCTTGTTTTTTTAGATTGTTTATTTGAGTATTCAGTTGTTTCATCAAGTCCTTAACTCGCTGGAGATTATTTTCAGCACCTTTGAGTTTTAGTTCTGCTTCATGTCTTCTTGAGTGAAGGCCAGAAATGCCAGCCGCTTCTTCCAATACTGACCTTCTGTCTATTGGTTTTGCATTTATTAGAGCCCCAACTCGTCCTTGGCTAATAAGAGAAGGTGAGTGAGCTCCGGTAGAAAGGTCTGCAAAAAGCCTCTGCACGTCTCTTGCCCTAACATCTTTGCCGTTAATTTTGTAATCAGAACCTCTTTCTACCTCAATTTTTCTTTTTACTTGAATTTCTGTTTGATCATTAAATTCTGATGGCGCCTTTCTATCTTCATTATCTAAATAAATCGTGACTTCAGCATTATTTCTTGATGGTCTATCTGCAGTACCTGAGAAAATCACATCTTCCATTCCCGAGCCCCTCATACTTTTTGCTGATGTTTCTCCCATACACCATCTTAACGATTCAACTACATTAGATTTACCGCATCCATTAGGGCCTACAATCCCAGTAAGACCTTGTTCAATATTTAACTCAGTTGGGTCAACAAAAGATTTAAAGCCTAAGATTTTAATTTTTTTAAATTTCATTAATTAATTTTTTTCTCAATTATCTTTTCAAACTCTGAAAAAGACATATTTCCCGAATAGAGGTCTCCATCTATGATAAAAGATGGGGTAGAGGAAACATCATAATCCTCAACGGCATCTATTCTCATTGTCAAAATAAAATCTGTTATTTCTTCATTTTCCATACAGGAATTGAATTCGTCCTCAGAAATGCTGAATAATGTAGAATATGTTCTTAATGCATCTGTGCTGTTTTCTAACACTCGGTCACTTTGTTTTGTAACAATCCACTTTTTTTGATCCTGAAATAAAAGTTTTTCCATAGCAAAAAAATCTTTTTCGTCTGTGCAGTGTAGTAGCTTAAAAGCATTTAAATCAATTGCATTCAACGCAAAGGGTCTGACCTCAAATTTAATTTTTCCCGTATCAATATATTTCTCTTTAATTTCCGGAAAAATATTATTGCTGAAATCTGCACAGTGACTACAAGTTAAAGAACGGTACTCAACAATAGTCAATGGAGCAGCATCATCTCCAAGCTGCATTCCTGTTAATGTGCTACTTATGGCTAGCGATTGATAAGACACTAAGAGTGACACAAGAAAGATAGAGAATTTATGAATATTTTTCATTTTTAATAACTATAGCCTACATTTTGTATACAATGACTAAAACAATACACAACATGTTGAATATACTCAATTTTTACCAATTTTAATAGGTTTTATTGTACAATTCTAGGTACAAAAAGAATTTGTCAAAATTTCGTCTTAGAAATTTTTGAAGCAATTTTTTCAAAGCTTTTTTTTAGTTCTGGAAAATCTGATAGCTCTTCATATGTCTTATTTTTCTCTTTAATTTCATTATCTAATTGATTGAAATTAATATCTTTTCTGGATTTTTTATTTTTTAAATTGATTTGAATTATTTCAATCTTCTCAACCGCATTGTAGCCAAAAAATAAATTTATTTTATCTACAATTTTTTTATGCTCATGTTCAAAAGCAAAAGATATGCTTCTATCGACTTTAACCACAAGTTTGCCCTTTCCTTTAGGGCTCGAGTTCGTTGTTTTGATTTTAGTTGGGTAGGACAATTTATTAAAACTCGTACCAACTATTTTCTCCCAATTTGAAAGCAGTTCTAGTTCAAAAAATCCTCTGTTTTTTAATAATTTCTTTGCGTCATTTGGTAGAAGATTTGATAGAATTTGAGGTCCATTAAATTTTTTATAAGACATATTAGAAATTAGCATGAAAACTCACAATAAAGATAAATATTTTTCAGAAAATTTGATCTTATGGTTTAAAAAAAACAAAAGAAAATTACCTTGGCGAAGATCTATAGCACATAATGACTATCCGTACAGGGTACTCGTGAGTGAGTTCATGTTGCAGCAAACTACTGTTTCTACAGTCATACCTTATTTTAATAAGTTTCTTAAGATTTGGCCGAATATAAAAACTTTGTCCAAAGCAAATATTGATGATGTATTAATTCAATGGCAAGGATTGGGGTACTATTCAAGAGCAAGAAATTTGCTTAAGACTGCAGAAATAATCATGCATAAACATCAGGGTGATATTCCTAGAAGTGAAAATGAACTTAAAAGTTTACCTGGTATTGGAGAATATGCTTCTGCGGCGATCCGATCAATAGCATTTAATCAGAAAGCGTCGGCAGTAGATGGAAATGTAAAAAGAGTAATAGCAAGATTTTATGGCCTAACGGGAACCCTTGACGAAAATAAAAAAAGAATTGATGAAATTGCTAAGAGGATTTGTCCCAACAAAAATAATAGAGATTATACACAAGCAATTATGGAAATAGGTGCATTAGTGTGTAAGGCAAAAAAAATTAATTGTGATGTTTGCTGCTTATCACAAAAATGTACTGCATATAATAAGAAGCTAGTTCATTCTATTCCTGAACCTAAAGTGAGAGTTAAAAAGAGAAAACTGAACTGCATTTCATTTATTTCAATTTTTAATGACAGATTTGTGTTATTGAAAAAAAGATCAAGTGAGGGAATTCTTTCTAATCAGTGGGAGTTGCCATCAACACCATGGGAAGCAAAATCTATTAAGTTTTCAAGAAAAGAAACTCCATTTCCAAATGCACATTGGGAAAAGACAGCCATAAATTTTAAGCATTCTTTTAGCCATATGGATATTCAAAATGTTGCTTATTACGCCAGGAATAATAATAAATGCTTATTCAGTAACTCTTCTAATTTGAAGTGGGTTAATGTTGATAAATTGAGTGATTATGCTGTAACCACAATGAGCAAGAAAACACTGAAAAAGTTTAATTTAATTCCGATCTAAGTTTTTGCCTTAGAATATCAATTGGTTTTAATTCACCTTCAACATCAAAATGCCAGAAAGTCCATCCGTTACATGCTGCTGCCGATTGAACTTCAGCGCCAATTTGATGAATCGAGCCTGTGTTGTTAGAGCTAATAACAGAACCGTCGGCTCTCACTTTAGCTTTAAATTTTCTCTTATTGTCATATAGCACAGTACCTGGCTCAATTAATTTTCTTTCTATTAACCACCCAAAAGGTATTCTAGGCCCTGCCTTCTTTGACTGACTTATATTTAAAGATTCAATTTCATACGAATTAATTTTACCTATGCGTTTTTTTGCGGAATTTACATAGTACTTATCCTTTTCAATACCAATATATTTTCTTGATAATCTTTTCGCTACGGCTCCTGTAGTTCCTGTTCCAAAAAAAGGATCCAATATAACTTCACCCTTATTTGTTGAAGAAATAATGATTCGGTGCAAAAGTCCCTCTGGTTTTTGAGTAGGATGTAGCTTTTTACCCTCATCATTTTTTAGCCTTTCATGACCACTACATATTGGAAGATACCAATCTGAGCGCATCTGCATATTCTCATTGAGTGACTTCATAGCATCGTAATTAAAAGTATATTTTTTAGAATTTTTATCTTTGCTCGCCCAAATTAGAGTTTCATGAGCATTAGTGAAACGCTTACCTCTAAAATTAGGCATTGGATTTGCTTTTTGCCATATAACATCATTCAGTATCCAATAACCTAAGTTCTGCATGATATAACCAATCCTAAAAATATTATGATAAGATCCAATAACCCAAATGGTACCTGTTGGCTTTAATACACGTTGTGCTTCTTTAAGCCAGGCATGAGAAAACTTATCATATTCTTCAAAGCTCTCAAATTGATCCCATTCATCGTCTACGGCATCAACTTTTGAATTGTTTGGTCTGTATAGATTTTGATCAAGTTGTAAGTTATATGGAGGATCTGCAAATACTAAATCAACACTATTGTCAGGAAGATTCTTTAGCTCTTCAATTGTCTCACCACAGATAACGTTGTCAGAATTAATTAAAGTATTTTCATGGACCGTTTTCATAGCGGGTAATATGATTCAAAATAGAATCCAGGTCAATAGTATTTAGAATCAATAACTTAAATAATCTTCTTAATTCAATATATTGTGTACTGGTTTAAAAGATTTCCGATGTATTGGGGTAATTCCATAGTTTTTTAGAGCGGAAAGGTGCTCTTTTGTTCCATAACCTGAATTGGTTTGAAAGCCATATTCTGGAAATTGCTTTGAATATTTAAGCATAATTTCGTCTCTATAAACTTTAGCAAGAATAGATGCTGCGGCAATCGACACAGACTTACTATCTCCTTTAATAACACTAATGGTGTTGTTTTTTATATCTGGTTTGAAATTACCATCGATAAGTGTTGTTTTCGGAACGACTGATAGTCTATCACTTGCTCTTTTCATTGCTAATAATGAAGCCTGTAAGATATTGATCTCATCTATTTCTATCTCGGATGCGGCTCCATAGGCGTAAATACTATTCTCTTTTATCTTTTCCGCTAACAATATTCTCTTAGCTTTAGGAATTTTTTTAGAGTCATTAATTCCTTCTGGAATATTTTTTCTATCAAGTATTACGGCTGCTGCAATTACTGGACCAGCAAGTGGACCTCTACCAACTTCATCAATACCAGCAATCGGCAAGGAAAAGTTATTTTCAAAAGCAATTAATTTCTGAGGGCCAAATTTCAATTTATATTTTTACTTTTTTCTTTAAACTTTTTAAATCTTCCCAAGAAAACTTTTTTTGAGCTGGCTGTCTTAATAAGAAAGCTGGGTGGAATGTAGGTAGTATCGGATACTTTTTTTTATTAATTTCTATATCTAACCACTTTCCCCTAATCTTGGTAATCCCTTCATTATTTTTAATTAATGCATAAGTAGCAGTGCTTCCTAATAACAAAATTGCTTTTGGATTTACTATTTCAATATGCTTTTTTATCATTGGTAAACATATCTCAATCTCCTCGTCTGTTGGCCTTCTGTTATTTGGTGGTCTCCACGGAACAATATTTGCAATGTAAACTTTTTCTCGATTTAGATCGATGGCCTCTAGCATTTTATCCAACAGCTTGCCACTTCTTCCAACAAAGGGTTTACCTTGAATATCCTCATCATGACCTGGAGCCTCACCTATAAGCATGATTTTTGCATTTGGGTTTCCATCTGAAAAGACCATATTTTTTGCGCTTTTATGAAGTTCACAGCCTTTAAAATTTGACATGTATTCTTTTAATGATTCTAGAGTATCAATATTGAGAATATCTTTTTCGATTTCATGCTGAGGAAAGTCTGTTTCTTCTTTTGACTGGAGCTTATCAGGCGATTTTATTGTTCCTTTTCCATACCTATTTTTTGCCATATTTCCTATATTTTCATCAACCCCGCTTAATTTATATTGATTTAGTAGTTTTATAGTATTTTGAATATCTAACTTCGTCATAAACAAATTGAATTATAATGCTTATAAACTAAATATATAGTTAATAATGGAGACTGATACTCAAAGAGAAGCGATGGAGTACGACGTAGTTATCGTCGGAGCGGGACCCTCGGGTCTAGCAACTGCTATCAAATTAAAGCAAATTAATGCTGATGCAAACGTGTGCATAGTTGAAAAGGCCTCAGAGGTGGGAGCCCATATTTTGAGTGGAAACGTATTTGAAACTAAAGCACTAGATGAACTATTACCTGACTGGCAGTCTATGGAAGGTTGCCCTTTAAAAACTAAAGTATCAAAAGAGAGATTTTTAGTTCTATCCGAAAAAAGTTATTTTTCTGTTCCATCATTTTTGTTGCCTCCTGTTCAACATAATAAAGGCAATTATATAACCAGCCTTGCTAATTTATGTAGATGGCTTGGGCAAGTTGCTGAAGGTATGGGTGTTGAGATATATCCTGGATTTGCAGCTTCAGAAATTCTTTATGATGAGCAAGGGAAAGTAAGAGGTGTTGCGACAAATGATATGGGTCTTGATATAAATAATGAAAAAAAAGACTCATATGAACCAGGTATAGAACTGCATGCCAAAGTTACTGTGTTTGCAGAAGGATGCAGAGGTCATCTAGGTAAACAATTAATTTATAAATTTAATTTATCAGAGAATTCTGATCCTCAGCAATATGGAATTGGTTTAAAAGAAATATGGGAAGTTCCGGAAGAGAATCACGACGAGGGAATGGTTTTACATTCAGTTGGATGGCCTTTAGAAAACGACACTTACGGTGGTAGCTTTGTTTACCATGCAGAAAATAAACAAATTTATTTAGGGTATGTTATTGGCTTAGATTATTCAAACCCATATCTCTCACCTTTTGAAGAATTTCAAAGATTTAAAACACATCCAGCCATTAAAAAAATGTTATCTGGTGGCAAAAGAATTTCATATGGAGCAAGAGCATTAATTGAGGGTGGACTTCAAAGCTTACCAAAAATGTATATGCCAGGTGCGTTACTTATTGGATGTGATGCTGGCACTTTGAACATGCCCAAAATTAAAGGATCGCATACTGCTATGAAAAGTGGAATTCTAGCCGCAGAAGCTATCAATGAATTTATTTCCGAAAAAGTGTCTGATTTATCAGTTTATGAGGAAAAATTTAATAGTAGCTGGCTTTATAAAGAACTTCATGCAGCACGGAACGTTAAGCCTTTCTTTACTAGATTTGGAACAATGTTAGGCGTCATGTTAGCAGGAATTGATCAATGGTTGTTTTGGGGAAAAATGCCATTCACTTTATCCCACAAGCACGCTGACCATGAAACACTTATTAAAGCTAAAGACGCAAAAAAAATCGAATATCCTAAGCCTGACGGGGTACTAACCTTTGATAGGTCAAGCTCAGTTTATTTGACAGGCACATACCATACAGAAAATCAACCTGTTCACCTTCAACTAAAAGATAGTGAATTACCGATAAGTTATACACTGAACGAATACGACGAACCTTCACAAAGATATTGTCCTGTAGGAGTTTATGAAGTCCATCAAGATAATGAAAGTGAGACACCTAGATTTGTGATCAATAGTCAAAATTGTATTCACTGCAAAACATGTGACATCAAAGAGCCGTCGCAAAATATTAATTGGGTGACACCTGAAGGTGGAGGTGGGCCAAAGTATGCAAATATGTAAAATTAGACGAGTATGAGTATTATAAGATTACTCTCTTTCATCTTAATATTTATTCTATCTTTCAGCTCAGCGAATGCCGCTAAAACAAATTTACCAAAAATAGGTGATTATTTAGTTGCAAACATATCAAGTAACTCAAATGATTATAAAATAACCAAAAGGTATTATCAAAAATTACACCGATCAAATCCAAATGATTTATTAGCTTTAGATCGATTACTACTTCTTAGTATCTTAGATGGTGACTTGTACAGCGCCAATAACTATTCATTTAAATTAGCTCAGGTAGGCTGTGATAAAAAAGTAAATTCATGCTGCATGAACAATCAGTCACCTCAGGGGCATCTAGTAAATGGCATTTCATATTTAAACTCTTACAAGCAAGGTTTTGCTGATCAGAGTTTTGCCAGTATATGGAGAGGAGAAATATCAGACAGTACTTTTGTTAGGCTTTTAAGGGCCTGGGTTTGGGCCGATAGTCCCTCTCTTGATAAGAGCATGGCATTGATCGACCTGATATCATCTGATGATCATCAATATCTTACCTTGGTTCATAAGGCTCTCATATATGACTTTGCAGATGAGATTGAATTAGCAGAAATTTTTTATGAGCAATCACTGTCTATGCAAAATGATCTTTATGTAATGCAGTTATATTTAAATTTTTTGAACAGAAATAGTCTTGTAAAAGAAAAAAATAAATTTGTAAGTGAATATTTGTCTGATTATGATGATGCTTTTATAGAAAAGTTTACTAAATCCAATAATAATCGAATTATTCAGAATCCATTACAGGGAATTGGTATTGTTTTATTCAACGCACAATCATTAATCAAAAACGTTAATCAAGAATTGTCCCATATGTTGTTTCAATTGGCCTTAGAGACATCACCTAATATGCATGAGATAAAATATATATTTGCAATATTCTTGAGCCAAATACAAGATCAAGATAAAGCTCGAGATATCTTAAGCTTAATACCTAAAACTCATTATCTAGGACATTTTGCAGCAATTCAAATATCGGAAACATATAGTTATGAAGATAAAAGCGCAAAAGCTATCAATAACTTAAAAAATTTTTCAGAAAGTGAAGAAAATTTTGAAATATTTTTATCACTCGGAAATTTTTATCGATACGAAAAGGATTGGGACAACGCAATTAAGTCGTATCGAGCAGCACTCGATTTAGGAAAAGCATTAGATAAAGAAAACTTGTGGGAAGTTTATTTTAATATTGGGATAGTTCATGAAAGAACAAAAAATTGGAAATTAGCTGAACAAAACTTTATCAATGCGTTAGAACTTTATGAAGAACAGCCAGATGTATTAAATTATTTAGGTTATTCTTATATTGATATGGATCAAAATTTATCTACAGCCAAGGAAATGATTGAAAAGGCAATTTCTTTAAAGCCCAACGATCCTTACATTATTGATAGTCTGGCTTGGTATTATTATAAGGTTGGGCAATATGAAGATGCGCTCTCATTGCTAGAGTTTTCAATTGATATGATGCCTTATGATCCAACAGTTAATGATCATTACGGAGACGTACTTTGGATGCTTGGAAATGAAATACAAGCGAGATATTATTGGAAAAAAGCAATAGAATTGGAGATTGATGAGCCTCTTCAAGAAAAGATTCATAGAAAATTACTTAAAGGAATCTGATATCATTGCACAAGCATACATTACAATCATACGCAAAAATTAATTTATTTCTTGAAGTAATTAAAAAACTTAAAAATGGTTATCACGATTTATCTTCTATTATCACAAGAATAAGTATTTCCGATAAAATTAAAATTGATACAGCAGCTGATCTTTCTGTGAAATTTATAGGACCCTTTTGCTCGCAAGTAAGTCAAGAAAGCAATATTCATACTTTGTTTCAATTCCTATTAGATAATAATTTTATCAACCATAGTAATTATGCAATTCTTATTGATAAACAAATACCAGTTGGCTCTGGATTGGGAGGCGGATCCTCAAATGTTGCCGAAATTCTAAAGTACTTAATGAGCGAGGGCGCTTTATCAAAATCACAATGTTTATTAGCTGCAAAAGAACTTGGTTCTGATATTGAATTTTTTTTAGAAGAGGGCTCAGCTTTAATTAATGGCACTGGATCTGTAAAAAGAAGAATAAATTTATTCTCAGATAAAATTTTTCTCATTATTTACCCACAAATTTTAATGAGTACAAAAATAATTTTTGAGCAGCATAATATATTGAGTAAGAGTAATTTTCTTTACGAGGGACAAACACAAATTAGTGATATATTGCAAGATACTTCAAATGACCTTGAGAAGACAGCAATAACTCTGCATCAAGAAACAGGAATGGCAAAGCAGTTTCTAGAAAACGATCACCATTGTGAGTTTGCTAGAATGACAGGAAGTGGATCAGCATTTTTTGGATGTTACGATGATGAAGCTTTAGCAAATGATGCTGCCTCTAAAATCAAAAAACTCTACCCTAAATGGTGGACTTGCCTAGCTAGAACAATATAATCATTGCAAAATCTATTTGTTAAACTAAATAATGTATGAGTGTTGGGGCGTGGCCAAGCGGTAAGGCACCGCTTTTTGGTAGCGGCATTCGGAGGTTCGAATCCTCCCGCCCCAGCCAAGGAAATAAAATATGAGCAACTTTTTAAATAAATATAAATCTGTTTATGATGTGTTTTTAGATAACTGGAGTTATCAGTCACATTTTGTTTTGTACCTTGAGGCCTTAATGCGTCAACAAACACTGCTGCCCACTTATATTAAAGAAATGATCTTTGCCTACATATCTGGCCTAAATGGATGCCAATATTGTAAAAATATTCATGCCGAAATATCCAAGAAACTCCTTAGAGATGCGAACGAAGAAGACCCGCTTCTAGATATTGAAAATGCTGGTATAGAAGAAAAGTACAAACCAATTTTGAAACTGGCTCACAAAGTGAATGCAGATATAAAATCAATTGCTGATGAGGATGTAGATCAAGTTTTACAATATGGTTTCGACGAACAAGTAATTTCAGAAATTATTTCAATATGTGGCGCCGCGCAATTTATGAATACAGTAGTTGTAGCTCATCGTATAAAACCTCTTGATGACGTTCAAAACATTGGCTCAGCAAAGATGATGATAGATAAAGGTTATGATGGACTCGCTGAATATATGATCTCAAAAAGAAATAAATAATTAGGTTATTCTTAATAAGCTCATTCCTAAGAAAAAAGCACCAACTGTAAGAACAAACGTTCCAATTATATACATAATTGAAATCAGAACATTGCCATTTTGAATTAGTTCAAAAACATCAACATTAAAAGAAGAGAAAGTCGTAAAGCCGCCTAAGAAGCCAATTGTGATAAACATTTTAAGATTATCAGAAATATTAATTTTAGCTGCGAAATAGCTCCATGCCAACCCAATAAGAAAAGCCCCTATAACATTCACTGTGAGGGTTCCATAAGGAAAAGAGCTTACAAAAGATTTATTAATTTGCTCTATGAGAACATATCGAGTCAATGCCCCCATGCCACCACCGATAAATATTGAAATAAACAAACTCATTAATCTTTCACGCCTACAAGATGAGTCAAAATTCCAAAGTGATCACTGGGATAAATATCATTTGATTTATTTCCTATTAAGCAACTTTTTACTGGTTGACCCAAACCTTTCGGCCCTGCTTTTGAAGAAAATATATAATCAATTCTTCGATCATACTCTAAAGTTTTCATTGCCCATTTATTTTCATTTGACCATGTATAACCTGGTTCACCTACATTTGTGAGGTTCCAAACATCTCTGAGAACTGTTTCATTGATTGGCTTTTTTTGCCCAGTGATCATTTTTATTTCATCACTCTCAGGATCTGCATTAAAGTCACCACACAATAAAACTGGAAATTTAGATTTTTGTAGATGGCTTATATACTCCATTAATTCTGTAACTTGACTTTCTCTTACTGGTTGATGCTCGTATTTGTAGTTCAGGTGCGTACATATTACATTAATTTTAATACCGTTTTTATACAGTAACTCAGCATGAATAAATAATTTCTTCTCATCTTTCTTAGGGTCTGCTTTAAACATTATTATTTGATGACTTTGTATTGGATATTTTGAGATTATAGCATTTCCAAATGCAACACCGTCAAACTCAAAAGATTTTGCGTAAATATAATTGTATCCTAGTTTGTCTGCTATTATTTTTGCTTGGCTTTCATCTTCCTCTTCCCATACTTCTTGTAAACACAGTATATCAGCAGCTATTTCTTGGAGTTCTGATAAAATTAATGCTTCTCGCTTCTTATATGACTCAAACTTCCACCATAAATTCCAGGTAAGGAGCTTAATCGTCTCATCGCATTCTTCAATTATTATTGCATCAGGATCAGGAAAAGATTTATCACTCATTCAGTTACGGAAAGGCAACCATAATCGTTTCAGCTACATAAGCTGGCTTATCTTGACCTTCTATTTCGAGGGATACCTCGCTGATTACTTGCGTACCCCCGTTATCTAATTTGTTAACTTCATTTATTTTAGCCGACATTCTTACTTTAGAATTTACAGGCACCATGTTAATGAATCTAACTTTGTTTAAGCCATAGTTTATCACCATTTTAGCGCCCGAGATAATCCATACTTGAGCGCTCAAAGGTACTGAAAGAGAGAGGCTTAAAAATCCATGAGCGATTGTGCTTTTTGTTGGCAATTCTTTTTGAGCTTTTTCTTCGTCAACATGTATCCATTGATGATCACTAGTTGCTTCAGCAAACTGATTTATTCTTTCTTGATCAATAGTCATCCACTCTGAATGACCCATTTCTTTCCCTTTGTATGACTCGATTTCATTAACATCAACTGTAAGCATAATATATCTCCCAATTCGTAATTTTTAATTGTAAAATCATAACGAAAATAAACTAATAATAGAAGTTTTATAATGGAAAATATTCGAAGAACTAAACCTGATGATGAAATAAATATATCTAGTTTGCTGGATGAAGCATTTGGACCAGGAAGATTAGCAAGATCTGTGTATCGTTTGAGAGAGATAAGACCTTTCATTGATGAATTTTCATATGTCTACTTGAATGACTCAAAAATTGCCGCAAGCATCAGTTACAGCGAAACGTATATAAACAATTTATTTAAGGGACTTTTATTAGGCCCTCTAGCGGTCAGTCCTGCTTTAAAAGGCAAGGGTCACGGTAAAGAATTAGTAAAATACACAATTAATAAAATCGAATTGAGCAATATTTATGATTTTATAATTGTTGTTGGTGACTTAGATTATTATTCAAAATTTAAATTCAATAATGTTGATAAGAATTTAGAATTTTATGGTCCTGTAGATAAGGACAAAGTTTTGATAAAATTGATTGGTACAAAAATAAATATAAATGATATTGAGCAGTATAAATTTACGTAGAAAAAAATAATGAGTGATGATCCAGTAAACTTGAAGGGTATAGAAACAATCTATAGTTTCAGTAAATCAAATAAGAAATCTCTTCCTCCAATTGAAAAATGGAACCCCCCGTTTTGTGGAGATATTGATATGACAATTTCTAAGTCCGGAAAATGGTATTACATGGGATCGGAAATTAAAAGACCTGCTATGATTAAATTATTTTCAGGTATTCTTAGATTAGAGTCTGACAATTTATACTATTTGGTTACTCCAGTTGAAAAAGTAAGAATTCAAGTTGAAGACGCACCTTTTGTAGCGGTAGCTATAACAAATGAGCAAAGTGAAGGAATAAATACAGTAACTTTCCGGACCAATCTTAATGATGAAATTGTTCTTTCAAAAGAGAATCCATTATCAATAGAAATAAAGAAAAATGATGAACCCTCGCCATACATAACAGTTCGTAATAATTTAAGAGCGCTTATTACTCGATCAGTTTTTTATGAATTAGTAGACTTAGCTGAGACAATACCAATTGATGGTGTGCCGTACTTAGCGATAAAAAGCCAGGGAGAAATTTTTAAAATTTATAAAGTAAAAGATTTATGATCGAAATTTCTCAATTGAGAAAGCTTTTTAAAGGGCCTGAAATAATATCACACAAATATTTTGACCAATTAACTGATGATTTGATTACTAGAGCGCATCATCCGTTGGCAAGACTTAAAAAAGAAAGTTTCAATTTGATACCGTCTGCAGTTTTAGTGCCAATTATTTATGAAGAAGATAATATAAAGATATTACTTACAAAAAGACCTACAAACCTTAAAGATCATGCAGGTCAAATAAGTTTTCCAGGAGGTAAAATTGAGACAGGCGATTTAACTCCCATAGAAACCTCTCTAAGGGAAGCATCTGAGGAAGTTGGGCTTTCTAGAGAACAAGTTGAGGTACTTGGAAATCTTGATGTTTACGTAACCGGAACTGGGTTCAGAATATTACCAATAGTTTCTGTAATTAAAGACTTTTCGTCACTAAAAACTAATAAAAGTGAAGTAGATGAAATTTTTTATCTACCTCTAGAATTTCTTATGAATAAAAATAACCATCAAGAGGAAAGTGCAACCTATAGTCATGGCAATGAAAAATATGATTATGTTTATAATGTTTTACCTTACAAAAACTATAAAATTTGGGGTGCAACAGCGGGAATGTTAATAAATCTTTATCAAATTTTAAAATGATATAAATATGCATTTGTTATGAAAAATTATTCCTCACTAATCTCAATCGAAGAAGTTAGTAAAATATTTAGAATATTTGAGGGTTTTCAAAAGAACTGTATTTTTCTGGTAGGTGGCTGTATTCGAGACTCAATTTTGCAAAAAGATGTTACTGACATTGATTTTGCAACATCTTTGAGTCCCGATGAAACAACTAACTTGCTCGATCAAAATAATATTCATTTTGTGGATGTAGGTAAGAAATACGGTACTGTCACAGCGATTATAAATCAGAAAAAATATGAGATTACATCTTTTAGAAAAGATATTTCAACTGATGGTAGACATGCAACAGTTACATTTACTAACGATATGAAGGAAGATGCTCAAAGAAGAGATTTTACTTTTAATGCACTATATGTCGATAGTGATGGAGAAATATTTGATTACTATAGTGGCCAAGAGGATTTGAAGAGAGGAAATGTGATTTTTATTGGAGAACCAAATGAAAGAATTAAAGAAGATTATCTGAGGATTCTTCGATACTTTCGCTTCCTCGCACTTTTTGAAAAAAGTGATATTGATACTGATTTGCTAAAAGTCTTCACGGCCAATCATGCTCACTTAGCAAATATCTCCAATGAACGCAAATGGTATGAATTTAAAGAAATTTTGAAATTAAAAACACCTCATAATTCACTTCATATGATGGAGAGTGTGGGGATATTGAAAACTCATTTTGAAGGAGCTCTACTGGATGAAAATTTTAAAAACTTAATCGAAATTGAATCAAGAGTCGGCGCAACTCCTAATCCAATAATTAGGTTAAGTACACTAATTGGAAGTTCACTTGAAAAAACAAATCATTTTATCAATGTTTTTCCGCTTTCTAAGGCGGACTCAACAGAGTTACTGAAATTATCAAGCTTAAATAAAAAAATTGTATCTTACCTCTCAATGAAAGAAGTTCGTTACTTATTGTATAAGCTTGGCAAAAGTGAGTTTCAAAATCAGGTAATCATAAATTGGTCCCGAGATACTAAAAATAAGAACGAAGTTAACTGGAGATCTTTGTATGAGGTGGCAAATAATTGGACCAAACCCAATTTTGAAATATCATCCAAAGATGTTATTAACATGGGTATAGAACAAGGACCAATGGTTGGAAGAATAATGTCAGAGGTTGAAGATTGGTGGGCTGAAAATGACTTTATCGATGACAAGTTTTCTCTAATAGAGCGCTTGAAAGCTATTGTTCAGGCTCAAAAGTAAAAAGTTTTTTATTTGAATTCAATTTTTTTTATATCGTAATTCTTTTCACCTTTTGGTGTTGTCACAGTAACAAAATCACCTTTTTCTTTTCCAATGAGCGCTCTTGCAACAGGTGATTTATAGGATAATAAGCCTGACTCAATGTCTGCTTCATCATCGCCAACAATTTGAAATTTGGTTTTAGACTCATCATCGAGATCAGATAGTTCAATGGTTGCACCAAAAACAATTGTCTTCTGATCTTTTGGAATATTATTAAGATCTATTATTTCTGCATTTGAAAGCATCAGTTGAATTTCTTGAATACGTCCTTCAATATGCCCTTGCTCTTCCTTGGCTGCATGATACTCAGCATTTTCTTTCAAGTCACCATGCTCCCTTGCTTCAGCGATGGCCTGAATGACCTTTTGACGCTTATTGTTAATAAGATCATTTAATTCATCTTGAAGTTTTTTTGCACCTCTAACCGTAATTGGTTCTGTTTCCATTTCAATTTACTTCCACTTTGCGTTTGGTGGCATAGACATTAATATCGCATCAATATTACCGCCACTATTAAGTCCAAATTTAGTTCCACGGTCGTATAAAAGATTATATTCTACGTATCGGCCTCGTTTCAACAACTGAATTTCTCTCTGTTTTTTTGTGAATTTCTCGAACATTTTTCGACGGACAACTTCTTTAATAATTTCTACGAAGGTTAATCCAACGTCTTGAACAAAATTAAAATCATTATTCCAATCATCCATTTTATAATCGAAGAAAATACCACCAATACCTCTTATTTCATTTCTATGCGGCATATAAAAGTACTCATCGCACCATTTTTTATATTTAGGATAATAACTCTTACTGTGCTTATCACATGTATTTTTAAGTTTGGAGTGAAAGTTCTTTTTTAATATTTTATCTTCTAAGCACGGAGTTGCGTCAATTCCTCCCCCAAACCAACTTTTGCTGGTAATAATATGACGCGTATTAAAGTGAAGTGCTGGAACCTTTGGATTAACTGGATGAAGCACCACTGAAACACCCGATGACCAAAAATTATTATTTTTTTTAGTGCCAGGTATTTGCTTTGCAAAGTCTTTTGGAAATTTCCCAATAACATTTGAAAATGCGACGCCACCTTTTTCAATTACATCGCCTTCAATAATTCTATATTCTCCCTTTGACCATTTATTTCTCTTAAATTTAGCAGTTGATCCATATTCTTTTTCGAGCTCAAGAACTGCATCACATATTAAATTTTGCAGTTCTATAAACCAGTCTTTACAAATCTTTTTATTATTCTTCATACTAAATTGTTTTTAATTGCCTTATGGCTTCTGAGATTACAATTGCAGATGATGTGGCTACATTGAGTGATCTCGCACCGGCTTTCATACTTATCTTAATAACCTCATCTACTTCTTGATGTACATATTCTGGTACACCCGCACTCTCTCTACCAACGATTAGATTGTCTGATCGATTAAAGTAATAATCGCAATAAGATTTACTTCCTTTTGTTGAAAGCAATATTTTTCTCCCATTCCTTTTTGTCATATAATCTTTCCAATCATCAAACTCACTAATCTTTACATTTTTTATATAATCCATTGCTACACGGTTTAGTGATTTTTCAGACAAAACAAATGACGCGGGATGGATAATATCTATATTCACATCAAAACATGAGCAAATGCGAATCATAGCGCCGGTATTTTGAGGAATATCAGGTTCAAATATCGCCAAATTCAATTTAAAATTTGCCCTTCTAGATTTTCAGAGAAATATGCGTCATCTTGACCCAATTTATCCATCAATTGCTTATTTTATTTCGCATAAAAATGCTTATTTTAGAGTATATTAGCAATCAAATATTGGGAAGATAATTTGTCGGACAAACCTGTTACAAGAAGAAATTTTTTGTACATTACAACTGGAACATTTACTGCCGCTGGGGCCGCTTCATTGGTATGGCCTTTTGTAGATCAAATGAACCCAGATGCATCAGTAAAAGCACTTGCTTCTACGGAAGTTGACTTAAGACCTATTGCGCCAGGCCAAAGTATTACGGTTTTGTGGAGAGGTAAGCCTGTTTTTATTAGAAGAAGAACACCTGAGGAGATATCAGAAGCTAAAGCTGTATCTCTGGATGAATTACCGGATCCTCAAGATGATTCAGCTAGGGCTAAAAACCCAGAGTGGCTAGTAATGGTCGGAATATGCACCCATTTGGGATGTATACCACTTGGTCAAAAGGGTGAATATAATGGTTGGTTCTGCCCATGTCATGGTTCACACTATGATACATCAGGAAGAATAAGAAAGGGTCCAGCCCCTACCAATTTGGAAATTCCTGACTATGTATTCCTTAATGATAACACTATTAAAATTGGATAAATAACATGAGCGATAATTACGTACCAAAGTCAGCAGTTGGAAGATGGTTTAATGAAAGGTTACCTTTACTTGACCTAATTTATGGACACTTAATGCCATACCCAACTCCAAAAAATTTAAACTATTTTTGGACGTTTGGTGGAATTTTAACGTTTTGCTTAGTTACGCAAATTATAACCGGCTTAGTGCTTGCTATGCACTATGTTGCTGATGCTGACTTAGCCTTTGCTAGCGTTGAACACATAATGCGCGATGTAAACTATGGTTGGTTGTTAAGATATATTCATGCAAATGGTGCATCTCTATTTTTTATGGCTGTTTACATTCACATGGCTAGATCTATGTTTTATGGTTCTTATAAAGAACCACGAGAACTTATTTGGATTATAGGTGTATTTATATTCCTACTTATGATCGCCACTGCATTTATGGGATATGTTTTGCCATGGGGTCAAATGAGTTTTTGGGGAGCTACTGTGATAACCAACCTATTTAGTGCAATACCGATTGTTGGAGAGTCAGTGACTAACTGGTTATGGGGTGGTTACGCTGTGGGCAGCCCGTTGTTGACAAGGTTCTTCACCTTACATTATTTAATGCCTTTTCTTATCTTTGCATTGGTAATTCTTCATGTTTGGGCTCTTCACGTTCCAGGAAACAATAACCCTGAGGGGATCGATGTTGTTAAAGGATCTCAGGATACAGTTCCATTTCATCCACACTACGTTGTGAAAGATTTATTTGCACTTGTTGTGTTTTTAATTATTTTTGCCGGGTTTGTATTTTTCGTACCAAACCTCCTGGGACATACTGATAATTATATTCAAGCTAATCCACTTCAAACACCCGAGCATATTGTTCCCGAGTGGTATTTTTTACCTTTCTATGCAATCTTAAGGGCTGTGCCAGACAAGCTTGGCGGAGTAATTTTAATGGTATCGGCCATTGCTATACTTGCTTTCTTGCCATGGCTAGATACTTCAAAAGTAAGGTCAGCAAAGTATAGACCTCTATACAAACAGTTTGTATGGCTCTTCTTTGCAAACACTATTTTTCTTGGTTACTTAGGAGCGCAAGTAGCTGATGGTATGTATTTAATCATGGGTAGAATTGCCACTGTATATTACTTTGCTCACTTTATAATAATTTTGCCATTACTAGGTTATATTGAGAAGACCAAGCCGTTGCCTAAAAGCTTGAGCGAACCTGTTTTGTCAAAAGAGGAAAAAGAGATTCTTGCATCAGGAGCAACTACATAAGTTAAATGCAATATTTATCAAAAATATTAATTTTAATTTTCGTACACATTGCCTTATTTCAAATTACTGTTCAAGCAGCAGAGATGAAAGAGCCTTTGCACCCAGAATGGTCATTCGAGGGGCCATTGGGTAAATTTGAGAGAGCTTCATTACAAAGAGGATACCAGGTTTATACAGAAGTGTGTTCTGGCTGTCATTCAATGGAGTTGTTGAGTTATAGAAATTTAATGGAAGACGGTGGCCCTGAGTTCTCTGAAGCGCAAGTGAAAGCTATGGCAGCTGCATTTGAGGTAAAGGGCGCTCCAGATGAGTATGGTGATGTAGTTATGCGACCAGCTATTTTGTCAGATAAATTTGTCAGTCCCTATGAAAATGAACAACAAGGAAGAGCAGCTAATGGTGGAGCATATCCTCCAGATCTATCTGTAATGGTTAAAGCACGACATGGTGGAGCAGATTATGTTTATTCATTACTTCTTGGATATGAAGATGCCCCTGAGGGTATGGTTCTTGATGATGGTGTATACTATAATATTTACGCTAAGGGACAAAAAATTGCTATGCCACAATTACTCTCAGCTGACGCTGTTGAGTATAGCGACGGCACGGAAGCAACACCCGAGCAGATGGCTAAAGATGTTACTATGTTTTTGACATGGACAGCAGAACCTAAATTGGAGGCGCGTAAGAGAATCGGTTTTAAAGTTATAACCTACTTATTAATACTTTCATTCTTGCTTTACTTTACAAATAAGCAAATATGGAAAGAGTCTAACTAGTATAATTATAAATATACTCATTATTTCAATAATTTAATTTTTTTCTTTATAGTAAATTGTCAGCTTCGTTATCCACAAGTTGAATAAATCTGTCTCGAAAACCAGTTTTGATTAATATAAGCTTTAAGTCAATTAGATGGAGGAACTTAATGTTAGAAAATATTTTTAAATTGAATGATAATGGTACGAGCGTAAGAACAGAAGTTCTTGCTGGGCTTGCTACATTTTTAACAATGGCTTATATCATTGTTGTTAATCCGGCAATTTTATCAACTGACGGTACAGGCATGGATTTTGGTGGTGTATTTGTTGCAACCATAATTGCAGCAGTCGTTGGTTGCTTAGTTATGGGATTATGGGCCAATTGGCCAATAGCGCTTGCGCCAGGAATGGGTCTGAATGCATTCTTCGCCTTTGGTGTTGTATTTGGCATGGGTTATACTTATCAGCAGGCACTTGCAGCAGTATTTATTGCGGGCATCGCATTTCTTATATTGTCTATAACACCTGCACGTCAGTGGATTATTAATAGTATCCCAAAAAGTATGAAGTTTGGAGTAGGTGCCGGTATAGGTTTATTTTTAGCAATCATTGGCTTAAAAAATGCTGGGGTTGTGGTCGATAATCCGGCTACTTTAGTGGGACTTGGAGATGTAAGCTCTATGCCTGTGATACTTGCTGCAGTTGGTTTTGCAATAATGGCCATCCTCGATAAGAGAGGTGTTCCGGGTTCAATTATTATTGGTATACTTGTGGTTAGTGTTGTTGCCTGGATGACTGGTGTCAGTGCGATTGATGGTGTAGTGGGATCTATACCTCCTGCGGTTCATGCATTTTCAATGGACTTTAGTCTTATCGCAACGGCTGGCTTTATTGGTGTAGCATTCGCATTTCTTTTTGTAGATTTTTTTGATACTGCTGGAACCCTTACTTCAGTTGCTAACCTGACAGGAAAAGTTGACCAAGATGGAAATGTCGAAGGCATTGGTAAAGCAGTCTTAGCAGATTCTGCGGCAACGACGGTTGGTGCTTTAGTGGGAACATCAAATACAACTTCTTACATCGAGTCAGGAGCTGGAATAAAAGAAGGCGGTAGAACAGGCCTTACAGCTGTAACAGTAGCAATACTTTTTGCTATATGTTTATTTCTTGCTCCATTAGCTCAAAGTATACCGGCTTTTGCAACAGCGCCTGCGCTTGTTTTTGTTGCAACTTTCTTCTTGAAGAATTTGCGCGATATAGAGTGGGACGATGTGAGTGAATATGCTCCCGCAGTTTTAGCGGCTGTTTTAATGCCTCTAACTTTCAGTATTGCTCATGGTATAGCTCTAGGTTTCATTGCCTATGTAGTGATAAAGGCTTTAAGTGGTAGACATGAAGATCTGAATGCAGGATCTATTGTAATCGGGGCATTATCTGTACTCTACTTTATCTTTTAAAGTTACTTAATGATTAGCTTTGTCTTCCTCATCCCAGGGGAAGACTGGCCAAGTATCTTGAGTAATTTCTTCAACATACGTACTAGCTAACGGCAACCCTCTTGGTTTAGCATAAATCACTGCTAAATGCATGTTAGGCATATATTCTTTAAGAGCTTTTGCTGTTCCACCTTTATCTACAATATCATCAATCACGAGCACTATTTCGTCAGTTTTTGGAGCGCGATGAACAATAGCCTTTCCAGCTTCCCGATGAATATAACTTTGTATGGATACGATATCTACGTCTTGTATACCCAGAGTGTAGGCAACGACAGCTGCAGGCACAAAACCTCCCCTGGAGACAACAACCATTTTATCGAAATTAATATTTTTACTTTTGATTAAGTGTCCAAGCTTTACAGCTTTCTCGTGCATTTCTTCATAAGTCGGGAATACTAATTTATGTTCCATATCTAGTTATTAAATAAAAAATGCATTATGTCACCATCTTGTACAGTATATTCTTTACCTTCGCTACGCATCTTTCCTTGTTCCTTTGCTTTTATTTCACCCACACAGGCAATGTAATCATTATACGCAATAGTTTCAGCTCGAATAAAACCTTTTTCAAAATCAGAATGTATCTTTCCTGCAGCCTGTGGTGCTGTCGTCCCCAATTCTATGGTCCATGCTCTTGTTTCTTGTTCACCTGCTGTAAAATAAGTAATCAAGTTAAGCGTTTTGTAGCCGCTACGGATAATTTTATTCAAACCCGATTCTTCTAAGCCCAAGCTCTGTATATACTCTTTTTGATCCTCATCACTTAATGAAGAGATCTGAGACTCTATTTCTGCAGAGATAAGAATAATTTCATTGTTAAAACTATTTTTAATTTTTTCTGTGAATTGATTCCCATCAATAATTGACTCTTCATTGACATTACAGACATAGATTGTTGGTTTAAAAGTAATTAAATTAAATTCCGACGAATTGGATTTTATCTCAGTTAAATTTTCAATTGTAATTGCCGGTTCGCCTTTTCCAAGATGAATTAGTAACTTTTCTGCTGTTGTGATTTTTATTTTTGCATCTTTATCACCTTTTTTAGCTTGTTTTTCGAGACCAGATTTTAATTTTTCTAGTAGTTCAATATCAGATAAAACTAATTCAGTATTAATTGTCTCAATATCATCCAAGGGATCAATTTTATTACTTACGTGAGTTATATTGTCATCTTCAAAGCACCTAACCACGTGTATGATTGCATCAACCTCTCTTATATGTGATAAGAATTTATTTCCTAAACCTTCACCCTTTGATGCACCTTTAACAAGTCCAGCAATATCAAAAAATTTCAGTGAGGTAGGTATAGTTTTTTTAGATTTTGCTATTTCAGTTAGAGTATTAACTCTTTCATCAGGAACTATTACGGTACCTTCATTTGGTTCTATTGTGCAAAAGGGATAGTTGGCGGCTTCAGCTGAAATTTTCTTGGTAAGAGCATTAAATAAAGTTGATTTTCCAACATTAGGCAGCCCAACAATTCCACATTTAAATCCCATATTATAATTTAATATTATTTAAGAATTGAGATTTATTATCTGATATAAGGAATTTTAAGTGCGATGAAATACTAATCTTTAATTGATCAACAATTTCCAACTCCTTTTTTTTAAAGTTGCCTAGAACATGCCTGTTAACCAATTCACGGCTTCCGGGGTGATCAATTCCAACCCTTACTCTATTATAATTTTTGCCTATACATGAGTCTACGGATTTTAATCCATTATGACCAGCGGGTGAGCCACCATTCTTTATTTTTACTTTTCCAAGAGAAATATCAAGGTCATCGTGAAAAACATAAACTGAGTCTAGACTGAGTTTGTAAAAATTAATGAGTTTTGCTATACTGCCACCACATTCATTCATGTAATCGCATGACTTAAATGTGATTATTTTTTTTCTGCCGATAGAAAAAGTTGTTAAATCACCGTTGAATTTTTTTTCACTCTTAATAATTTCATTATTATCATTGAGTTCATCAATAACTATGAATCCTATATTATGTCTATTTAAGGAATGTTTTTCACCGGGGTTTCCTAAACCAATTAGAGCAATCATACATTTAAGAATATAGAAATTATGTATTAGTTGAAAGGTAAAGTATTAATCTTTATTATCTTCTTTTTTAGCATCATCAGTTGATGCTTCTTTAGCTTCATCGGTTGTTTCTGCTCCCTCTTCAGCTGCTTCTTCACCTTCTGCTGGGGCCTCAGGTTCTTTAACAACAGTTGGTGCAGCGACTGATGCTACAGTAAAGTCACGATCATTAATTGTCGGAGTAATATCGCTTGATAAATTTGCAGCTGATATCCTGATGGTATCGCCAATATCTAAACCATCTAAATCAAATACAATTTCTTCAGGAATATTATTTGCTGGGCAACTTAGTTGTACAGTTCTTCTGTTAACATTAAGAACTCCACCACGCTTAAGCCCGGGAGAAGATTCTTCATTGATAAATCGGGTTGGTATATCCAGCGTGATTTTTGAGTCTTCTGCCAATCTTAAAAAGTCCACGTGAATTGGTTGATCTGAAAGTGGATCAAATTGAACATCTCTGGGGATTGCGAGATTTTTCTTACCAGCGATGTTTAGAGAAATGATTCTTGTAAGGAATCCACCCGAGTTGATTTCTTTTTGGACAGAAATTTTATCAAGGGAAATATTAAGGGAATCTTCACCTAATCCATAGATAACAGAGGGAATTTTACCAGAAGCAAGGACTTTTTTAACAGCTGATTTTCCAGATTCTACCCTTATTTCTGCATCTAAATTTGTTTCTTTTGACATAATAATGATGTGGTAATTAGATTAAATTTACTTATATGGCAAGCATATTAATCAAAAATCAAACAGGCTGGATACAGAGCTTTCTTCAGAGATTCTTTTTATTGCTTCACCTAATAGATTGGATACATCAATAGAACGTATTTTGTTGCCATTACTTAATATAACCTGATTATTAATAGAATTGGTAATTACCAACTCAGTTAATTTTGAATTATTTATTCTCTCGAGAGCTTTTCCGGTGAGTACGCCATGTGTTACGTAGGATGTTATGCTATTAGCTCCAAGATCCATGATCCTATTAGCTGCATTCGAAATCGTTCCAGCAGAGTCGATTATGTCGTCTAAAATAATACAGTCTTTTCCTTTAACATCTCCAATAATATTCATAACTTCGCTCTCACCAGGTTTAGATCGCCTTTTATCAACAATGGCTATTGAAGCACCGATTTTATTAGCAATAGCTCTAGCCCTTACAACTCCCCCGATATCAGGTGAAACAGCAACTAAGTTTCCAATATCATATTTTTCTTTTATATCTTTTGAAAAAACTGGTCCTGCAAAAAGATTATCAGTAGGGATATCAAAGAAACCTTGTATCTGTTCAGCATGTAAATCTAATGTCAAAACTCTATCAGCCCCAGCAGTTGTGATTAAGTTAGCAACTAATTTCGCAGATATAGGTGTTCTAGGGCCAGGCTTTCTATCTTGTCGTGCATAACCGTAATAAGGAATCACAGCTGTAATTCTTTTTGCAGATGCTCTTTTTAAAGCATCCATAATTACTAGCAGCTCCATAAGATTATCGTTAGCAGGATGAGATAGAGATTCTATAACAAATACATCCTCACCACGTATATTTTCTTTAATTTCAACGTAAACTTCATCGTCGGCAAACCTTTGTATGGAAGCATTCGTTAAGTTCTCACCAAGATAATCAGAGACGCTTTTAGAAAGAGGTAAATTACTATTTCCTGCAATAATTCTCATGAATGATCTCCTTTTATAGCAATTGTTGAAATCATTCTACCATAATCATCCTCTTTTTTATGAAGTGACCGCCTGTAGCTGAAACAAAGGTGTTCGTCTTTATAAGTATCAATGTTGAAAGTATCTATGTTTCTAACGCCTTGATCTTCAAGCTTAAATGTAATGAAGTTTTTTAGAGAAAACTGATATTTATCTTCATTTAATTTAATAAAGAATCGCTTATTTTTGATCGACTTGTCCAAGAATGATCTTAGAAAGTCTGATTTTACTTCATATGAGCTTTGCCCAATACATGGCCCAATTGAACAATTTATATTATTAATATTTGCACCAAGAAGATTCATACTTGATAGAGTATTCTCAATAATGCCGTTCAGGGCTCCTCTCCAACCTGCATGACAGGCTCCAATAATTGATTTTTTTTTATCATAAAATAAGATCGGAGCACAATCAGCTGTCAGAACTGATAATATTATATCCTGATGTTTTGTTACTATGCCGTCACACTTATATTCTGTTTGTTTTAGATTAGGCTCAACTATCTTGCATATGTTTGAATGTTTTTGGTACATTGTAATCAACTTAGACCTTGGAAGATTGAAATACTTAGAAATTATTTTTAAATTATCTTCTACCGATAGACGATTATCATTTGATCCTTTGCCACAATTTAGAGATGAATATTTTTTTTCACTACGGCCACCAATTCTTGAAAAAAAACAATGATCAACATCACGTAGATTTTTTGAAAAAAACATCTAAATTTCAACCTCCAATACTTTGAACAACCTTCCCATATGTTCATCATTAATTAATCGATTTAATTGTATTTTTATTTCCTCAGCTTTACCTGGGTTTTGTTTACATAGTTGATTTGCTCTTTCCTCAATGCCATTAAATTTCAAAAAATCTGCTTGTGTCTGAAATTTATACTCTAAAAATTTTTTATTTTTTAGAATACTTATCAAGCAATCAAAATTCACATGGTAAGTTATGTCTTGTTTTCCAATGTTATTTAATACATCAGTCATTTTATGATTTTTAATTGACTGGACAGTACTTTTTAAAGGATGGTTTACGTATCCGTAGTCAATTAATAGAAGATATCCTTTATTTTTTTCTAAAAAATCAATAATTTGATTAAATGCTTCAATTGTTTTTGGAGAATACTCAAAGACCTGATTATTTTTTAAATTAATTCTAGACTTTACATATATTTCACTTTCAGTTCTTGCAACTTCAATATCGAACTCTAAGTTTCCATCTAATGATTTTTTTATAACTGTTTCATAATATATGTTGTCTCTTTTTTTTAATTGTCTTAAGGGAAGTGCATCTACAAATTCATTTGCGATAAAAAAAGAATATCGATCAGGGTAATCACCAATTACAGAATGAAATTTACATTTTGGAAATTTTAATTTTAGGTTTTCGATAAAATTTTTGTTAATTTCATTAAAGTGAAGTGAAATATTTATATCAGAAGATAACCGTTTTTTTAACACCCTTAAAATATCAATAATGAGAGTTCCCCTTCCAGGACCTAATTCTATTAAATTAAAGTGTTTGATATTATTCTTACTTATAACCTGAAGAATCTTGATTGCTATTACTTCACCAAACATTTGCGATATTTCAGGAGCGGTTGTAAAATCACCTTTACTGCCAATCATCTCCTCAGAGACATAATATCCATGATCTTGATCAGAATGCACTCGTTGAATAAATTCATCAAAATATATGTAAGGGTTTTCACGGAGATATTTAAGCAATTTATCTTTAATCATTTTTTATTTGCTAAAAGTAAGATGGTCAATCCAGCTATGATCATTGGTATAGAAAGCAACATTCCCATAGTAAAGAAGTTGGCAATATATCCAACTTGTATATCGGGCTCACGAGTAAACTCTACAGAATATCTAAATACACCGTATAATAAGAGAAAGGCTCCAGAAACAAAACCGGGAGAACTAAGTTTATAAAATTTAAAGATAAGTACATTTAATATGATGAAAAGCAAGAAGCCTTCCAAGAATGCTTCATAGAGTTGACTGGGATGCCGAAATTGATCATCTGCATTTGGAAAGACCATGCCGAATAAATAATTTGCTGGCCGTCCATAAAGTTCACCGTTAATAAAATTTGCTATTCTCCCACAAAATATGCCAACAGGAGCAGAAACACATATCAAGTCACTAACTTCAAAGAAAGAGCATTTAAAGCTTCTCGAAACAAGTAAAGCAGCAATTATGATACCTATTAATCCACCATGGAATGACAGTCCTCCTTGCCAAAGGTAGAATATTTCAACAAGGTTATCGCTATAGTATGCAAAGTTATAAAATAATACGTATCCAATTCTAGCTCCAATTATAAGACCTAAAATTGAATAGAATACTAGATCATCAACTAATTTTTCATTTATGTTAGCTTTAACGCCATATATTTTTTTGTTAGACGACAAGTATTTGATGTATCGCCAAGCAAATATGAAACCCACGATATATGCTAATGAGTACCATCTAATTTCAAGTGGACCTATTGAGAAAAAAATTGGACTAATAGATGGAAAACTAAGATAAATCACGCTATTTTAAATTTGATATAGAAATAACCTAACACCATTTATGTATAGTAGAAATAAAATATTAAATAAAGTTACTGACATATGTATAAGTTTATATGAGATCTCTTTATCTTTTAAAGACGAGATCAATACATTGAATAAATTTAAAGAGGATAGAAAAAAAACACTAGCTCAAAAGTCAAATGATAAATCTTAAAAGACAAAAATTTCTTATTATTGGCGCAGGAAATATGGGCTGTGCAGTGCTCAATTCATTGATTGAAAATAAGATATTATCAAAAAATATTTTAATTATTGAAAAAAAAATCTCACCAAAATTAAAAAAGTTAAAGTCAAAACATAATCTTAAAATTAGTAAAAATATTCAGTCACTTCAAGATGGGTTTGTGCCATCTATTTCATTAATTGCTGTTAAACCAAATCAATTAAACTCAGCAATTAACAGTTCTTTAGAAAAATTTTTGTCTAATTCTATTATTGTGTCAATTGTAGCAGGAAAGAAGATTTCTGATTTAAAAAAAATATTTACCTTTAATAAAGGTATTGTTAGAGCTATGACAAACACTCCGGCATCAGTTAATATGGGTACAACTCTTATTTGTTTTGATAAAACAATTAAGAGTGATCAGAAAAAAATAGTTAAGAATTTCCTCTCATTATTTGGACAAATTAATGAAACTAAAAATGAGAGAATTATTGACGATTTCACTGCAATCTTTGGAAGCGGCCCTGCCTATATATTTCTTTTTATTGAAACGCTTATTAAAATAGCTGATAAGTCTGGTTTTAAAAACTCAAAAAATATGGTTCTTCAAACCTTTCTAGGTTCTCTTCTTCTTCTTTTAAATGAAAAAGATAGTCCAACGCATTTAAAAAATAGTGTTACTAGTAAGGGAGGTACAACCGAAGCTGCACTTAAAATATTAGAAAACAAAAATGGCCTTAGTACGTTAATTTCTAAAGCCATAGACAAAGCAAGAAAAAGATCTAAGGAGCTCAGTAAGGCTAATTAATTTTGTATTACTATAGCCACTTCCAAGCCCCCTAAATAACTATCGTGCAAACTTATTTTTCCGTTTATTGAGCCAAGTAGTGATTTAGTTGTTGCTAGACCTAAACCTGAATTTGTCTTATTTTGATTTCTACTCTTGTCAATCCTATAGAAGGGTTTGAATACATTTGCTTTTTCTTCATCATCAATACCAGGGCCGTTATCGTGAATATTGATTTTAATCATTCTACTATTCACTTCAGCTTTGATGATAATTCTACCTGCTTTATCAATCGCATTATTCAAAATATTTGTAACTGACCTTACAAATACATTTTCATTTACAGTTGCAGCCTCATCGTTAAGCACCTCTAATTCAATGTCGTGGTTTCTAAAATGAACATCATTTTTAATTTTAATTATAGCTTCTATAGGATTAATTACTGACCTATCTTTTGAATCATCAGAGGCTGCAAAATCAAGGTATTCTATTAGCATTTCATTCATATGATTAATTTCATCATTAATATCCTTTTTTATATCTTTATTATCTAGTGTTTCTATTATTAGTTTCATTCTGGTTAGTGGTGTCTTTAAATCATGACTTACCCCTGCAAGCATTAGAGAGCGCTGATCAATTTGTTTTAATATTCGATTTTTCATTTTTATAAATTCTTTACCAGCCTGTCTAACTTCAAGAGCTCCTGAAATTTTAAAATTGTCTAACTCTTGTCCTTTGCCAAATTGCTCCGCTGCTTTTGCTAAGTTACTAATTGGTTTTACTTGGTTTTTTAGAAATAAATAAGAAATTAGAACTAATATAAGTGCAGAGATAATTTGCCAACCAAGAAAAATATGATTTCTTGCGGTAGTTATTCTATCCTTTGGAAAAGTAAGCATCATATATGATGACTCAAATTTTATTATTACCTCAATTGTATCATCTAGCGTCTCTTTGATTGAAAAAGGATTTTCAATTCTTGTGGCCAGTTCTTGACCAAAGCTATTCAGAATTTGAGTATTATAATTTTCTGTCTCAATAAAAAATTCTAGCTGTTCATAAGTATTTACATCAAACAGAAATATTTCCTGCATTTCAATTTTATCAATACGAGAACTTTTGTCTTCATCATATTGTCTGGTAAGCATTTGTATTTCCATCGCAACTGATCTTGAAAGTCTATTGAGGGTGCGCTCCCACAAACTATTGTAGTAGTAAGATAAGATAATTAATTGAAACATGACGATAGGAAATAAAACTATTAAGATTGTACGACCTAGTAAGCTTGTAGGAAGTAAATTTCTAAACATTATCTAATCAATCCATAGTTCATAACCTGAACCTCTTTTTGTTCTCAAAAATCTTGGTATTTTGGGATTCTTTTCAATTTTCTTTCTTAATCTATTAATGCAAACATCTAAAGTACGTTCCTGAGAAAAATTTAACTCTTTAACTAATTGATCTCTAGTAAATGACTTGCCTGGGTCAGTGGACAGCAGTTGTAAAATTTTCAACTCATTTTGATTAAGTGATAAGTCAGCTGTTCTTCCTTTTATAGACCCACTTGATAAATCTATTACTATATTATCTAATTGGATCTTACTTTTAAAACTTTTAGTTGATGTTTTATTAATTATATTTCTTATTCTTAAGAGCAATTCCTTTGGTTCAAAAGGCTTACTTAAATAATCATCAGCACCAATTTCGAGTCCATGAACTCTATTTTCAGATTCATTCATAGCCGTTAGGTGAATTATAGGCGTGAGAGATGACTGCCTTATATCTTTTGTGAGCTCGTAGCCATCTTGTCCTGGCATCATGATATCTACGATTAGTAGATCAAAAATTATATATTTAAGTAACTCTTTGGCCTCTTCTGCATTAGAAGCAGTAGAAATAAGAAACCTATGTTCAATTAAATATGATTTTAAGAGATTTCTAATTTTGTCATCATCGTCAACAATAAGTAGGTGTTGCAGATTAATATTCATTATTTTTTTCTATTAAACTGTTTACTACCATATTAAATCCCTGAACAGCGTTAGCCCCAGACTTAACATAAGATTTTGAGAGTTTTTCTATTAAAGGTTTAATAACGTCATTTAATTTGTCTTTAGCAACATCTGTAAGATATAAATTCTTTTTCCTGCCATCATCAGAATTAATTTTTTGAATAATAAATTTTTCTTTTAATAAAATTCTTAAAACTCTATTCAAACTTTGTTTTCTAATATCAAGAATATTTAACAGTTCATTAAATATTATTCCAGGATTTAGGTTTATTATTAAAAGACACCTAATATCAGCCATGCCAAGTTGTTCATCGTCTAAATTATTAAATATTTCTTTTTCAAATATTCTATTAGCCTCAAAAAAATTATTTAATGAAATTTTGATACGATCTTCACGAAGATAGAGTAAAGAAGATGCTTTGCTATTGGATGTATTTAAGTCAGCCATTATGACATAGTTACGATAAAAATATATATTAATCAAGGAGTTTTTCTGTTATGTAATCTATTCTTAACTTAAATAAAAAAATATATGGAAATACCACCATTTGATAACAGAGATGGCTTTATTTGGATGAATGGCAAATTTGTTCCATGGAATGATGCTAAATGTCATGTCATTACCCAAGGACTTCATTATGCAAGTTCTGTTTTTGAAGGTGAAAGGGCTTATAAAGGAAAAATATTTAAATCTAAAGAACATACAAAAAGACTATTTAAGTCAGCTGAAACAGTCGGCATAAAAATTCCCTATACGCAGGATGAAATTAATCAGGCTAAAGATGAACTAATCAGTAAGATGGGTTTTCAAGATTGCTATGTTCGTCCTATTGCCTGGCGAGGAAGTCAGCAGATGGGATTATCAACTTCAAATGCTGATATAAATGTTGCCATTGCCGTTTGGGACGATTGGGCATCATATTTCAAAATTGAAGATAGAAAAGCAGGCCTTAGGTTGATTACGTCACCTTGGAGACGACCAGCACCTGATACTGCTCCATGCGAGGCTAAAGCATCAGGACCTTATGTTATTTGTACAATGTCAAAGGAATATGCAGAGAGTAAAGGTTACAATGATGCATTGATGCTTGATTATAGAGGTTATGTAGCGGAAGGAACTGGAGCGAACATATTCTTTATAAAAGATAAAACAATACATACGCCCATACCAGATTGTTTTCTAAATGGCATTACTAGGCAAACGGTTATTGAGATGGTAACAAAAAAAGGATTTTCAGTTGAGGAAAAACATATAATGCCGGATGAAATAACTTACTATGATGAGGCTTTTTTAACTGGGACGGCCGCAGAAATCACTCCGATACAATCAATTGATAGCATTACATTTAAGACTGGTGACGAAAGTCAAAATTTTCAGTTCATGCAAGATTATCACGATCTAGTAAGATCTTAGTCAAAAAATATTTCTATAGTATTGATATCCACTATATACCGACGCGATCATGGCAATCCATAAAAGTGCTATACCAAAATTATTAATTAATAATAAGCTGCTGTAAACATCAGCTAAGAGTATCAAAAATAAACTGCTCATTTGAGCCGCAGTTTTATATTTACCTAAATTCGATACAGGTATTTCTTTCTTATTAACATCACTTGATGCATATTCTCTCAAGCCAGAAATAAATATTTCTCGAGCTATAATTATATATGCAGGTATCAGATGTATTCCTAACAACATCCCATCTGAAATAAAAGTAGTTAAGATAAGAACTACGAAGAGTTTATCAGCGATGGGATCAAGCATTTTCCCAAAATTTGACGTATTTTTTGTCTTTCTAGCAATTAACCCATCAAAATAATCGGTTATCGACATCACAATAAATAAAACTATTGATAAGAAATTTATTAAATTTGAATCATAGAAAATTAATATTATAAGGACTGGGAGCAGTACCATTCTTGAAATTGTTAATATGTTTGGCAATTTGGACATCAATCATTAAAGTAAGCATATATTTTTTCTGATAGCAACCTGCTTATTCCCTTAACCTTCATAATATCTTGAGATGAAGCAGTTTTAATATTTTTAACTGACCCAAAATGATTCAGTAGTAGCTTTTTTCTAACTCTTCCCAAACCTTCAATGGGTTCTAATTCTGATGTATGCATTTCTTTTTTTCTTTTGTCTCTATGAGCACCAATAGCATACCTATGTGATTCATCTCTGAGCCTTTGCATAAAGAAAAATGAAGGTGTATCTTTTTTTATATAATTCTTTTTATCATTGAAAATAATCTGATCTAGGCTCCCCTTTCTTCCTTCGCCCTTAAAAATTGACGCTAATTTAATTTCACTTAAATTTTTCTCTTCTAATATTTTTTTAGCCAAATCATAGTGGCCTTTGCCGCCGTCGATTATGAGAAGCTCAGGTAAATTTTGATATTTTTTTTGATTTTTTATTGCTTCAGAAGAAAACCTTCTCTCGAGAACATGCCGCATCATACCATAATCATCTCCAGGTTTAACCTTCTTTGAGTCAATATTAAATTTTCTATAAGCTTTTTTATCAAAACCTTCTTTTGAAAATACAATCATGGCACCAACAGCATTTTTGCCAAATAAGTGACTGTTATCAAAAGCTTCTATTCGATTAATATCATGGGCAATTCCTAAATCTTTCTTTAAGGCTTTCAAATTTTCTTTATCGGAGAACGACTGCGTAATATGATTTTTTAATGATAATTCGGAATTCCTTATTGCATAATTAATGATTTCTAATTTTTTACCTTTTTTTGGGATTGAAAAATTTGTCTGATGAGAATAAATCGATCTTAGAGAATTTTTAATGAGCTTAGAATTATTAATGGGCGTATTTATGAGTACATTTTTTGGAGGTGAATACTTTGTATAAAAATCAACTATAAACCTCTCTAATATTTCATAAGTTTCAACTTCTTCTCCATGTTTTGGAAAGTATGATCTATTCCCCCAATTCTGGCCTGATCTGTATATGAATACTTGTACGCAAGATTTGCTTCCTTTTCTTGAAATAGATATCACATCAGTATTTTTAATGTCATGCAAGTTTATATTCTGTTGACTTTGTATTTGAGTTAAAGCTTCAATTTTATCTCTATAACTTGCAGCTTTTTCATAATTCAAAATTTCACTTTCTCTTTCCATCTTCTTTGAGAGCTCTGCCTGTAGAGTACTGTGATGGCCTGAAAGAAAATTTTCAGCATTTTTTACCGTTGAATTGTAGTCTTTCCTGTTAATTGTATCATTTACACAAGGACCGCTGCAGCGTTCAATTTGATAAAGAAGACAAGGTTTTGATCTGTTTTCAAATATTGTATCGTCACATGAACGCAGTAAGAAAACCTTCTGTAATATTTTTAATGTATAATTAAGAGAGTTGATTGTTGCAAAAGGACCGAAATACTTTCCTTTAAATTTTTGCTTACCTCTATGTTTTGTAATTTGAGGATATTCTTGTTCATGATTAATAAAGATATAAGGAAACGATTTGTCATCACGAAGAAGTATATTAAATGGTGGCTTTAGTTTCTTGATTAAATTTGCCTCTAAAAGTAATGCTTCTTTTTCAGTTTGTGTAATCACAACGTCAATAGTTGATATTTTACTGACCATTCTTTTTATGCGGTTTGATAAATTGTTACCATTTAGGTAACTTTTAAGACGATTTTGTATATTCTTGGCTTTTCCTACGTAGAGTATTTCATCTTTTTCATTCAGCATTTTATAAATGCCTGCAGAAGTAGGAGATTGATTTATAATTTCTTTTAGACTTTCTGTATTATTCATTTTTAAGCGCGTGAGCGCTCAATTTCAATACCAGCACTCGCAGCCTCTTTTATTGCGTCCAATTTTTCTAGCCTAATCTTCATTGTCTCAATTCTTTTATTTTTGAAACATTCCTGAAATATCTTCTCTGCCAATTTCTCAAGAAGAACTGTATGGCCAGCACCTATAATTTTTTTAATTTTTTTTGATATTTGATTATAGCAAACAACACTTTGCAATCTGCTGTCGTTAATGGTTTTAGGATTTTTAACTTTAGCAATAACATTAATTCGAAGTGGCTGCCGTTTTAACTTTTCATGTTTGTAGACACCAATTTTTGCATCAATCATAAAATCATTTAAAAATATTAAATCATATCCTGACAATGGATCTACTAAATCCGTATTTGATTTTAAATCGCTAATTTTTAGTACATTTTTATGGTTCATGATAAATGCTCCCCTCCGTCAACGGCTATAAATTGGCCTGTAATTGACTTTGATTCAAGCAGAAATTTAACTGATTTTGCTATTTCTTCTGGAGGTGAACCTATCTTTAAAATTGTATTTTTCAATGACTTATCAAAGTGTTTCTTTGATTGATGAATATTTTTTAAAGTTGGTCCAGGACCAATTGAATTAACTCTTATATTTGGAGCAAAAGATTTAGCTAATATTGGTGTTGCCGCATATAGAGCAGCCTTTGCAATTGAGTAAGAAAGAAATGAAGTGTCAGCGTTAACTACATTTTGATCTAAAATATTTATGATATGTCCATTGGACTTTCTTGGTAAGTGTTTTTTAAATTCTTTGGATAGTAATAAAGGCGCATACAAGTTTATATTCATATGATCGTACCACAAGTCATCACTGAGTGTTTCAATATTGTCATTTAAAAATAGTGAAGCATTGTTAACAAGAAAATCGACTGTTCCAAAAATTCTTTTTGATTTCGATATTATTTTTGAAACTTGACCTGGTTTATTTAAATCGCACTTAATTATTTCACATTGATTTCCAGATTTTACGAGACTATTTTTTAAATCATTTGCCTCTTTACTCGAGTTATTATAATGAATTATAAAATTAAGGTTATTATTCTTCAAATTTAAAGCAATGGCCTTGCCAATTCTTTGAGCACCTCCTGTAATTAAAATGGTTTGTTTTTTCATGATAGCGAATATCCTATATATATCGCATACGACGTAAGAAAACCCAAAGCAAATATTGTATTTAATTTTATTTTGAATAATGACATTATTGTTATTATTAATGTTACTAATATCAAGACATTAATATGGATAATTTCAATATTTTCTAGTGGAAAATCCAAGTTTCTTGATTTAACAATTATTGCCCCTGGTAAGAAAACAAAAAGAATATTCATTATATTGCTTCCAATAATATTACCAATACCAATAGAGCCTTTTTTTCTAATATAAGAAATTACTACAGTTGCAAGTTCAGGAAGTGAAGTGCCAATGGCTAAAATAGATATTCCTATTATTGTTTCCTCTAATCCAAAAGTTGTAAAGATATTAAGTGAACTGTCTAAAAATATTTTTCCACCGATAAAGATACCAATAAATGAAAATAAAAGAATTAAGTAAGTTCTATTTCCAAATTCTTTGAATTCTTCTTCCTCATTAATAGATTCATAATTTTTAAGTAAATTCAAAAAGAGTATTACAAAAACTATTAATCCAATAATAATTATATAGCTTAGAGAGCTCGTAAAATAGAACATTGATACAAAATAGGATGTCAATATTAGCAAAAAAATATTATCTTTAAGTCCAATACTGCTTAAATCTATTTTAAAAAAAAGTGAGGCAGTGCCCAAAATAAGTAAAATATTTGCAATGTTTGAGCCAATAATATTACCAATTATCGCATCTGTCGCTGGGATTTCTCTAAAAGCTGCGAATAAGGTAATAACTAATTCGGGAGCAGATGTACCAAATGCAACAATTGTTAGACCTATAAGAATAGGTGACAGTTGAAATTTTTTTGCAACTAAATCAGAGGAACTTATCATCATGTCAGCGCTGTAAAGCAATAGTGCAAGTCCAATCAATAAAATTAAAATATCGACAAACATTTATGTAAAATACTTCCTTTTACTTCTTCTATTTTTTTTATATTGTCTAAGATTATCAGGTGGCAATTCTAATTGATTATTTTCAAGCCTTTTTATTTCATCTCTTAACTTAGCAGCTTCCTCGAAATTCAAGTCATCGGCTAAATCAATCATATTCTTTTTAAGCCCTTTGATATGCTTTTGCAAATTATCTCCTACAAGATTCTTATTCTCACCGTCTAATTCAACGTTAACCCTATCGTTTTCATATATACTCTCTAAAATATTACTAATATCTCTTTTAATAGTTTCAGGAGTGATATTATTTTCTAAATTAAATTGTTTTTGAATCTCTCTTCTTCTATCAGTTTCTTTTATTGCTTTTTTAATACTCTCCGTCTCTTTATCAGCATAAAGAATCACCCGACCATCGACATTACGAGCTGCTCTTCCAATGGTTTGAACAAGTGATCTTTCAGATCTTAAGAACCCCTCTTTATCAGCATCAAGAATAGCCACTAACGCGCACTCAGGTATATCGAGTCCTTCTCTAAGTAAATTAATTCCAACCAGAACATCGAACATACCTTTTCTTAAATCTCTGATTATTTCAATTCTTTCTAAAGTATCGATGTCTGAGTGCATATACTTAACTTTAATTCCATTCTCGTGCATATACTCTGATAAATCTTCAGCCATCCGTTTGGTCAAAGTTGTAACCAAAACTCTATATTTCATATCAACGATTTTTTTACATTCGGAAATAAGATCCTCAACTTGAGTTTTCGCAGGCCGAATTTCAATATCTGGGTCTATCAATCCAGTTGGCCTAATAATTTGTTCAGTAAATATACCCTGAGTTTTCTGCATTTCCCAAGGTCCTGGCGTAGCAGAAATAAAAAGACTTTGAGGTCTCATTGCTTCCCATTCTTCAAATTTTAATGGCCTATTATCAAGGCAAGATGGAAGTCTAAATCCATACTCGGAAAGTGTTGTTTTTCTGCTTCTGTCACCTTTATACATGCCTTCAAGTTGAGGCACTGTTACATGACTTTCGTCTACAAATAATAATGAATTTTCAGGCAAGTACTCAAATAATGTTGGCGGCGCTTCACCCGGTTTACGACCAGACAAATATCTCGAGTAATTTTCAATTCCTGGGCAACTTCCAGTTGCTTCAATCATTTCTAAATCAAAACGCGTTCTTTCCTCTATTCGTTGAGCTTCAATTAATTTATTTTCTTTTTTAAATTCTGGAACTCTGAGTTCTAAATCTTTTCGGATTTGTTTAATTGCAGTTTGCAATGTAGGTCTTGGAGTAACATAGTGACTATTTGCGTATATCTTTATCGTTTCTAGTTCGCCTGTTTTTTTCCCTGTTAAGGGATCAAATTCACTTATTGCTTCAAGCTCATCACCGAAAAGTGATAGTTTCCATGCTCTGTCTTCATAATGAGAGGGAAATATTTCTATAAGGTCTCCCCTAACTCTGAAAGTGCCTCTGTGAAAATCTGTATCATTGCGTGTGTATTGAAGAGTAATAAGTTTTTGTATAATTTCATTACGTCCAATTTTTTGATTTTTTTCAAGCTTTATGGTCATAGACCGGTATGTTTCAACTGAGCCAATTCCATAAATACATGATACACTCGCAACAATAATTACATCCTTTCTTTCAAGCAATGACTGCGTAGCCGAGTGTCGCATTCGGTCAATTTGCTCATTAATTGACGCTTCTTTCTCAATATAAGTATTTGATCTCGGCACGTAAGCTTCTGGAATATAATAATCGTAATATGAGACAAAATATTCAACTGCGTTCTCTGGAAAAAAAGACTTCATCTCACCATAAAGCTGAGCAGCTAAAGTTTTATTGGGAGCAAGAATCAATGTTGGTCTTTGAACTCTTTCAATGATTTTGGCCATAGTGAATGTTTTACCTGACCCTGTTACACCAAGTAAAACTTGCTCCATTTCATTGCCGTTAATGCTTTTCACAATTTCTTCGATGGCCTGAGGCTGGTCTCCTGCAGGGCTATATTCGGATGTGACTTTTAGTAGCTCAGTATTAGGCATTAATTATGTATTTTTTCAATTTTAGTTGAGTATACTTAATTTCTAATATAATTGCTGATTAATCAAATAACAATTATTGGAGAAAAAACATTGGTAACTCTATCAAAAAGTATCAAACGAATAAAGCCTTCAGCTACTATGGCGGTTACTCAGAAGGCTCGGGAGTTAAAGGCTCAAGGTAAAGATATAATTGGTTTAGGGGCAGGAGAACCAGACTTTGATACCCCTGATAACATTAAAAAAGCAGCTATTGATGCAATCAAAGACGGCGATACAAAATATACTGCGGTTGATGGAACACCAGTACTTAAAAAGGCTATTCAGGCAAAATTCAAAAGAGAAAATAATTTGGAATATGAATTAAATGAAATATCTGTAGGCACAGGCGGGAAGCAAATTATTTTTAATGCAATGGCCGTAACACTAGATGCTTTAGATGAAGTTATAATTCCAGCACCTTATTGGGTAACTTATCCTGATGTAGTAAATTATTTTGACGCAAAGCCAATCATAATTACTTGTGGGGAAGAAGCAGGCTTTAAAATAACACCTGATCAACTTGAAAAAGCAATTAATAAATCAACGAAGTGGTTTATTTTAAATTCACCTTCTAATCCTACTGGCTCCTGCTATACGGAAGCTGAGCTTATTGCCTTATCTAAGGTCCTAGAAAATCATCCTCACGTTAATATAATGACTGATGATTTATACGAACATCTTATTTATGATGACGTTAAGTTTCATACGCTCGTAAGCGTTGCTCCTTTTCTTAAAGATCGTACTCTAACTCTGAATGGCGTGAGCAAGGCTTATGCTATGACAGGGTGGAGAATAGGGTATGCTGGGGGAAACAAGGATTTGATTAAAGCAATGGGTAAATTGCAATCGCAATCAACGAGTAACCCAACTTCTATAAGCCAGGCTGCAGCAGTTGAGGCCTTAAATGGTGATAACTCTTTTATAGCTGAGAGATCTGAGGTTTTTAAGAAAAGAAGAGACAAACTGATTTCTGAATTGAATAGTATGAATGGTATTTCATGCAGAAAACCTGAAGGTGCTTTTTATGTATTTCCTTCATGCCAGGACATTATTGGTAAGACAGACAATTCGGGTAATATAATGAGCAACGATCAAGAATTTGTGACCTCTTTATTGGAGCAAGCTGGAGTTGCTGTAGTTCAAGGATCGGCGTTTGGACTTGAGGGATATTTTAGAATTTCGTATGCTACTTCAGATGAAAATTTAGAAGAAGCATGTTCTCGCATGCGGTCATACTTAGAAAATTTAAAATAATTTAAGATTTCTCTGCTAGAAACTTTTCTGCTTCAAGCGCAGCCATGCATCCCATGCCAGCTGCGGTCACAGCTTGACGGTAAGTTTTATCTTTTACATCACCTGCAGCGTAAACACCGTTAACATTTGTTAGAGTTGAGTCAGGTTTTGTAATAATATAGCCTTCATTATCCATTTCAACTTGATTTCTGAAGATTTGTGTAGCAGGATCGTGTCCTATTGCTATAAACACTCCGTCTAATTCAATATCTTGTATCTCATTAGTTTTTACATTTTTGACTTTAATACCTTTTACATTGAGAGGATCTTCATCACCTAGAATATCCTGCAGTTGATGGTCCCAAATACATTTAATTTTTTCATTATTAAAAAGTCTATCTTGAAGTATTTTTTCAGCTCTTAATTTATCTCTTCGGTGTATTAAATAAACTGTCGATGCAAAATTAGTTAAATACAAGGCTTCTTCTACAGCTGAATTGCCGCCGCCAATAACAGCAACTTTTTTTTCTTTAAAGAAAAAGCCATCACATGTGGCGCAAGCAGAAACTCCATATCCTTGGAATTTTTTTTCAGACTCTAGACCTAACCACCTAGCTTGAGCACCTGTTGAAATGATTACTGAGTCGGCAGTATAAGTAGTACCAGACTCACTTATGGCTTTAAAGGGGGTCGATTTAAAATCTACAGTTTCAATAATATCACTAATAATTTTTGTTCCAACATTCTTTGCTTGGGCTTCCATTTGTTCCATAAGCCAAGGACCTTGAATTACATCTCCGTAACCAGGATAATTTTCAACATCAGTTGTTATTGTCAATTGACCTCCTGGTTGAATTCCCTGTACAAGGGTAGGTTCAAGCATAGCACGCGCAGCATAGATAGCAGCTGTATATCCTGCAGGCCCTGAACCAATTATGAGAATTTTTGAATGCATTTGGCTTTTAGTATAATCTATATATTATCAAACTAATTAAAAGAATATTTATATTCAGATTCTAAGTAATATCTAAATGAATAATTTCAAGACTAATAAGTTAGCATGGTGTTTAACTGATGGCTCAGCCGGCATGATTAGTCAAGTCAGAGGTCTTGCCGAAGCACTTAATGTAAATTATGAACTGAAAGTGGTTAAACTTAATTTTCCATGGAATAAGCTGCCATTTAATTTTTTACCATTGTCAAATATAATGTTTAAGAATTTAAGTGACTTCAATCTAGACTCAGAAGTTCCAGATATATTGATTTCGTGTGGCAAAAGAAGCATCTATGCTTCACTGTTCATTAAAAAAAAATCTGTTAAACGCGTATTCTCTATCCATATTCAAAATCCAAGAGTAAACACAAAAAATTTTGACATTGTTGTTGCTCCATCTCACGACAAAGTGGTTGGACACAATGTTATAACTACTGATCTTGCTATTAATCACATAACACCAAAACTACTAGAAAAGCACGCAGAAAAAATGAAGGACAGCTTTGGGTCAATTCAAAAACCAATTTGTACGGTCTTTATTGGTGGTAAAAGCAGAAATTACAAATTCGATCAATCAAATGTTATCGAATTAGCAATGTCTCTAGACAGAGTGATGAATAATAATAATGTCCAAATGTTTATTGTTTTTTCAAGAAGAACAGAAGAATTTATAAAAGATTATTTGAAAAAAAAATATTCAAATCAAAATATTGTTTGGGAAGGAAAAGAGAATCCTTACTTAGCTCTTATGCATTACTCAAAATACCTAATCTGTACTTCAGACTCAGTTTCAATCATATCTGAGTCTGTATCCGCAAAAAAACCGGTTTTTATATACAAGTTACCAAGCTCAAAAAGATATAATCGAATTGAAAGCTTCTTATCAACTTTGGTCAAAAAAAACTATGTGAAGATATTAACAGATAAATTAGAGGATTATTCAAATTCTTATACGAACGAAACTATGGAAGTAGCCAGAACAATTAATGAGAGCTATAATAATAAATAATGTCATTAGTTAATGCACTTAGAAATAATTTAATTCATTTCAAAGAACCGTTTAGTCACTGGACATTGGAAAATCCTTTATCAGAAACTTCCATAGATGAGGTCTATAGCATTGAGTTTCCAGAAGGTGATGTGATATTTGACGGTACTAGAGCAGGTGACAAAACTGGAAAAAATCTATTAAGTAAATTAAGGGTTTTTATTACAAAAGAAAATTCCTCTGATTATCCTGAATTGTATAAACTTGTAAAAGAAATGCAATCAAAGGAGTGTACTGATTTAATTTCAAAAATGATTAATAGAAACCTAGAAAATTCCTTTGTAAGGGTTGAAGTCATTGCTGATAAAAATGGTTTTTGGCTTGAACCTCACTGCGACATAAAAGAAAAATTAATGTCGTCAATTTTATTTGTTAATAGGTATGGAGAAAACGAAAATCTTGGAACTGATTTTTATACTCCTGATCTAAAAGTTGCCAAGACCTTACCTTATAGAAATAATTTTGGGTATGTTTTTACTTCAGAAAAAGACTCATGGCACGGATTAGAAAAAAAATATATTAAAAATGAAAGACGATGCTTACAATTAAATTATGTAACGTTTGAAACCGAGTGGCCCGTATATTGATGGTAAAAAAAACGCTCGATAGTGTAGATTTAAAAATACTAAGGATTCTTCAAGATGAGGGAAGAATATCCAATCTAGATCTTTCAAAAAAAATAAGTATGTCACCGCCGCCGACCCTTAGAAGAGTGCGTGATTTAGAAGACAATGGCTATATTGACGGATTTAGAGCTAACCTTGATCCAGCAAAATTAGGATATGACTTAACAGCATGGATTTTTATTAGTCTAAAGAACCAGAATGAAGAGAGCCTGAGTGCTTTTGAAAAACAGATATGGGGATGGGAAGCGATAAGAGAGTGTTTTATGCTTAATGGCGAAATTGACTTTATTTTGAAATGTGTTGTTAAAAATATGAATGAATTTAATGATTTTTTGACACAAAATATCACCCCCAATGAAAATATCTCAAGTGTTAAAACAGCATTTGTAATAAAGAATACAAAAAAACTCGGCAACGTTCCCTTAGACTAGTGAAAGCTTGTAATTTGATTAACTTCAAGATCGTTGTTACGTAACTCCTTAATTGAATTTATTGCTGCTCTTGCGCCTGAAATAGTGAGAAAGTAGGGTAGGCTTTTCATTAATGCTGTTCTTCTTACACTAAAGGAGTCATTTATAGATTTTCTACCTTCTGTTGTATTGATCAGTATATCTATTTTATCATCTAATAAATCTTCTACAATGTGAGGTGAACCTTGAGATACTTTGTTAATCCTGCTCACTTTAATACCTTGATCTATCAAATATGAAGCTGTTCCATGCGTAGCTTTGATTTTAAATCCAAGTTTTTGAAAGGACCTAACAATAGGTACTATTTTTGATTTATCAGAATTCTTAACAGATACGAATAAATTACCTTTTTTTGGAAGAGGGTTTGACGAAGCTAATTGACATTTTATAAATGCTGCCTCAAATGATTTGTCAATTGCCATGACTTCACCTGTCGACTTCATTTCAGGACCTAATATTGTATCGACATTTGGAAATCTTTTAAAAGGAAATACCGGCTCCTTAATTGAAATATATTTTCTTTTACTTTCTTTGAAGTCTTTCTGATTTAATTTTTTACCCATTGCAACATTTAGTGCAATTTTAACAATAGGATTTCCTGTTGCTTTTGCAACAAAAGGAACAGTTCTACTACTTCTAGGATTAACTTCTAAAAGGAATATATTGTTATTTTGTATAGCAAATTGAATATTTAAAAGCCCTTTTACTTTAAGGGCCATTGCAAGTTTTTTTGTTTGTTTCTCAATATCTTTTATAATTTTTTCTGATAATGAGTATGGAGGCAGTGTACAGGTCGAATCGCCTGAATGTATTCCTGCCTCCTCAATGTGTTCCATAATTCCTGCAATAATTACTTTTTTTCCATCAGATACGGCGTCTACATCAACCTCAATTGAGTCTTTCAAGTAATGATCTATCAATACTGGACTATCACCAGATACAATGACCGCTTCTTTAAAATATTTCTTAAGCTCATCTTTATTATGAACAATTTCCATTGCTCTTCCACCTAAGACATATGATGGCCGAATAACAGCAGGGAATCCAATTTTATTAATCACTTCGAAAGCTTGCTTTTCTGAAAATGCTATGCCATTTGCTGGTTGTAAGAGATTTAAGTCTTCTGATATCTTTTTAAATTTCTCTCTATCTTCAGCAGCATCAATTGACTCCTTTGATGTTCCAAGAATTGGAATTCTCATTTTCTTTAAAAATGATGCAAGTTTAAGAGGGGTTTGACCACCAAACTGTACGATGACACCAAGCAATTTCCCTTTAGTTTTTTCTTTTAATATTATGTCATAAACATTTTCTTCAGCGAGCGGCTCAAAATACAGTCTATCACTTGTATCAGGGTCTGTTGATACAGTTTCAGGATTACAATTTATCATAATTGTTTCATATTTAAGTTCTTTAAGTGCAAATGATGCGTGACAACAACAATAATCAAATTCGACTCCTTGACCAATTCTGTTTGGACCACTTCCTAATATTATTACTTTCTTCTTTCCTGATGGATTTGACTCACAGGTATCTAAATTAGAATAATTTTTTGAATATGTTGAATACATGTAAGGAGTCATTGATTTAAATTCAGCTGCACAAGTATCTATTCTTTTATAATCTGGAAATATTTTATTTTTTTTCCTAAGGTAAAATACTTTTTCCTCGTTAAGTCCACATAGTTGAGATATTTTTTTATCTGAAAACCCTAATGCTTTAATTTTCAATATCTCCCCAGGTTTTATTGGAAACCCTTTTGACTTTAGTTCAATCTCTTTATCTACAATTCTCTTAATTTGTTCAATGAACCATTTATCAACTTTTGAAGCATTATGAATATCTTTGACTGAATTGCCGAAACGTAAAGCTTGCGCAATTAGTAAGAGACGGTCTGCTAAAGGTTTCTTTAGTTCACTGATTATATTTTTTTTATTTAGTTTTTTCTTATTGATATTTGTTCTTACTTCATCAAGCCCATCTAATCCAACTTCAAGAGATCTCATTGCCTTTTGGAGCGACTCGGGAAATGATCTGCCTATGGCCATGACCTCACCAACGGATTTCATGGAACTAGAAAGAAGTGGTTGTGTAAATTGGAATTTTTCAAATGTAAATCTTGGAATCTTTGTTACTACATAGTCAATTGTTGGCTCGAAAGAAGCAGGAGTTACCTTTGTAATTTCATTTCTTAATTCATCTAAAGTATATCCTACCGCAAGCTTAGCAGCAATTTTTGCAATTGGAAATCCCGTAGCTTTAGAAGCTAAGGCTGATGATCTTGACACCCTTGGGTTCATTTCAATGATAACTAGACGACCATTTTTTGGATTTACAGCAAATTGAACATTGGAACCACCAGTTTCAACTCCAATTTCTCTCAAACAAGCTATGGAGGCATTTCTCATAATTTGAAATTCTTTATCAGTTAAAGTAAGCGCAGGCGCAATCGTAATAGAGTCACCCGTGTGAATTCCCATAGGGTCTATATTTTCAATTGAACATACAATAATGCAATTATCATTTCGATCTCTGACAACTTCCATTTCATACTCTTTCCAGCCAGCAACAGATTCTTCAATTAAAATTTCGTTAATAGGAGAACTGTAAAGACCCGAATTCGCTATTTCATCAAATTGCTTTTCGGTTGTTGCTATTCCTCCTCCAGTACCTCCCAAAGTAAAAGAAGGTCTAATAATCACTGGAAGTCCAATTTTTTTTAAGGCTTTTTTTGCTTCTTTAAAATTTCGAGCTATTTCTGCTCGAGGACATTCAAGACCAATTTTTATCATTGCTTTGTAGAATCTCTCTCTTTCTTCAGCTTTTTTTATTGCTTCGAGATTTGCTCCAATAAGTTCAACATTGTACTTTTTAAGGGTACCATTGTTAGAAAGAGCTATGGCAATATTTAATGCTGTCTGTCCTCCCATAGTGGGCAACATTACATCAGGTTTTTCTTTAGCTATTATCTTAGTTACAATTTCAGGTGTAATTGGTTCAATATAAACTGCGTCAGCAGTATTAGGGTCAGTCATAATTGTGGCAGGATTAGAATTAATTAAAATTACTCTATACCCTTCATCTCTTAATGCCTTACAGGCCTGAGTACCTGAATAATCAAATTCACACGCTTGGCCTATAATGATTGGTCCAGCTCCAACCACCAGTATTGATTTAATATCCTTTCTTTTAGGCACTGCTATTAATCATCCTTTTAAACTTTTGAAAAAGATACTGGCTATCATGAGGTCCGGGACTTGCTTCTGGATGGTATTGAACTGCAAAAATCTTTTTATGCTTATGCTCTATGCCCTCAATGCTGCCATCAAACAAAGATTTATGAGTAATCTTAACATTTTTAGGAATAGACTTTTCTGTAACTACAAAACCATGGTTTTGAGATGTTATCTCTACCTTATTATTTTTTAAATTTTGAACAGGGTGGTTAGCTCCTCGATGGCCTTGAAACATTTTTTTTGTCTTAGCGCCAAGCGCGAGAGATATTAATTGATGTCCTAAACAGATCCCAAAAATGGGGATCTTTTTATGAATTAAATCTTTTATGGTTGGTATAGCATATTTACCCGTAGCTTTTGGATCACCAGGACCATTTGATAAAAAAATCCCATTAGGATTATATTCTAATATTTCATCCGATGTAGTATTTGCAGGAACAACAATTACATTTATATTTAATTCTAGTAGACAATTTAAGATATTTTGTTTCATACCATAATCGATAGCTACTATGTTTATTTTTGAATTTGATTTACTTTTAAATTTCTGAATTTTTTTACACGTTACCTCAATTGCAAGATCAAGATTGTTAAGTCCTTGCCATTTCTTTATTTCTGAAAGAAATTTTTTCTCATGATCTTTATTTATAAGTTTTTTTACGATACCTCCTTTTGGAGCACCTCTTGATCTTATTATATTAGTAATTGATCTTGTATCTATATTGCATAATCCAGGAATACCTTTTTTTTTAAGCCATGAATCTAAATGCTGTATAGATCTAAAGTTAGATGGATCGGAAATATCACAATTAATTATTATACCTTTTGCATAAGAAATTGATGACTCATTATCTTGAAAATTTGTTCCAACATTTCCAATATGAGGAAATGTAAAATTAATTATTTGGCCTGCGTATGATGGATCAGTAATAATTTCTTGATAACCGGTCATGGATGTATTGAAGCAAACTTCTCCAATAGCATTTATATTTGAACCGATTTTTATGCCCTTAAAAGCAGTTCCGTCCTCAAGAATTAGTTGTCCTAGAATAGGTTTAGATCGAGCGGAAATGCGATCTTTTTTCAACCTAATCGTCTTTGACATATGTATGATTCTAGATTTATTGGAATTTAAGGCAAATGTATGCTTGATGCAATAGTAAGATAATAAAATATTATTTTAACTTTTATTGATACTTAAGATTAGTTGATGTAGTTTTCTTATTCGTCTTGTATGAAAGATATGATCACAAATGAATTGTCAAAGGCATTGAAAAATGGTGATAAAGAGAGAATCCATACACTAAGGTTGATAATAGCCGCAATAAAAGATAAAGAGATTGCCAGTCGCTCTTCTGGAGAAGACTCAGTGATATTAGAAGAGACTATTATACAACTTTTAAAAAAAATGGTTAAGCAACGAAATGATTCGGTCGAAATGTTCAAATTGGCAGGCAGGACAGAGCTAGTAGAAAAAGAGAAATTAGAAATCACAATTATCAATGAATTTTTGCCAAAACAGCTAAGTGAAGAAGAAACAGCCACAATATGTGATAAGGCAATCAATGCAACTGAAGCCTCAAATCTTAAAGAAATAGGTAAAGTAATAAAATATTTAAAAGATAACAGTTCTTCTTCATTAGATATGTCGCTTGCAAGCAAATTAATAAAGGAAAAGCTTCAAAATTAGTTACAATTTGCTAACTATTTTTTACTGTAATTAGGTACTATACTTTGTTGATGCCCAGATACTCGAAAGAATTTATTAATGAAATTAAGTCAAGACTCCGAGTCTCAGAAGTTGTTGGTAAATTTGTGAAGTTAACCCAGCGTGGGAATGAATTTGTTGGTTTAAGCCCATTTAAGAATGAGAAGACGCCATCATTTACTGTCAGTGATGATAAAGAGTTTTTTCATTGTTTTAGCAGTGCAGAACATGGCGATATATTTTCATTTCTAATGAAACATAAAAATATGTCTTATCCTGATTCAATTGAGTACCTTGCTAAGCAAGCAGGACTAAATCCTGAATCTGGAATTATAAAGGACTCCAATTATGTAGAAAATAATTATGCAAGTCTAAGAAATATTATGATTGAGGCAAATAAATTTTACACGTCAATGCTGAGTCAGAGTGAGGGAATTAAAAAGTATTTGGATAATAGACAAGTCAATCCTGACATGTGGAAAAAATTCGAGTTAGGATTTGCGGGATCTCAAAGCAATCAACTTTATCTTCACTTAAAGAAGAAAGGAGTAAATATCAAAGATGCTTTGTCATTAGGGCTTATAAAAGAATCAAAACATAAAGAAAATGAATATTACGATTTTTTCAGAAATAGACTTATGTTTCCAATTAAAGATTATAAATCAAACTTAATTGCATTTGGAGGAAGAGCTATTGATAATTCAAGCATCAAATATATAAATTCTTCTGATAGTCCAATCTTTAAAAAAAGTTTTAACCTATTTAATCTTAATTTGGCAACTGAAGAGAATAGAAAAGTTGAAAACTTGATTATAGTTGAAGGTTATATGGATGTAATATCCCTATTTCAAAATAACTTTAAGAATACTGTTGCCCCTTTGGGCACTGCTCTTACCAGCTATCAACTACAAAGAGCATGGAAAGTATGTCATAGTCCAATTATTATGTTTGATGGAGACGAAGCTGGACAAAAAGCTGCTGAGCGTGCAGCAATTTTAGCTTTAAGTAATATATTACCAGACTTTTCAGCAAGGTTTTGTATATTGCCAAGTGATTATGACCCTGATGATTTTTTAATAAAAAATGGTTCTGAGGAATTTAAGAAGATTTTAAATACATCCTATTCATTGTCAGAATTTATTTGGAAGGTTGAATTAGAAAAAGATGATGTTTCAACTCCAGAAAAAAAAGCTGGGTTTGAAAAAAGAATTAGGGCAATTGCTAGTAAAATTGAAAACCAAACTGTAAGAGATTATTATATTAAAGAATTTAATGATAAAATTAATGCTATTAAAAGATCTCAGTTTCAAAAAAATTCTTCATATTCCCGCTATATTGACAAAAGAGTCTCAAAAGAGATTTATAATAGTGAAAGGCTTAATCAATCTAGTCACGACTCAGTTATTAGAGAAAAGATTATTTTAATGCACGTTATTGAGAACCCTTTACTTTTATTTAAATATATTGAGGAATTGGGAAGAATTAGCTTTAATGACTTAAAATTAGCAAAAATAGTGTCACAAATCATTGAATTTGGATCAATAAATAGCGATAAAGATCTTGAAAATTTTGACTTTAAGTCATATCTAATAAAACAGGGATTTAATAACGAAATAGAAAGCATATACAATTCTAATCTGCTTAGAACATACAGATCAGTCATAAAAAGTGATTTTGAAATAGTTGAAAATAGCTTTTTAGGACTCCTGGATTTGCATCAACAGTTGCTTGAAAAAAAAGATTTATCACAAGCTTTCAAAGATTTAGAGCAGAATATGGATCAAGAAAGTTATGATAATTTTTTAAAAATAAAAAAAGAGAGTTTGGCAAAAAATTGAAATGAAAAAACGCGGCAGAAAAAAAAAGCAAGTAAAACAAGTATCTGAAACTAATCCAACACCATCAGTCGATCAAGATGGGCCTGTCTTAGATCTAGAAAAATCTATTATAAAGAAATTGATTAAGCAGGGCAAGAAAGATGGATATTTAACTAACGAACTAATTAAAAAGTCATTTCCAGAAGATAAGTTTACCTCTGAACAAATTGAACAATACACTACCAAGTTATCACAAGTTGGATTTGATATTATCGACTCAGATGATTCAGATAATGATGATGATAAAGATGACGATGTAGCTGGAACTAAAACGGGAACAGAAAAAACAGATGATCCAGTAAAACTTTATCTTAGAGAAATGGGTACAGTTGATCTTCTTTCACGTGAAGGGGAAATAGCGATTGCAAAAAGAATTGAGGCTGGTCAGGAAGCGATGATCTCTGGTTTATGTGAAAGTCCATTAACATTAAAAGCAATCCTTGACTGGAGAGATGATATTATTGACGAAAAAATTACACTCAGAGAAGTTATAGATCTTGAATCCTTATTTGAAGAATCTCCAAACAAAAAAGAACTTAGTAAAAAAATTAAAGAAGCAAAAAAAAGAAAGGAACAAGAGGAAAAAGAAGAAATTAGAAAAAGAAAAGAAGCTGAGAAAAAGTCAGCAACTTACGGAGATGATACAGAACCTATGATAGAAACCTCCATGGACCAGTCAGTTGAAGAGTATGAAGATTCAGATGATGAGTTAAATGTGTCCATTGCTATCATGGAAGATGAACTAAAGCCTATTATTTTAGAAACATTTAAAAAACTTAATAAAAGTTTTAAAAAGTTACAAAAGCTTCAACAGGATAAGATTGCTTTTCAGGAAAAAGGAAAAGATTTTCCAATAAGATCAGAAAAAAACTACCAATTATCAAAAATTGCTGTTGTTGAATTAATCAAGGGTCTTCAAATTAATACAAACAAAATTGAGGAATTGATCAATAAGCTTTACATAATTAATAAGGAAGTTGTGTCTCTGGAGGGAAAATTACTTCGCCTTGCCATGCAGCATAAGATCACCCGAGAAGAGTTTTTAGATAAATATGTTGGTAATGAAAATAACCCATATTGGTTAAGAAAAATTACAAGACTGTCGGGATGGGAAAAATTTGTAAAGTCAGAGAAAAATAGTATCAAGAATATAATGAACGAAGTAAGGGCATCTGCTAGCAATATAGGATTAACATTAAATGAATTTAAGAGAATTGTTAGCAACGTTCAAAAAGGCGAGAGAGAATCAAGTATTGCAAAGAAGGAGATGATTGAAGCAAATCTTAGATTAGTAATCTCGATTGCTAAAAAATATACAAACAGAGGACTTCAGTTTCTTGATCTTATTCAGGAGGGAAATATTGGACTTATGAAGGCCGTTGATAAATTTGAGTACAGAAGAGGATATAAATTTTCAACTTACGCCACATGGTGGATAAGGCAAGCAATTACCCGTTCGATAGCTGATCAGGCGAGAACAATAAGAATACCTGTTCATATGATAGAAACGATTAATAAAATTGTTAGAACACAAAGACTTCTATTAAATGATATTGGCCGTGAGCCTACTCCAGAAGAAATCTCTATCAAATTAAATATGCCTCTTGAAAAAGTAAGAAAAGTTTTAAAAATTGCAAAAGAACCAGTAAGTCTTGAAACTCCTGTGGGAGATGAAGAAGATAGTCATTTAGGTGATTTTATACAAGATGAAAATGCTGTCATCCCAATTGATGCAGCTATAAATTCTAACTTAAGACAAACAACTACTAAGATACTCTCCTCGCTTACCCCTAGAGAAGAACGCGTGCTACGAATGAGATTTGGGATAGGAATGAATTCAGATCATACTTTAGAAGAAGTTGGTCAACAATTCTCTGTCACGAGAGAACGAATTAGACAGATTGAAGCTAAAGCCTTACGCAAATTAAAGCATCCTACAAGAGCTAAACTGCTCAAAAGCTTTTTAGATAAAAACTAATTTATTAGACTGTAAATACGTTTATTTATTGTATATAACAATTTTAAAAAGGGCCCATAGCTCAGTTGGTTAGAGCCCT
>QCRN01000001.1 GCA_003211835.1 Pelagibacteraceae bacterium AG-461-B04 | reverse complement strand
TGTCTCAGCTTCATTAACACATTCATTTTAATTAAGGGAAGGTATAACAATGTATAAAATGAGCATTAAAAAATTAATAATAACACTAACGTCTGTGTTGGCATTTTCAGTATCGTCTGCATCTGCTGATGGACATATAAAATATTCTGTTACAGCTGACAACTATGCAGAATATGCTGATATGTTAACTCCAGGTATGATAACTATGTTTTCTGCATACCCTGATACTTTCCGAATGGATGTATATGAGTCAGGTGGAAGATGTACAGCGGATTCGTCAATAATGGCTATTAGTGAATCAAACGGTACTATGATTAATGATAATGAGGGATTTGAGGTGCCTAATATGGGACAAATACCTTTTCCTGACCCATCTCACGCTCAACACTTTGTATGGAATTACAGAATGTTTGCAGGAACAGTTAGTGCAGTTGATAGAATACAGACTTCAGCTCGTGTAACAGCTGACGGAGCTATAACGACAGGTCAACAAGAAACTTCAATTTCTTTCCCTATAAATCCTAATACAAAAACAATGTATGCAGATAAGAATATATTTGCATTGTTTATGCAAAAGAACTTAGGCCCACCAAGAACTGCGGGAACAGTGACACTCGTGCATGACTTCATAGATAGCTACATGCAACCGCGCAAAGCCTGGCAATATAACCCGGCTACTCGTAGAGTAAGAAGAGCGCCTGATATTTCTTATGACTCGCTTACAGCTGCAGGTGGCGGTATTCAAACGATCGACTCTTATGGTGGCTTTAATGGTGCACAGGATAAGTACGATTGGTCTTATGAGGGTGTGAAAAAAATGATCGTTCCTAATAATAACGATATGCTCGCAGACTCAACTCTTGAAAATACTTTTGTACCTAATCATCCAAATCCGGATGTTGTTCGTTTTGAGGAGATGGATGCTCATATTGTGCATGCACAACTAAAACCTGGTCAAAGACATCTATATGAGTCTAGAACTTTCTACTTCATGGATGGTAACCCAGGAATGCTTCTTTATCATGACATGTATGATGGTAATGGAGATTTAATGCGCGCGAGTTACCAAACAACTGTTCAAGGTAACATGGGTGGTCAAGGTTTAGAAGATACTACGTGTAACCCTCAAGGTGAATATACTTTTGACTTTGCAACGAGAACTTATGTTGGAACCAACTTGTTTGGTCCTGCAATGCAACCTCGCGGAGCAATCTATAATGGTGAAGAAAAAGCTGTTAGCTTCTATACACCAGATGGTCTTAGAAGATACGCAAGGTAAAGTACTTTACCTCTTATAAAAGTTAATATAAAACCCGACTTGAATTTTTTAAGTCGGGTTTTAATTATTCTAAACAATATGTTGCGCATACTATTCACCTTATTCACCTTTTTACTTCTCAATATAAGTTCGGTATCATCCTCGAACTTTAATTATGGAACAGGTTATGCTGCTAAATCTGTCTTAGCGTCACAGTCTCTCATTAACGCAATGGATAAAATAGACAATAGAATTTATGCAGTCGGAGAGCATGGCATTATTTTGTATTCAGATGATTTTGGTGACAGTTGGGTTCAAGCTGAAAGTGTACCTTATACAGGCACATTAACTGACATCAGTTGTTCAAGTAAGCAATCGTGTTGGGTGACTGCTCATGATGCAACCATCCTTCATTCAAAAGATTACGGTAAAACCTGGATCAAGCAATACGAAGATTTAGATTGGGATGCACCACTACTCTCAATACATATGTTTGATGATAAAGAAGGAATTGCAATAGGTGCATTCGCCCTTTCGTTAAGAACAGAAGATGGAGGTCAGACGTGGGGTTTCTTATTTCTTGATGATGATGAATTCCAGCCTCATCTAAACTTTACCTATGCTGATGCACAAATATGGCGTAAGTCTGCTCAGAATGAAGTTTATGCTGTAGGAGAACTAGGGAAATATTATATTTCGGATGATAGAGGATTAAACTGGCTTGCTGTAAATACTTTTTATGATGGTTCATATTGGGCAGGAATAAAAGTTGATGACGGACAGTCTCTTCTTCTGGGGATGTCTGGTAATCTAACTCTGATTACACAGTACAGTCAAGATGACAGAATACCAAGTGATGCAATTACAACGTTAGCTTGTTATGAAAGTGGTTATTTTTCAGGCGAATGTAAGACCTTGGGTTTTAAAAAATTATATATTGGTTCAAAAAATAGTTTAACTAATGCAGTTACGCTTGACGATGGACGCATTGCAATGAGTGGTAATGGAGGAGCGATTTCAATAATCGATTTATATAGAAAAAAAAATATAGAAACATGTGTGAGGTCTGATCGTCTAAGCAATACCTCTGTTGTATATTTAGGAAGTGATGAATTTTTACTAGCTGGAGAGAAAGGTTTTAGAAAACACAGTATGTCTGAATGTTATGAAAATTATTCATCGGAAGAATCAAACTCTCAAGATAGCTATTTTAAATTAGATTTAGGATAAAATGGGGCGCGTACAGGACAAAGTTGCAATTATCACTGGTGCGGCTTCTGGACTTGGATTTGCGGCGGCACGTAAGCTGCTTGAAGAAGGTGCAAAAGTAATTCTCACTGATGTAAACCGAGAAGTATTAGATTCAATGTCGGAGCGCTTGAGTGATTTCAGTAAGACACAATTTCAAGCTATATTTCATGACGTCACTCAAGAAGAATCTTGGATTGAATTAATTAATAAAACTGAGAGTGATCATGGTAAAATTAATATTTTAGTAAATAGTGCGGGCATTAGCCTTGGCGCTGATGTTGTTTCAACTGATTTTGATATTTGGAAAAAGGTACATCAAGTGAATCTTGATAGTGTTTTTCTTGGTTGTAAGTATGCAGTTCCTATTATGGGTAAACATGGACATGGCTCAATTATTAATATCTCGTCTATATCTGGCATTGTTGCAGGGTGGAATACTGCTGCTTACAATTCATCAAAAGCTGGAGTTCGTCTTCTCTCTAAATCTGTAGCATTATTTTGTGCTAAAAAAGGATTTGAGGTTCGGTGTAATTCAATTCATCCAGCATTTGTGAATACACCCATTCTTGATCCAATTAAACAAGCATTTGGTGCAGATGAAGCAGTTGCCAAATTAGCCAGACAAATCCCAATGAATAAAATTGGAGATACAGATGATGTATCCTATGCAATTTTATATCTAGCTTCTGATGAGTCCAAATTCATGACTGGGACAGAAATTGTTCTTGATGGTGGCTTAAGCGCAATGTAGTTTCATAGCTTGAGCTATGAATAAAAAAACTGCATTAATGGTCGTTCATCAACCAAGATCAAGTACTGGTGACGTTGGTATTAAATTAAGAAAGCGTGGCTACACACTGGATGTCAGAAGGCCGGTCATTGGTGAAAAACTTCCAGAAAATATGGATGAGCATGATTTAGCGGTCATCTATGGTGGACCACCGAGTGCTAATGATGATCTAGATTATATAAAATACGAGATAGATTGGATATCCAAAGTACTTGAGTCCAATAAGCCGTTTCTTGGAATATGTTTAGGTGCTCAAATGCTTGCCAAGAATCTTGGTGGGACAGTTCAGAAATCTCATGACCTCACACTTGAAATTGGTTTTTTTGATATCAATCCCAGAGGAGATGGCCACAAAATGTTCCAAAGTCAGAAAAAGTTTTTCCAGTGGCACCGAGAAGGTTTTACTGTGCCCCGGTCATGCGAAATTCTAGCTAATGGTGATCTATTCAGAGAACAAGCATTCCGATATAAAAATGCTTTAGCAATTCAATTTCACCCTGAGGTTAATCTAAAAATGCATCTTCGATGGTTATATTATGCTGGTTATATGTTAAAAGAAAAAGGTGCACAAAATCGACGTGAACAACTTACTCATCGACTTAAACATGGTAAAAAAATAAATTTATGGTTAGACTCATTTTTAGATAATTACTTATTGAAAGATATTAATTTATGAATTCACTTATTATTCTCTTTGATCAAGTTATCAATATATATACATGGGTATTGATCATCAATGTTATTTTTAGTTGGTTGATAGCTATGAATATCTTCAATACACAGAATAGAATTATTATTGCTGTCTATTATGGAACTAAAAGGTTAACCGACCCACTACTTAACCCTATAAGAAACTTTCTGCCGAATCTTAGTGGAATTGATATATCTCCAGTAGTTTTAATTTTGATTTTGTACTTTATTAGAAATCTCCTTTTTGAATATTTTTACATGACTATTGCGTTATAAATTATGGACGAAAATAAGTTAATTGACGGAAAAAAAATTGCTTCTGATTTGCGTGCAGAAACCGCTGTTAAGGTAGAGGCCTTTAAAAGGGATTATAATAAAGTTCCAACTCTTGCAGTTGTCTTGGTGGGTGAAGATCCTGCTAGTCAAGTTTATGTAAAGACTAAAACGAAAATGGCTAAAGAAATTGGTATGGATGTAGAAGACTATTTTTTAGACACAACCGTTATTGAAAGTGATTTATTGAAGCTTATTTATGATCTTAATAAAGATGAGAAAGTGAATGGTATATTGGTTCAGTTACCGCTACCACCTCATATAGATTCAAGAGCAATCATCGATTCAATTGATCCTATTAAAGATGCTGATGGATTTCACGCAATTAACGTTGGTAGAAATTCAATTGGTGGTGAACTCTTAAATAAAACATTTACGCCGTGCACTCCTCTTGGATGTTATCTAATGTTAAAAAGATCTGTTGCTGATCTAAAGGGGATGCATGCCGTTATTATTGGTAGATCTAATATTGTTGGCAAACCGATGGCGCAATTGCTCTTAGAGGAATCTTGCACCGTGACTATTGTACATTCGAAAACAAGAAATATTGAAGAGCTTACCAGGCAAGCAGATATTGTTGTTGCAGCCGTGGGCAGACCACTGATGGTTAAAAAAGATTGGATTAAAGAAGGTGCGATCGTTATTGATGTTGGTATCAATCGTGTTGATCATCCAGAAAATCCAGGCAAGACAAAACTTGTTGGTGATGTTGATTTTGATGAAGTATTAAGTGTAGCTGCAGCAATTACCCCAGTACCTGGTGGTGTTGGACCCATGACAATCGCATGTTTATTGAAAAACACTGTTGACGCCGCAATACGACAGCAACAATAATTATTTTTTTTCTCTTAATCTTAAAGCACTCAGCTTGATGAAGCCTTCGGCATCTTTTTGAGAATAAATATTATCTGACTCAAAAGTTGCTAGATTAGGATTATACAAACTCATTGAGGACTCACGTCCCGTGATCATCGTGTTTCCTTTGTAGAGTTTTAGTCTGACTTTACCCTCTACTTTCGCTTGAGATTTATCAATCATGGATTGCATCATTTCTCTCTCTGGTGAAAACCAATAGCCGTTGTAGACTAGCTCTGCATACTTGGGAGACAGTTCATCCTTCATGTGAGCTGCTTCTTTATCCAAGGTGATACTTTCTATGGCTCTGTGAGCGTGATAGAGGATTGTTCCACCAGGTGTTTCGTATATGCCCCTCGATTTCATGCCGACATACCTATTTTCCACCAAATCGACCCTACCAATGCCATGTTTTCCGCCCATCTCGTTCAAGGCTTTCAACAATTCAAATGGTGTCATGCTTTGTCCATTTAAAGCACAGGCATCGCCTTGTTTAAACTCAATGGTGATCTCTTCTGGAGTATCAGGAGCATTTTCTGGTGATACAGATCTTGTATATACATAATCGGGAGCTTCTTCCCAGGGATCTTCAAGAACTTTACCCTCAGCAGAGGAGTGTAAAATATTTTCATCAATACTGAAAGGTTGTTCACCTCTTTTATCTTTAGCTATTTCGATACCGTGTTGATCAGCATACTCAACCAAGGATGTTCTGGATGTCAGATCCCACTCTCTCCATGGACTGATGATTTTAATATCTGGTTTATGATAATAATAACCTAACTCAAATCTAATTTGATCGTTACCTTTGCCTGTTGCACCGTGCGATACAGTATCGGCACCCACTTTGTTTGCAATTTCAATTTGTTTTCGTGCAATTAAAGGTCTCGCAATAGATGTGCCTAAAAGATAGTATCCTTCATAAAGTGGATTAGCTCTGAACATTGGAAAAACGTAATCACGGACGAATTCTTCTTTGAGATCTTCAATGAATATTTCTTTGACACCTTGCTGTGTTGCTTTTTTTTTAACCAAATCATAATCTTCATCTTGGCCTAAGTTTGCAGTAAACGTAACGACCTCGCACGAGTATGTTTCTTTAAGCCATCTTAATATAACGGATGTATCGAGCCCACCTGAGTAAGCAAGAACAACTTTATTTATTTTATCCATGATTTCTTAGTTCACTTTTTCTTATTTTTTTACTTGAGGACTTGAGTTGACCACATGCAGCCATAATATCTTGCCCTCTTGTTTTTCTAACAGGGCTTGCATAACCTGCATTTTTAATGATGTCACTAAATTTCTTAATTTGCTCTTTATCAGAGCATTCATAGGGCGAATTAGGCCATGGATTAAAGGGAATAAGATTAATTTTCGCTGGAATTCCTGAAATTAATTTAACTAGTTTACGCGCATCGGCCACGTCATCATTAACACCTTTGAGCATCACATACTCAAAAGTAATACGTTTCGCATTTTTAGCTCTTGGATATTCTCTACAAGATTTAATTAATTCTTTTAAGGGAAACTTTTTATTAATCGGTACAATCTCATTGCGTAATTCATCATTTGTTGCATGTAGTGAAATGGCAAGTCTCGAATCTACTTCTTCTCCCCATTTCATTATTTCAGGCACTATACCTGAAGTACTCAGTGTTATTCTTTTTGTTGATAATTGAATTCCCTCCTTATCACCCATAATTTCTGCAGCTTGTTTAACATTTTTGTAGTTATAAAGAGGTTCTCCCATTCCCATGAAAACAACATTTGAAATTTTCCTGCCATGTTTATGTGACCAATCAGATAATTCATCTTTAGCCACGAGTAATTGTGAAACAATTTCTTCACTGGTTAAATTACGGACCAATTTTTGTGTACCTGTATAACAAAATGTACAATTTAATGTGCAGCCAACTTGTGATGACACACATAACGTTCCTCGATTATCCTCAGGAATAAAAACTGTCTCTATGAGGTTTCCATCGTTGAGTTTGAATAACCACTTTTGCGTTCCATCAATAGATTTTTCATGTGTTTGTATTGTGGGTCTTCTAATTTGGTAAAATTGAGGAAGTGTTGATCTTAACTCTTTAGAGATCGAACTCATTTTCTCAAAATCAGTCTCACCTTTATTATAAAGCCAGTGCCATATTTGCTTAGCACGAAATTTATCTTTCTCTCCGATGAGATCATTCATGATCAAAGATTCATATATCTCAGATTGACTTAGTCCAATTAAGCCTAATTTTTCATCTGTCATGATTGTTTATAAGCAGGCTTCGTCGATCGCCGCTAATGCTTTTGTAAATCCAATAAGTGAATATGTATCTGTTATTTTGGTTCCTCTGCTTGAAATGCTCTTCACTTTGACACGTGCCCCGTTCTTCATATCTTTTATGAGCTTCTTATCATTTTCGCCGTCTGCTAGCCAGGCTCTTGATTCGACTGTGAAAAATTTGTAGTTGCTGTTCTTGATGCTGACTTCAACCATGCTTTTGGGCTTGAAGGTAAATCCGGTATCGACACTGGCTTCATGAGAGGTCCCATCATCCTGAAAATTTGTAATCATTAAAGCATGCTCACCGCGATTAAGATCTGAGGGATTTGTAGAAATTGGTTTTGAAATTATGTAGCAAATCTTGGATGTTCCGTCTTTAAATTCTTTCGCCTGCCATGCTCCACTTTTGCCAAAAGATCCAAGATGCACAACATCGATGACTGCAAAAGCATTTATTGAACTCAGCAGTAATATTGATAGAATAAGTCTGAAATTAATAAATTTCATAGGCTGTAATTTATATCGAGATTCAAAATTATGAAAGCAATTGTTTGCAAAGAATTCGGACCTCCAAGTTCATTGGTTTATGAGGATGTTGAGGTTCCCGAACTAAAGAAGAGCCAAATTTTGGTGGATGTACATGCTGCTGGCGTCAATTTTCCAGATACTTTAATCATACAAGATAAGTACCAAGTAAAACCACCTCTTCCTTTTTCACCAGGTGGTGAAATATCAGGAACAATTAGTGCAGTTGGTGAAAGCATCACAGATTGGAAAGTTGGCGATGAGGTTGTTGCCATGACAGGTTTTGGAGGTTTCAGAGAACAAGTGATCGTAAGTGCTGCTCAAATTTACAAAAAGCCAAGCAGTATGGATTTTACTACGGCTTCGTGCTTTACATTAACTTATGGTACATCACAATACGCATTAAAAAATCGCGGCCAACTCAAAGAAGGTGAAACACTATTGGTTCTAGGTGCAGCTGGTGGTGTAGGCATATCAGCTGTTGAAATTGGGAAAGCTCTTGGCGCTAAAGTTGTAGCAGCTGCATCATCTGATGAGAAATTAGAAGTATGTAAACAGTATGGTGCAGATGAAGTCATTAATTATGGTGGTTATGATTTAACAGATCGTGACGAAGTTAAACAATTTAGAAGTGAAATCGCTAAAGCAACAGGTGGCAAAGGACCAGACGTAATTTATGATCCTGTTGGTGCTGATTTTACTGAGCCTGCGTTAAGAAGTATTGCATGGAATGGACGTTTCTTAGTTATTGGTTGGGCGGCGGGCCATATACCTAAAATCCCTATGAATCTTTATTTGATCAAGGGATGTTCAGCTGTGGGGGTATTTTGGGGACAATTTACAGCTTTAGAGCCACAAAATCATTTGGACAATATGAACCAACTGACGAGCTGGTACGAAGAAGGTAAATTAAAAGCACCAGTTACAGAAATTCTTCCACTTGAAAGAGGGCAAGAAGCTCTTGAAACAATTCTTGCACGTAAAGCTACAGGAAAGATTGCTTTAACAACTTCTTTTTATAAATCTTAGAAGTTTTATTATTTTTTCCTATTCATCTCTTGAGCCATATCAAGGTCGAGCTTAGTCACACCGCCTGAGTCATGCGTAGATAGCGTAACGACTACGGTGCTGTAGACATTAAACCATTCCGGATGATGATCTTTTTTTTCAGCATATATAGCCATAGATGTCATCCAACCGAAGGCTTCCATAAAATCTTTAAATTTAAATGTTTTAGTAATTGCATTACGGCCTTTGACCATTTTCCAGCCTGATAAGCGGTTCAGTTTTTGTGTAACTTCTGTTTTTGTAAGTTTTTTAATCATGGTGATGGGTTTGGGATCTCCTTATGAACACTTCTGATTTCATTCATAATTTCTTTATTTAAATCAAGGTGGATACTGTCTATGCAGGCTTTTAATTGTTCCATTGTCGTTGCACCAATTATGGTTGATGTAACAAAAGGTTGTATATCACAAAATCTGATGGCCAATTGAGAGGGATCGAGCTCATATTTTTTCGCAATTTCAACATACATTTCAACTGCCTTAGTAGTTTTTTCATTTTTGTATCTATACATTAGAGGACCGTCGCCAAACAAAGCCATTCTTGACCCTTGTGGCATCTGACCATTCAAATATTTTCCAGATAATGTTCCTTGAGCTAATGGTGAATAAGCAAGTAACCCCACTTGTTCGTGAGCAGCAACTTCAGAAAGACCAATTTCGAAACCTCTGTTTACTAAGTTATAGGCATTTTGAATGGACGCTACGCGAGGAAGGCCTTTGGCCTCGGCATGTTGAAGATATTTCATTGTGCCCCACGGAGTTTCATTGGAGAGTCCAATTTCCCTTACTTTTCCTTGCTTCACCAGTTCACCTAATGCTTCAAGTGTTTCTTCAAGTGGAATAGAGTCAGAGGTATCCATGTGTTTGTACTCAAGACGTCCTGAAAATGCGCCAAAAGGCCTGTCAGGCCAGTGAACTTGGTAGAGATCTATATAATCTGTTTGTAGTCTTTTAAGACTACCTTCAACGGCATAAAAAATTTGCTCTCTACTTAGTCTTGGAATCTCCTCATTCTCTCTTAGCCATGACATTCCCGAGCGGCCTGCTACCTTCGTTGCAAGAATAACTTTATCTCTATTCCCCCGCGCCTTAAACCAGGAACCAATATATTCCTCTGTAAGGCCCTGAGTCTTGGCTTTTGTGGGTACAGCATAAATTTCTGCAGTATCAATAAAGTTGACGTTATGAGCGAGTGAATAATCTAACTGGTCATGAGCGTCAGCTTCAGTATTTTGTTCCCCCCAAGTCATTGTACCAAGACAAATGGAGCTAACTTCTATATCTGATCGTCCTAATTTTCTAAATTCCATTATTTAACTATCAATCCTAAACCTTCCATTTGTTTTGCGGTATCAACAACAGCACCTTCAACACTTTCAAAATTAAAATTTAGTATATTTTTTGCATTTTCCGAATTTGTATATTTTGTTTTACCAACAAACCCTGCAATTACTGCTGCTTCCTTATTAAATATACCCATTAGCTTTATAATAAAATTTGGAACTTTTCTGGTTGGAGCTTTTGTAAAACCATTTTTTATCAATATCTCATTCATTTCAGTTAACCACATATTTCTCTCTGCCAAGATAAACCTTTTGCCGTTAGCATCTGGATGCGTCATGGCAGAAATATGAGCTCTGGCCGTATCTTTTACAGAAACAAATCCAAGATGAACTTGTGGCACAACTGAATAAGAACCATCAAGCATTCTTTGAATAAACATATTGGAAGATCCCATGTCATCTGATAACGAAGGCCCTACAACAAGTGTTGGATTAATTGCAGCAGCTTCAATTTTATCTTCTTCACCCAGTCCTGAGAGATAATCCCACATAGCCCTTTCAGCTATAGCCTTGCTTTTATTATATGCACCAATTTTTTGATTGGGATCTGTCCAATGACTTTCATCGAATACTTCTTTAACATGTCCGTATCCTACTGCTGAAAATGATGAGGTCATTACAAACCTTTTGACTTTATTTTTCACGGCACTCTTCACTGCACGAAGCAAACCTTCTTTTGCAGGAATAATAATATCATCTTCATGATCAGGTGCTTTTTCAGTGAGCGGTGAGGCTATATGTAAAACATAGTCACATCCTGCAGCAGCATCTTCCCAACCAGCATCACTCATTAAGTCAAGTTCACATGTTTCAAATCTATTTTCTGCATTAACAACTTTAGCTAGTGCATTTCTAACTTCTGGCTCTCTTTCTTTAGATCTCATCGAGCCTCTTACATGGTATCCAGCCTCAAGTAGTTGAGCGACACAATGAAGGCCAATATAACCTGTGGTTCCTGTTACGAGTACTTTTTCCATCAAACTAATTACCCCCTAATTTACTGAAATTATTTAATAAAATCTTAATAAATAATTACTTGTATTGATTACCTTCGTAATTATGTATTAAAATACAAATAACAATTAATACAAGAGGTTTTTAAATATGGACTATCAAACAAGAGCTCAATCAACGCCAGCGATCGACGAAGGTCTTAGACAATACATGATGAGTGTTTATAACTACATGGCATCTGGTCTAGCTCTTACAGGTTTAGTAGCCTATATGTTGTTTCAAGCCACAGCTGTCATGGGTCCTTCAGGAGATATAGTTGGTCTTACTAGTTTAGGTGTAACTTTATATACCGGTCCTATGATGTGGGTTGTTGCTTTAGCGCCCCTTGGAATTGTTATGTACATGTCGTTTGGCATTAGAAACATGTCAGCCTCACGTGCACAAACTATGTTTTGGATATTTGCATTTCTAATGGGATTGTCTCTTTCTACAATCTTCTTAACATATACGGGTGCTAGTATTGCTCGTGTGTTCTTTATCACGGCAAGTACTTTTGGTGCGATGAGTATATATGGATATACGACTAAAAGAGATCTTACTGGATTTGGTTCTTTTCTATTCATGGGACTTATTGGAATTATAATTGCCTCAATTGTAAATATATTTATGCAATCTCCAGCTCTTTATTATGGAATTTCAATTCTTGGAGTTTTAATTTTTGTTGGCCTTACTGCATACGATACTCAGAAAATTAAAAATATGTATATGGCCTATGATAGCGCAGAAGTTGCAGCAAAAAAGGCAATCATGGGTGCATTAACACTTTACTTAGACTTTATAAATTTATTTATTATGCTGCTCAGGCTTTTTGGTCAAAGAAGGTAAGTGTTAAACAATTCTCTTTAGAGAAAAATCTAAGAAGTCTATAATACCTATTAGTTCGTTAGAGTCTTTTAACTTTTTGTTGCTTGCATTCATAAGAAGAAATTTTTTATGTTTCTTCAAGGACTTATTACTTTTGATAATTTGTAAAAATGCTTTTTCGAACGTACTTCGATAAATTGAAAAGACAGCCGTATTTTCGTTATGGTCTATTGCATAATCTCTCCAAATTCCATTACTTACGTTTTTCCCATAAATAGATAAAATCATATTGAGCTCAACTTTGTTAAAACTAGTAATCCGAGTTTTCTGATCTAACTTTTTATCTTTAGGCTGGGTATTTAAATAGTGGATGACCATGTTATCTTATGTTAGCGTGAAAATTATAGAAAAACAGCTAATTTTAGGGAAATTTTTAAAAATAACTTAGTCATTATGACTTGCATTTATCTAAAAAATTACAATATTACCCATAACATTTTTTAAAATATGCCAAAATCTGAAAAATTAGAATTCCAAACAGAGGTCAGTCAATTGCTTAAATTGATGATCAATTCTGTGTATTCTGAAAAAGAAGTTTTTATTCGAGAGCTTATATCTAACGCATCTGATGCGTGTGATAAGCTTAGGTACTTATCCAACACAAAAGAAAAACTACTCAAGGATGACCCTAATTTTTCGGTTAGCATCAATATAAATAAGAAATCAAATGTGATTTCAATTTCCGATAATGGTGTTGGAATGAACAAAAAGGATCTAATATCAAACCTTGGAACTATAGCTAGGTCAGGAACAGCGCACTTCTTGAAAGAATTATCAGAGTCTAAAACAAAAGATCTTTCATTAATAGGTCAATTTGGAGTTGGATTTTACTCCGCTTTCATGGTTGCGTCTCAAACAAAGGTGGTAACAAGAAAAGCTGGAGAAAATAAAGTATGGATTTGGGTTTCAGATGGCGAAAGTAATTTTACTATTGAAGAGAGTGAAGATCTCAATCTCTTGCCATCAAATAGGGGAACGACCATTGAATTAACCTTAACAAAAGAAGCAAAAGAATATTTAGAAAAGTCAAGAATTGAAAATATTATACGCAAGTATTCTGATCATATTAGTATTCCAATATTTATAACGGATGGGTCAGAGAAAAAAGATGAAAAACCAGAATCTGTTAACTCTGCTTCTGCAATTTGGACGCGCCCCAAAAATAAAATTACAGATGAGCAATATAAAGAATTTTATAATCATGTAGGGCAGATGTTCGATGAACCTTGGATGACGTCGCACTATAAAGCTGAGGGAAAAATTGAATATACAGTGCTTAATTTTATACCATCGACAAAACCTTTTGATTTGTATGAACCTGCTAGAGAAAATAGACTAAAGTTATATGTCAAAAGAGTTTTCATCACTGATAATTGTCCTGAGCTTGTCCCACCATATTTAAGGTTTATAAGAGGCGTAATTGATTCAGAAGACCTGCCATTAAATATTAGTAGGGAAATGCTTCAAAATAATCCTGTTGTAGCAAAAATAAGATCATCTCTCGTAAAAAGAACTCTATCAGATTTAAAAAAGAAACTTTCAAAAGATAGAAAATCTTTTGAGACATTTTGGTTAAATTTTGGTCCTGTATTGAAAGAAGGAATTTATGAGGACTTTGAAAAGAAAGAGTCCTTATTAGAGATTTCACTTTTTAAAAATTCTAAATCAAAAGAATTAATATCACTTGATGAGTATGTAGAAGGGATGGGTAAAAAGCAAAAAGACATTTATTTCATGACTGGTGACAGTTATGAAAATATAATGAATAACCCAAGCTTAGAAGGCTATAAATCTCGGGATATCAACGTATTAATACTAGATGATCCAGTGGATAGCTTTTGGACATCATCTACTCCTCTCTATAAAGAAAAATCTTTTAAGTCAGTAACAAAAGGGCTTGATGATTTAGATTCATTTGATAATAAAAAAGAAAAAGATAATAAAAAAGAAAACAAATCTATTGATCCACTAGTTGTTTTATTAAAAGAGCAGCTCAAAGATAAAGTTAAAGATGTGAGGATTTCATCGAGGTTGACTGACAGCGCTGTATGTTTAGTTGGGGATGATAATGCTATGGACCCTCATTTGGAAAAGATACTTCAGCAGCACAATCAGTTAAATCAAGAATTATCACTAAAGATATTAGAAATTAACTCCGATCATAAGCTCATAAAAAAAATGGCCAAGATGTGTACAAAAAAAGAAGAGATTGGCGAAATTAGTAAAATTGCAACTATGCTGTATGAGCAATCAAAAATTTTAGATGGTGAAAAGCCATCGGATCCAGCCAGGTTTTCAAGAGATTTAATCGATGTTATTTATTCATCAGTAAAATAAATTTAATTTACATATGAAATTAAGACTCTTATTCTCTATAAAATTAATCTAGTATATTTTGAAAAATAGGAAAAAATCATGAAAAACATAATCATACCGACTTTTGCATTACTTCTATCATTCACTTCATATTCCGCTGCAGAAGAATTTAATGAAAATCTTTTATACACAGGATCAATTTCTAGCGCCTATAACCAAGTTGACTTACCGATGCTGCCGGGAAATTGGAAAATATATGATCTTGAGAAATCTGGTAGTGTGCCGTCTGGTAATTTTTATGTTTTTGCGACTCTAGTGCCTCAGGACACAGGTCCAAACGACAACGCTGTATATTTCGACAATATGAATTTTGGTATCTTGGGATCAAAATCAGAAGAAACAGATTATAGAAGAACTTTTTTTGGTTGTGACTCAGGTTTCTACTCGGCCGCTCCGACCAAAACAAAAAATATTGTAACAAGAGGCTCAGGTAACTTTGAGGAGACTTGTTCTGTTGCAGTTAATGAGGCAGGTGATGTTGCTGGAAATTTATCTAATCAGTTTTACTATACTGATTGTGGTGAAGTATGCGTAGAAGTCAGTTTTTCGCTATACAGAGAAAACTATAATTTAAATGCGGACAATTTTGCTGAATTTTCAGAAAAATTATTTGCTGCAATAAGAAATACTGTTTCAGGTAGTGGTGATGGTTCTATGGAATTTTTGTCAGATTATAAAAGTTAGTTCATTTAAGAATTTACAAGATTTTTAAATACATACTGAAGTATACCCCCGGTTTCGAGATATTCTATTTCGGTCGCGGTATTAACTAAAAGTTTGATTTTAATTTTTTTGAGTTCACTATTTTTGTATTTAATTAATGCACTGTAGTTTCCCTGTGGTTTTAATTTATCTTTAACATTGAGAATGCTTATTTTTTCAGAGCCTTTTAGCTTGAGAGTTTTTCTGTTGTCTGATCCAGTAAATTTAAATGGTAATACACCCATACCTACCAAGTTTGATCTATGAATCCTTTCATAAGACTCAGCAATAACCGCTCTGACCCCAAGTAATTTGGTCCCTTTTGCAGCCCAATCTCTAGATGAACCCATTCCATAATCTTTACCTGAAATAATGATCAGTGGAGTCTTAGATTTTTGATATTTAATTGAGGCATCATAAATAGACATTTGTTTCTTGGATGGGTAATGAATTGTATAACCCCCTTCAATATTTTTTAACATTTCATTCTTAATTCGAATATTTGCAAACGTTCCTCTCATCATTACCTGGTGGTTGCCTCTTCTAGCCCCAAATGAGTTGAAATCATTTCTTTTAACTTGTTTATTTTTTAGATAGTCACCTGCTGGTCCGTCATCTTTTATCGCTCCTGCAGGACTAATATGATCTGTAGTAACCGAGTCTCCAAAAATTCCTAGAATATTAGCATCTTCAATATCGCTTATATTATTTTGATTAAGTTTTAGATCTTTAAAAAAAGGAGGGTGTTGTACATATGTCGAATCTTTATTCCATTTATATGTCAACCCTTTGGGTGCTTTTACTGAGTTCCATTTTTTATCACCCTTAAATACATTCTTGTATCTTTGCTTGTATAGTTGTGAGGTAATAGTTTTACCAATTATCTTCTGAATTTCTTTATTGGTAGGCCAGATATCTTTTAAATATATTTCTTTACCACTAATGCCAATGCCAATTGGATCTTTATCCAAGTTTATTTTTGTAGAGCCAGCTAGTGCGTAAGCGACAACCAAAGGTGGGGAAGCTAAATAATTTGCTTTTACAAATGGATTAATTCTTCCTTCAAAGTTTCTGTTGCCTGACAATACACCACTTACAATAAGGTTATTCTTTCCTATGGCATCAGAAATATTTTTATCAAGAGGTCCAGAATTTCCAATACATGTTGTGCACCCAAACCCAACAAGGTGAAATCCTAAATTATCTAAATATTTTTGCAGCCCTGATTTTGTTAAATAATCCGTTACAATTTTAGAGCCCGGTGCAAGTGAAGTCTTTACCCAAGGTTTAGTTTTTAGACCTAACTTAGCTGCTTTTTTTGCTAGCAAACCTGCTCCGACCATTACGCTTGGGTTCGACGTATTGGTGCAGCTTGTAATTGCAGCTATGGCCACGTGACCGTGATCCATTTCAAAATTTTCTCCCATTACCTTAGATAGATTTTTAATATTTTCTTGCGAGAATTCAGATTTAAGTGATTTCAAAAACTCATCTGAAACTTTAGAAAGAACTATTTTATCTTGGGGTCTCTTCGGTCCAGCAAGACTTGGTAATATTTGTGATAAGTTTAGTTGCATTTTATCAGTATAAACTCTGTCATTATTTTTATAATCTTCCCAAAGCCCTTGAAGTTTTGCGTATTTTTTTACAAGTTGAATGCCTTTCTCATCTCTGCCACTTACTTTTAAAAATTTAATTGTTTCTTCATCAATCGGAAAAAAACCACAGGTCGCTCCGTATTCAGGAGCCATATTCGAAATGGTAGCCCGGTCAGGTATGGATAATTCTTTAAGTCCTTCACCAAAGAATTCTACAAACTTGCCTACAACTCCTTTTTTTCTAAGTTGTTCTGTAATCGTGAGGACCAAATCTGTCGCTGTTATTCCCTCCTTTATTTTCCCTTTAATTTCAAAACCTACTACCTCTGGAACAACCATTGATATTGGCTGGCCAAGCATTGCAGCTTCAGCTTCAATACCCCCAACTCCCCAACCGAGCACTGACAGACCATTGATCATCGTAGTATGGCTGTCGGTTCCGACTACTGTATCAGGATATGCTAGTTCAACTTTCTTACTATTAATTAATCCGGTTGACGTCCATATCGTTTTAGCAAGATATTCTAAATTTACTTGATGACATATTCCTGTTCCTGGTGGAACAACTCGAAAGTTATCAAATGACTTTTGGCCCCACCTGAGAAACTCATATCGTTCAATATTTCTTTTATATTCTAAATCTACATTGGCTTTATGCGCTGAGGCTGAGCCAAATTTATCGACCATAACTGAGTGATCGATAACTAGGTCTACAGGTGACAAAGGATTAATTTTTTTGGGGTCGCCTTTTTTTTCTTTAATAGCAGATCGCATTGATGCAAGATCGACAACCGCAGGCACTCCAGTGAAATCCTGCATAAGAACTCTGGCTGGTCTAAAATTAATTTCTTTAGCTATTTTTTTTTGTACTTTCCACTTTTGGAACTCAAGTATATCACTTTTTAAAACAGTCTTTTCATCTTCATGCCTAATCAGGTTCTCAAGAAGTATCCTAATAGAATAGGGTAAAGCTGATACATTCTTTAATCCATTTTTCTCAGCATATTTAAGACTATAATAGGTATAAGTCTTTTTGCCGATTTTTAGTGTTTTTTTTGTTTTAAAGCTATCGTACATAGAGGGTTTACTGGATGTATTAATAAGACTAATTTGAACAGCTATCAATAGAAAGTTTAAGATGAATGAACTAAAAATTGAGGACTTAACTTGTTATAGAGGTGAAAACTTAGTCCTAAAAGATCTAAATACAAAGCTTAAATCTGGTGAAACACTTGTAATCAGAGGTAGCAATGGATCAGGTAAAACTACTTTTTTGCGAGTGCTATCAAATTTTATAAAATCTTATAAAGGGAAAATATTATTTAATGACCAAAATGTGCTTGAAGACTCTTATTATAGATACTCTTTCAATTTCATAGGTCAAAAGAATTCGCTTAAAGATAATTTGTCAGTAAAAAACAATCTAAGACTATGGGAAATTATTTATCAAAAAAAAATTTCTTATTCTAAGATTTTAGAAGAATTTAACATAACCCATCTTATAGAGAGAGATGTTACTTCTTTAAGTGATGGGCAAAAAAAGTGCATATCACTGCTCAGACTTAATTTTACAGAGAGTAAGATATGGTATTTAGACGAACCTTTTGTTTATCTAGATGAAGAAAATAGTCAGAAATTAATACAAAAAATTAAAAATTTTAACAACAATAATGGGATTGTAATTATTACTTCAAATATTAATTTACAAAATACATTTACAAATGAAATTAAAATTTAGATGATCAATATGTTTGCATTACTAAAAAGAGATTTATATTTAGCATTATTTTCAAGCTCAAGTTTTTTTTACACCTCTTCTTTTTTTGTTTTAGTGTTAATCATATTACCATTTCTATTTGGAACTAATGATGTTCAACTTCAAGTTTTGTTTAAAGGAATAATATGGATTGGACTATCATTATCAATTTTATTAACAATGGATAGAATATTTAATGCTGACTACGAGGATGGAAATCTTGATATTATTTTCCAACAAAACCCATCATTGGAAACTATTATAATTAGTAAATATATAACTCATTGGATAGTTTACTGTTTACCTTTATTTATTGTACTTCCAATATTGAGTTTTTTATTTTACGTAAGCTTAGATAACTTTTTTCTAATTTTTCTTAATCTTTTTTTTGGGTCTCTTGGGATGGTTTTTATAGTAACATTTGTTAGCGCTTTAACCCTTGGTGCCAAGAGAACCATATTTCTAAAAGCAATAATTGTAATACCACTATTTGTACCTTTTCTTATATTTGGTACAAACCTTGAATCATGGCCTATTTTGCTGGCACTTTCCATGATGTCTTTTGTTCTTTCAATGTATGTCTCAGCATATGGTCTGCGTCTATATGTGGAATAGAAATAATTATAAATAAACATATATTTATAGAAGATGAATTTAAGATTAACAAATAAGCAAATCAACATAATTGAAAAAGCAAATCCATTTCTCATTGTATCAACTGTAGTTGCTTTTACCCTTGGGTTATATTTTTCGTTATTACAATCTCCACCTGATTATATTCAGGGTGACTCAATGAGAATTATGTACATACATGTACCATCTGCATGGTTTGCTTTAATGGCATATACCATACTTGCTGGTTCTTCAGTTCTTTGGTTTATTACTAGAAATCCAATCTTTAGTATAATTGCAAGATCGATTGCGCAAATAGGAATGATATTCACATTAATTTCACTTGTGACAGGAAGCATATGGGGAAAGCCTACTTGGGGTGTGTGGTGGGTATGGGATGCAAGATTGACATCAATGTTATTATTATTCTTTTTGTATTTAGCATATATTTTTTTATGGCAGTCCATTATCAATAAAGATCTTGCTTCTAAAATATCTGCAGCTTTGGCAATTGTTGGTTTTGTGAATATTCCAATTATTAAATTTTCTGTTGATTGGTGGAATACATTGCATCAACCTGCTACTATTTCTAAGCTTTCTTCCCCTAGTATTGATATATCAATGATGGTTCCCCTTTTTATAATGACGCTTGCAACTTTTCTTTTTTTGATAACAGTTTTCTTTATCAGATTAAGAATTGAAATATTAGATAATAAGATATTAAGAATAAGAGAAGTAAAATGAATGAGCTTTTAAGTATGGGAGGATATGCACCCTTTATTTGGTCTGCTTATGGATTCTTTTTCGTTACTATAATAACACTATTTATCACAAACTTCTTGAGATTAAAAAAAAGAGAAGAAGTATTAAATAAAATAAATAATAAACGTGACTAATACAGTAAAAAAAAGGCTAATTAAATTCTTAGTAAGTTTAATTATATTTGGAATAGCTATCTTAATAATAGTTTATAATTTAAGAGATAATATTGTGTATTTTTATAGTCCTTCAGAAATTATAAAAAACAATCAAACAGGTAGTCAAATTGTTAGACTTGGTGGATTAGTAGAATCTGAATCAGTTGTGAGTGATGGAGATAGTATTTTTCATTTTAGAATAACTGATGGCCAAGAACAAATAAGCGTAAAATACCAAGGAATATTGCCTAATTTATTTGCTGAGGAAAAGGGGGTTGTTGTAGAAGGGATATATATGAATGACGGGCGCTTTATTGCTAATAAAGTTTTAGCTAAGCATGATGAAAATTATATGCCACCTGAAGTTATAAAATCCCTAAAAGAAACTGGTAAGTGGCAGGAATAATGAGCTTAGTTATAAATTATATTGCAAATTCATTATTAATTTTATGTTTAGTAACCTCGCTAATTCAATCAAGGTTTCTATTTAAAATTCAGAATTATAATTTACTTAGTATATCTCAAATTTCAGCAATACAGTTCCTATCAATTTTGATTTCTTTTTTTATATTAATATTTTTATTTATAACTTCTGATTTTAATTTCGACTTAGTCTATTTTCATTCTCATTCGGAGAAACCACTTATCTATAAGTTATCTGGTGTATGGGGAAACCATGAAGGAAGTATGTTACTCTGGATACTAATATTGGTTTTGTTTAATTTTTTATTTTCTCTTTCAAAATCAAGCTCACAGAAGTTTAAAGAAATAACTGTAGCAGTTCAAAGCTTAATGATATTTGGTTTTGTATTATTTTTATTAATCCTTTCTAATCCTTTTAATATAAATAATGAAAATTTTAATGACGGGTTAGGACTTAATCCGATTCTACAAGATCCATTATTAGCAATTCATCCACCAATTTTGTATATAGGTTATGTAGGGTTTTCTCTCATTTTTAGTTTATCTATAACTGGTCTCCTGACTAGTGAAGTTGATAAGAAATGGGCTACCATGGCAAAGCCATGGGTATTTGCTGCATGGTCTTTTCTAACAGCTGGCATTGCTCTTGGATCATATTGGGCTTACTATGAATTAGGATGGGGCGGATACTGGTTTTGGGATCCTGTTGAAAATGCTTCACTTATGCCCTGGCTTTCTGCAACAGCTTTAATACATTGTGTTGTTGTTTTACAGAGAAGAAATACAATGCAGTCTTGGACAATGGTTCTTGCAATTCTAACGTTTTCACTCAGTTTAGCTGGAACCTTTCTTGTTAGGTCAGGTGTTTTAAATTCAGTCCATACATTTGCTTCTGACCCAGGTAGAGGCTTATTCATTTTAATATTTTTATTCATTATCCTAAGCTCTTCATTTTTATTATTTGCTCTAAAATCAGAAAAGATTAATAAGCCTTCTTTACATAATATTTCCAGCAGAAATACAGGTATAATGGTAAATAATTGGCTTCTTATATCAATATTGATCGTAGTTTTTCTTGGCACTATGTATCCTTTAGCAACGGATCTTCTCTATAATCAAAGCTTAACCGTAGGCCCTCAATATTATGCAATAAGTATTACGCCTATTATTATACTTTTTTTATTCTTCATGATTCTTTCTCCACAATTAAACTGGGGAGAAAGCAAGCTCTTAAAAATATTAAATGAAATGAGATACATTTTGATTTCTTGCTTAACAATTACTTTCCTAACAACTTTATACTATGACTTATTTAACGTTTCTGAAGTACTAATTATTTTCTTAAGCTTAATTTTAATAATGTCCTCACTTTCTTCGGGCCTTAATTTTAAAAGTACCAAGGTAACTGTGAAGTCAAATTTTGGACAAAGCATGGCTCATGCAGGTTTTGGAATTTTTATCTTAGCAGTTGTTAGTAACGCTGTTTATTCTCAAGAAAAGATTTATGATGCAAAAGTTGGCAGCAAGCTTCAGTTGGATGAATATATTTTTGATTTTAAGAATATTGTACAAGAAGAAAAAGTTAATTTTAACTCAATCAAAGCCCATTTATCTTTGTCTAAAAATGGAAAAGATTTGGGGGATTTTACACCCGAAATTCGCTTTTACTCTGACCCGCCTACAATAACTTCTGAGACAAGTATTATTCACCAATTTTTCTCAGATGTTTACGTAGTAATGAATGTTCCTCAAAATCAAGAGTCGATTAGTCTTAGACTACATGTCAAGCCATTTATGAATATTCTTTGGTTAGGCGTGGTAATGATTATTTTAGGTGGAATAATAACAGCAATTTTGAATAGAAAAAATTATATAGAAAATGAAATTAATTAAATTTTTGCCACTTGTTATTATAGTTGTTCTATGTGTTTTCTTCTTCTTCTCTCTAAAAAACGATACGACAAAACTATCATCACCTTTAGTTGGAAAAGAAGTACCTGAATTTACAGTCGATCAGTTATTTAATAATGGAAAAATGACAAATAAAGATTTAATTAGCGATGATCCTATCATATTAAATATCTGGTCTTCTTGGTGTATTCCTTGCCGAGCGGAACATGATGTACTTATGGTTTTGTCAGAATTATACGATGTGAATATCTATGGCTTAAATTATAAAGATAATGAGTCAGAAGCTAAAAAATTTATTGAAGGATTAGGTAATCCATTTAAAAAAATTGGGGTTGATACGACTGGTAGATCAGCCATTAACCTTGGGGTTTACGGTGTTCCAGAGACTTATATTATTCAGAACGGCATAATTACATATAAGCACATCGGCCCTATACATATGAATGAATTAGATGAAAGAATTTTACCAATGATTAAAGGATTATAATTAATGAAGTCAAATTCTGTTACTATTTTGATATTTGTTTATCTACTGCTGTGCTTTCCAGTATGGGCTGAAGAGACACGCGCAATAAATATTTTTAAAGAAGTTAGATGTCTAGTATGCCAAGGTCAAACGATACACGAGTCAAATGCTGAAATAGCTGAAGATCTAAAGACACTTATTCGCGAGAAAATTAATGAAGGTAAGACAGATAAAGAAATAAAAGGATTTTTAGTTGAAAAATATGGAGATTGGATATTAATGACCCCTCCAATCAAAAAACTTACTTATGTTCTCTGGTTTGCTCCAATCATTGTTATGTCCATAGGATTAATTGTTATTTTTAGGAGAAAAAGAGAAAAAGTCTAAATTTCGTCACTTTATTGTTATTTTTTAAACAATTAAATGATTTTAATATAATATAAAAGATAAAGGAGTAATTCGTATGAAATTAAAGATATACAGCGTTCTACTATTTTTCATTTTTAGCTTAAATTTTAACTTAGCAACTGCTGGTGGTATTGAAGATGATGAATCAGCAGAAGAAACCAAAGATTACGAAAATGTTGAATTGACTACCAGAGAAGACATTTCAGAATTTCAAGAATTGCAGGAGCCATTGTATGAAAAGCTAGAGGAAATCTCAGCTGATGGATGTGCAGGTGAGACAAATGTTGTTAAATGGTCTCAAGGATGTGTTACTTGGTCAGGCGGGTACATGAAAGAAGATGAAATAGCTGATACTTATGTTCGTTATGGATCATAAATAGTGATTAAGAAAATCTACCTCACTTTATTTATTACTTTCTTGCTTGGAAATTTCTCTTTTGCTGATGAAAAAGATAAATGGTCAATATCAATTGGTCAATTTGATATAAATGATACAGTAGATTCTTCTGAATTTAGATTAGAGTTATTATACGGAAATAATTTTTATAAAAACAATTATGGCTTAAAGCCATTCATTGGAGCTATGTTAAATGGAGATAGTGGAAAATACGCTTATACAGGTTTGAGGAAAGATATTGCTATTTCAAAAAAATGGAACTTTACCCCAAGCTTTGCTTTGGGATATTATGACAGAGGAGACAGCAAAGATTTAGGCTATAATTTAGAATTTAGAAGTCAGGTAGAATTTTCATATGCTATCGGTGGAAGTAGGATTGGTTTCAATTTAAATCATATTTCGAATGCAAGTCTTGGAGATACTAATCCAGGAACCGAGAGTGCAACAGTTTCACTCATTAGATCATTTTAATTATTTACTAACCTCTTTGAAAATTTATCTGGATCGAATGACTCAATATCATTAATGCTTTCGCCTGAGCCAATTGCTAATACCGGTATATCTGTAGAGTTTGATAATGATACGACTGTTCCCCCTGCAGCATTTGAGTCAAACTTCGTTAAAATAACTCCTGTAATAGGCGTATATTTATTGAATTCCTCAATCTGCTTAAGAGCATTTTGGCCAGTGGTTGAATCTATAACTATGATAGACTCATGCGGAAAACTAACGTCATGTTTTTTTAAAACTCTATCAATTTTTCCAAGTTGATCCATCAAATCTTGTTTATTCTGTAGTCTACCAGCTGTATCAATAATAATAACATCATTACCATTTTGCTTTGCATGTTCTATTGATTTAAAAACTATACTAGCCGGGTCAGACCCATCAACATCTTTAATTATGTCAGTCCCAATTCTACCAGACCATTCACTCAATTGCTCTACTGCCGCTGCTCTAAATGTATCAGCTGCAACCATTAAGACATTCTTATTGTTTTCCTTAAATTGATTTGCTAATTTTGCAATCGTAGTAGTTTTGCCTGATCCATTCACGCCAGTCATTAAAATAACATAGGGACTTTTGTTTATTGAGTAATCAATATTTTTTTTATTTTTAGATAAAATATTTTTTATTATTTCTTCTAATGAGGATTGTATTTTTTCTATAGAAGGGTTCTCTATAAATTTTTCATTTTTAAGTTTATTGATAATAAACGAAGAGGTTTCTAAATCGATATCGGACATGATTAAAAGATCCTCAAATTTTTCAAGCGAGGCATCATCTATCTTGTGGCTTGAAAAAATTTTACTTATCTGGGATTTAAAATTATTAAACAACTATATTACCAGTTAAACCAACCTGATTTCTACCTGTAACGATCATTTTAACTATTTGTCCATTTTCTAAATTGTTATCAATTTGTACCTTTGCAAAAGTATCTGATCTGCCTCTGCCTTTATCTTCAACAATGACATTAATCTTCTTATTCTTAAGTCCGTCATAATACTCTAAGAGTTTTTTCTTTCCAATTTCCCTAAGGATTTTTGCTCTTTTTTTTATTATGAAACGATCAACCTGGGGCATTCTTGCTGCAGGCGTTCCTTCTCTAGGCGAGAATGGAAATATATGCAGAAAGGTTATGTTGCAATCTTCAATTAGGTCTACTGTATTTTGAAACATTTCATCATTTTCTGTTGGAAATCCAGCAATTATATCTGCACCAAAGACAACTTCAGATCTAATACTTCTAATTTCATTAATGACTGAAATAGCATCATCTCTCGAGTGTCTCCTTTTCATTCTTTTCAAAATCATATTATCACCAGCTTGCAGCGATAGATGAATATGAGGAAGAATTCTTTTTTCATATTTAATAAGGTCCATTAAATTTTCATCAATTTCCGCGACATCGAGTGAAGATAATCTTAGTCGCTTTAGGTGAGTTATAGAGGAAAGAATGTGAGAAACTAGTTTAGCAAGATTTGGTTTATTTTCTAGGTCGTGACCGTAACTTGTTAAATCAACTCCCGTTAAAACTATTTCTTTATACCCTTGATCAAGAAGTGTATTAATTTGGTTAACTACATTCTCTGGTTTAACACTTCTAGAGTCCCCGCGTCCATAAGGAATAATACAAAAAGTGCATCTGTGGTCACAGCCATTTTGAATTTGAACAAATCCTCTTATTCTATTCTCAACCTTTTTTATAATTGGTGATATAGCTTGACCATGTTCAAAAATATCCCCGACTTTATTAATTTTATCATTGCTTTTCCTAATCTCTTTGTAAGTCTTTGATTCCAGCTTTTCCTTATTGCCAATAATTGAATCTATCTCATTCATGGCAGCAAACTCATCTTTATGAATCTGAGCTGCACATCCTGTTAAGATTATCTTATTATCTGGATTATTTTTTTTGAGCTTTCTAATTTCTGTTTTTAGATCAGCAATAGTTTTATTCGTAACAGCACAACTATTAATAAAAGTACGATCCTGTAAATTATTTTCTTTAGCGAATTTTCTAATAACTTCAGACTCATAAAAATTAAGTCTGCAGCCATAAGTTTTAACTTCAGGATTTTTCATTAGCTAATTGACCCTTGTTTTTGATAAAAAGTATATAAGCTAAGCATTCATACGCGATGTAACTTGCATGATAAATTCCAGGTGTCTTAACAAGCTTATATAGCCATCTATACTTTGGCAGTCTTGACCAAACTATTAAAAAGGCATCTATTCCTTGATATATTTTACCATCTTGCTTCACGTGAAGCCTTCGAATTAGTTCTGCAGAAGATTTGGCTGTTTCTTTTTGGGCTTCCTTATTGTTTGTAACATCTATCCAACCTAACTTTTCATTAAATTTTTTATAATGATTGATTTCCATTCTGCACACAGTGCAAGAATTATTGAAGTAAACTTTTGGTGTTTTTTCTTTAAGCTGCTTGTTCATATTTTATAATGATCTTTATAATCGAGTTTTGTCGGTCCAGTCATAATTATATTTTTATTATCCAAGTAATCTATTTCTAAATCTCCACCTGGCAATGATACTTTAACATTATTATTTGATAAGCCTAATTCTTTACCAGCGACTGCAGTTGCACATGCTGCTGTACCACATGCCAGTGTTCTACCCGCACCTCTCTCCCAAACATTCAATACAATATGTTTTCTATCTCTTAATTCAGCAAAGCTTATATTAATTTTCTCAGGAAAAAGATTATCAGTCTCAATTATTGGACCAAAATCACTAATGTTATATTTTTCAACTTCATCCAAAAAAAATACTGCATGCGGATTTCCAATATTGACAAAAAATGGATTATACACTTTAAATTCATTGTATGTGAACTCAATAGTTTTGCGATCAATATCTTTCGATAAAGGAATTTCATTCCAACTAAATTTTGGTTCACCCATATAAACACTTACGATGCTACTAGATTTAGCTTGGCAGTATATTTTTCTTTCGCTGGTCACAATTTCAATTTCTTTTTTATTAGTTAGTTCCATCAAATAATTTGCGACACATCTTGTTCCATTCCCACATGCACTAATTTCGCTACCATCAGAGTTATAAAATTTCAAAAGTGGTATATTATTTATTTCAGAATTTCGAATATATATTAACTGATCGCAGCCTATGCCCTTATCACGATTACATATATGTTGAACCTCAGTTGAGCTGTGATCAAATTCTCTGCTTCTTTGATCTATAATTACAAAATCATTCCCTAGGCCATTCATTTTTACAAATTCAAATTCCGACATATAGCCTTTATATTAGGTAAAACCTAATTTTCCAGAAATAAGTACCAATTCAAACTTGACAAGTTTGATGACAAATAATAAAAAACAGCTGTTTTCCGCAAGAAAAATATTCCTGCGGTACCTATTAATTTAGGTGTCGACATCAGTCAGCGAGTTTCGCCCACTGATGCGTTACCTGCTGAAAGTGAGTCATAAATGTTTGAAAGCCTTGGTAATAGGTTTGATGTTATTTTTAAAGGTCTAAAAAAGACTGGTTCTATTGACGAGAGCTCTTTGGATGCGGCACTGCGTGATATTAGGCGAGCGCTCCTCGAAGCTGACGTAGCTTTACCTGTAGCAAAGAGCTTTATAGAGAAAGTCAAAAAAGAATCTATCGGCAAAGAAATACTTAGGTCAATAACCCCAGCTCAAATGATTACTAAAATTGTCAATGATGAACTTATAATGGCTCTTGGCTCAGACTCTAGTGAATTGAAAGTAAATGAAAGTGGAAATTCAATTTATCTTTTTGCTGGACTACAAGGTTCTGGTAAAACTACAACAGTTGGGAAAGTTGGTAATTATTTAAAAGAGAAGAAAAATAAAAAAATATTATTAATATCACTTGATACGTCTCGCCCTGCAGCATTCGATCAATTAAAGAAACTTTCGGAACAAATAAATGTTTCAATTCTGCCAAAGATTGATGATCAGTTGCCAATAGATATTGCAAAGAGAGCTTTACAATTCGCACAACTTCAAGAAATTGATTGCTTATTATTTGATACAGCTGGACGAATTAATATTGATCAGACTCCTATGAATGAATTAAATCAATTAGAAAAAGAAATTAATCCAACGGAGACATTATTGGTTCTTGATAGTTTAACTGGACAAGAAGCAGTTAACGTTGCTACTGACTTTTCTAAAACAATTACAGTAACAGGAACAATATTAACGAGGGTAGATGGGGATGCCAGAGGTGGAGCCGCCCTAAGCATGAAATATGCAACTAACTGTCCTATTAAATTTATGGGTATGGGTGAGCAAATGGATGCCATTGAAGTTTTTCATCCTGAACGAATAGCCAACCGCATTTTGGGGATGGGTGACATTGTAACATTAGTTGAAAAAGCAACTGAAACTATTAAAGAAGAAGATGCCGAAATGATGGCAGAAAAGTTGAAAAAAGGTGAGTTTGACCTTGATGATTTACTTAGCCAAATTAGACAGATGAAAAAAATGGGAGGGATTTCAAATTTAATGAAATTTGTTCCTGGTCTTAAAAATATGAAAGATAAAATTTCACAGCAAGATAATCCTGAAGATTCTATTATAAAACAAGAGGCAATAATTTTATCAATGACAAAGCATGAGAGGACTAAGCCAAAGATTATAAATGGGTCAAGAAAGAAAAGAATAGCAGCTGGGTCCGGTACATCAATTTCAGATATAAATAAAATATTAAAACAACATAGAAAAATGTCTGACATGATGAAAAAATTATCGAAAAAGGGAATGGGCTCTATAGATCCAAATATATTAGGCGGACAATTAGGTGCTGGAATACCTAATGATTTTTTTAAAAATAAATTTTAATTTTTTTACAAAAGGAGAAAAAAATGGCACTAAAAATAAGATTATCTAGAGCAGGATCAAAGAAAAGACCTGTTTATAGAGTTGTGGTCGCTGACTCTCGTAGCCCAAGAGATGGTAGATTTATTGAGAAAGTAGGATTGTTCAATCCCCTTCTGAATAAAGATAATAAAGATAGAGTCCAATTAGATCAGGATAATATTAAGGAATGGCTATCTAAAGGAGCAAAGCCTACAGATAAAGTTGCAAAAATCCTGGGTGCTGCAGGTTTAATCCCTATGCCAGCACAAGGAAATAATCCAAAAAAAGCGCAACCAAAGAAGAAAGCTCAAGAACGTTTAGCTGCAGCTCAAGAGGCGTCTGCAGCAGCAGAAGCTCCAGTAGAGGAAGCTCCAGCAGCAGAAGAAGCTCCAGCCGCTGAAGAAGCTCCAGCCGCAGAAGAAGCTCCAGCAGCAGAAGAAGCTCCAGCGGAAGAAGTTTCAGCGGAAGAAGCTTCAGCAGTAGAGGAAACTCCAGCGGAAGAAGCTCCATCAGAAGAGGAAAAAAAAGGGGAAGACCAAGCAGGAGATGAGAACAAGTAAAATTCTAATTCATCATGTCTAAGTTCATAGCAGTTGGCGAAGTTAGAGGAGTTCATGGATTAAAGGGGTTTTTCAAAATCACATCTTTCACGGAAAACCCTGATAATATATTTAAGTTCAAGTCTTTTAAGATTGGAAACAATTATAAATCTACAAACCTAAATAAAATAAAAGAACTGCCTAATGGATATATAGTTTCATGCAAGGAAGTTGATAGTAGAGAAAAATCTGAGTTGATAGTTGGATCCCTTATAGAAATAGATTCTTCTGAATTACCTGAAATTAATAATCAAAAAAAATATTATTTTCACGAATTAATTAATTTAGAAGTAAAAGATGAAAATAAGAAAATACTTGGAAAAGTATGTTCAGTTGAAAATTATGGATCAGCCGATTTGATAGAGGTAAGAAAGAAAGACCAAAAAGATTTTTTTATTCCATTTTCAAAAGCGACAATAAAAAAAGTGGATTTAGAAAAAAAATTATTACTGGTTCAAAATGTAAGTGAATATTTAAATTAATAAAATGTATAAAGTTAAAATCATATCAATATTTCCTGACTCTTTTCCTGGAATACTCGGACAAGGTGTTATAGGTAAAGCTCATAGCAAGAAGATATGGTCATTAAAAACAATTGATCCTCGGAAATATACTAAAGATAAACATAAAAAAATTGATGATACAACAGCTGGTGGTGGACCAGGAATGATTTTTAAACCAGATATTATGGGCAAAGCTATTGATGCATGCTATAGAAATATTAAATACAAAGAAAAATATCCTCTAATTTACTTAAGTCCAAGGGGAAAACCTCTCACGCAAAAGAAAGTTGGCAAATTATCAAAAATGAAAGGAATAAATCTTCTTTGTGGTAGGTATGAGGGAATTGATCAACGCCTTTTAGATTATTACTCTATAGAAGAATTAAGTATTGGAGACTACATTTTAGCTGGCGGAGAGTTAGCTGCTCAGGTTTTAGTTGAGTCCATAGTCAGACTCCTTCCAGGGACTTTGGGACATAGTGAATCTAGTGAAATGGAGTCATTTAACAATGACTTATTAGAGTATCCACAATATACCAGGCCAAAAAGATGGAAAAACATGACTATTCCAGATGTATTGCTGTCTGGTAATCATAAGAATATCAGTAAATGGCGCTTGGATATGTCTGAGAAAATAACTAAGAAAATGAGGCCAGACATATGGAAAAACTACAAAAAAAACAAGACAAGCAAGAAATAAAGTATTAAAAGACGGTGCGAGGCAATCATGAATATTATTGAACAGTTTGAAAAAGATCAAATCAAGACACTTATAAAGGGTAAGAAAATACCTCAGTTTCATCCAGGTGATACTGTCAGAGTGAATGTTAAGGTTAGAGAAGGTACAAGAGAACGTATCCAAGCATTCGAAGGTGTTTGTATAAGAAAAAAGAATAGAGGTCTCAGTTCTTCATTCACGGTAAGAAAAATATCTTTTGGCGAGGGTGTTGAAAGAGTTTTTCCAATTTTTAGTCCAACTATTGACTCCATTTCTATTGTAAGAAGTGGGCAGGTGAGAAGAGCAAAGCTTTACTACTTAAGAGACCTGACTGGTAAAAAAGCTAGAATTGTTGAAAGAATTAGAAAGAAGCAGCCTGATTTAGCTAGTCTTTATATTGATGAAACAGAAGAGGTTGCGGAAGAACAAATCATTGCCGCAGAAGAACTTGCAACTGAAGAGGAGGCTACCATGCAAGCTGAGACTTCAGAGACACAAACTGAAGATACACCTGAAGCAAAAGAGGAAATTAGTCCTGAGGCGGAAGATGGAAAATCAGAAGAAACAGACAGTACAAAAGAATAAACAATTCTTTTTCTTTTTAATATCATTAACTGAATTATGAGTGCGCCAAAAACTTTGTATGATAAAATATGGGATAACCATATCGTTTCCATTAATGATGATGGAACTACAATACTTTACATTGACCGACATCTTGTCCACGAGGTAACCAGTCCACAAGCCTTTGAGGGATTGCGAATGAGCGGTAGAAAAGTTAGAAGACCTGAATTTACTCTGGCTACAGCAGACCATAATGTGCCCACCATGGATAGGGATAAGGGTATAGCAGACCCAGACTCAAAATTACAAGTTGAAACATTAGAGAGGAACGCTAGGGAAAACAATATTACTTACTTACCGATGTCAGATAAGCGGCAAGGTATAGTTCATATTGTTGGCCCCGAGCAAGGATTTACTCAACCTGGAATGACAATAGTTTGTGGAGATAGTCATACATCCACTCATGGTGCTTTTGGAGCTTTAGCGTGGGGCATAGGAACATCTGAAGTTGAACATACTCTTGCTACTCAAACTCTGATCCAAACAAAAGCTAAAAATATGTGCATTAAAATTACAGGTGAGGTTATGGATGGAGTAACTGCAAAAGACATAATATTAGCAATTATAAAAAAAATAGGAACTGCTGGTGGAACAGGTTATGTGATTGAATATACAGGTGACGTAATTAGAAATTTATCAATGGAAGGCAGAATGACAGTTTGCAACATGTCTATTGAGGCAGGCGCAAGAGCTGGTTTAATCAGTCCTGATGAGAAAACTTGGGAATATTTAAAGGGCAGACCGCTTGCTCCTTCTGGAGTTGAGTTTGAAACAGCTATTAGGTATTGGCAATCGCTTGCTACTGATGAAGGCGCACAATATGACGAGATTGTAGAAATAAAAGCAGATGAAATTATTCCCCAAGTCACTTGGGGAACAAGTCCAGAAGATGTTGTCTCGATCGATGGCTATGTTCCTGATCCGAAAAATGCAAGTAGTGATGAAAAAAAGAGGTCTATTGAAAGAGCGCTTGACTATATGGGTCTTGAACCCAATACGCCAATTAATGAAATTGAAGTAAATAAAGTTTTTATCGGATCTTGCACGAATGGACGAATAGAAGATTTAAGGGCCGTATCTAAAATTGCAAAAGGTCGCAAAGTTGAAAAAAATGTTCATGCAATGATTGTTCCAGGTTCGGGACTTGTGAAAGAGCAGGCAGAAAAAGAAGGCTTAGACAAAATATTTATTGAAGCAGGGTTCGATTGGAGAGATCCTGGATGTTCAATGTGTTTAGCCATGAATGCAGATAAACTTAAACCTCAAGAAAGATGTGCGTCAACTTCAAATAGAAATTTTGAAGGAAGACAAGGAAGAGGCGGGCGAACGCACTTAATGAGTCCACAAATGGCTGCTGCTGCAGCTATCAAAGGTAAATTAACTGATTTTAGAGATCTATAATGGAGAAATTTAATAAACTAACTGGTAACGCAATTCCTTTACGGATAACTAATGTTGATACAGATATGATAATTCCAAAACAGTTTTTGAAAACTATTAAAAGAACCGGTCTTGGAGAATATTTATTTTTTGAGTTAAAGTTTGATCAGGATGGTAATAAAATAGATTCTTTTGAACTCAATCAAGATCAGTATAAAGGTGCGAATATCTTGATAGCGGGTAAAAATTTTGGTTGTGGCTCTTCACGGGAACATGCCCCTTGGTCAATTGCTGACTATGGTATTAAATGTATAATTGCACCAAGTTACGCCGATATATTTTATAATAACTGTTTCAAAAATGGTATTTTACCTATAATTCTTGACGAAGAAACTGTAGCTAAATTACAGGACTCTGCTGAGAATACATTGAATTTCAACATTGATCTAGAAAAGCAGAATATAACTTATTTAGAAAACAATGAACAAAAAGAAATAACATTCGAAATCGATCCTGTTAAGAAGAAATGTTTAATTGAAGGACTTGATGACATTGGCATGACTTTAAATAAATCAAGTTCGATTTCAGATTTTGAAAATAATCAAGCTAAGGAAACTCCTTGGTTATATAGAAGCAAAATAATATGAGCAAATTATATAAATTATTAATTTTATCTGGAGATGGTATTGGTCCAGAAGTAATGGATGAAGTTATTAAAATTGCTAAATGTGTTGAAAAAAAAAGTGATGTTGTTTTTGAAATACAAAAAGATGATATTGGTGGAGCAGCTTATGATCGATATGGTGTTCCCTTATCAGATGAAACATTAGCTAAGGCAAAAGAGTCTCACGCAGTCTTACTTGGTGCCGTTGGAGGCGAAAAGTGGGATAATCTTGATTTTTCTTTAAGGCCTGAGCAAGGGCTTTTAAGTATCAGAAAAGAAATGGATCTATTTGCCAATTTAAGACCTGCTTTATGTTTTGAATCAATGGTTGATGCATCATCTTTAAAATCTGAACTTGTTTCTGGTTTAGACATCCTAATTGTAAGAGAACTTACGGGAGGTATTTATTTTGGAGAGCCGAGAGGTATTGAAGAAAAAAGTGATGGAACCAGAATTGGAATTAATACCCAGTCATATACTACAGAGGAAATAAGAAGAGTTGCAAGAATTGCTTTTGAACTGGCAAGCAAAAGAGACAATAGAGTAACTTCATGTGAAAAATCAAATGTTATGGAGTCCGGTATTTTATGGAGAGAAGAGGTTTCTTACGTTCATAAAAATGAATATCCAAATGTTGAGCTTTCACATATGTATGCGGACAACTGTGCTATGCAACTTGTAAGAAATCCAAAACAATTTGATGTAATTGTTACTGACAATTTATTTGGAGATATTCTTTCTGATGAAGCTGCTATGTTAACAGGGTCTTTAGGAATGCTGCCTTCAGCTTCATTGGGCGCTTTCGATTCAAATAACTCTAGAAAATCTCTTTATGAACCCGTTCACGGATCAGCGCCTGATATTGCCGGCAAAGGAATAGCAAATCCTATTGCATCTATCTTAAGTTTTGCAATGTGTCTTAAATATTCATTTAATATGGACAAGGAATCTGATCTCATTAATCAATCTGTTAATAAAGTACTTTCAGATGGCTATAAGACAGCCGACTTAATAGGTAATGATGATAAAAATTTATCGACAGTTGAAATGGGAGACAAAATTATTAATCAAATAAAACAGAATTTCTAATTTATGAGCTTAAATATCGCAATTGTTGGAGCAACCGGAAATGTCGGTCGAGAGATGCTTAACATACTTTCAGATAGAAAGTACGACTCATCTAACATTTTTCCTGTTGCCTCAAGTAAAAGTGAGGGAACGAAAGTTGAATTTGGAGATAAGGAGCTCACAGTTGAAGCCATTGACAAATTTGATCCAGCAAAAGTTGATCTAGCACTATTTTCAGCTGGAGCAAGCGTATCAAAAGAATGGGTACCCATGTTTGCTGAAAAAAATTGCATTGTTATCGATAATTCAAGTCAATTCAGAATGGATAAAGATGTCCCCTTAATTGTTCCTGAAGTAAATCCCGATGCTATAAAAAATTATAAAATAAAAAATATTATTGCTAATCCTAATTGTTCAACAATACAACTAGTTGTTGCATTAAAACCATTGCATGAAATTTCTAAAATAAAAAAAGTGATTGTTTCAACGTATCAATCTGTTTCAGGTGCAGGTAAAGCTGGTATGGATGAATTATTTGACCAAACAAAAAACATGTTCTCAGATGAAATAAAAGACAATGTTAAGTTTACAAAACCAATTGCATTTAATGTTATACCTCATATTGATAAATTTATGAATGATGGGTATACAAAAGAAGAGCTTAAGATGAATCAAGAAACAAAAAAGATTCTATCTAATGAAATAGAATTTAGCGCAACATGTGTGAGGGTACCGGTTTTCATTGGTCATTCAGAGTCAGTGAATATTGAATTTCATGAAAAAGTGTCTGTAGAGCAAGCAAGAGAGGCGATTAAAAATGCGCCAGGTTGTAAATTACTCGATGAACGTGAAGATGGTGGGTATGTAACTCCGAAAGAATGTGCTGGTAATGACGATACTTATGTTTCAAGAATTAGAGAAGATACTTCAACTAAAAATGGTTTATCAATTTGGGTAGTATCTGATAATTTGAGGAAAGGTGCAGCCTTAAACACAATTCAAATTGCTGAAATGCTTATAGAGGACCATTTAAAATAATGAGAAAAGATATAAGAAAACCAAGAAGGAGTGTGCTTTACGTTCCAGGCTCTAATGCCAAGGCACTAAAAAAGAGCAGTACATTGGATGTCGACTCGTTGATTTACGATTTAGAGGACTCTGTAGCATTAAGCGCAAAAGAAGATGCAAGAAAAGCCATTATTGATATTTTAAATTCAGGAGTGAATAAAAACAAAGAACAGGTAATCAGAATAAATAATTTTGATTCTGAAGAAGGGCAGAAAGATTTAAAAATTTTAGAGAATTGTTCTCCAGATGCAATATTAGTACCAAAAGTTAATGAGGCTAAAGATATACAAGAGTGTGAAAAATATATTAATAATAAGGAAATAAAAATATGGGTAATGATGGAGACTGCACTTTCCATAGTAAACGCATATGACATTGCCAAATCATCAAAATATCTAAAATGTTTTGTTATGGGAACTAATGACCTTTCAACTGAGCTCGGACTAGAAAACGAGTTAAAAAGAACTGCCTTAGTTACTAGTTTTGAAAAATGTATGATGGCTTCAAAAGCATTTAAACTATCGATATTAGATGGAGTATTTAACGATATTAGAGACTCAAAAGGTTTTGAGGAAGAATGTACTTATAGTCATGGATTAGGTTTTGATGGCAAAACACTCATTCACCCTGGGCAAATTCAAATATGCAATAAAATTTTTACTCCTACCCCAGAACAGCTTGATAAAGCAAAAAGAATTGTTGCGGCTTTTGAGGAGGCACGAAAAAAGGATCCTAACATTGGTGTTATAACGTTTGAGAATAGTCAAATAGAAGAACTCCACGTTGCCCACGCAAAAAGAGTTATAGAAGCCGAGTCACTAGTCAATAAAGTCGAGGAAGATTCTCATATTGAGGAGTCACAAACATCAACAAGTAAATATAAAATTGGTAATTTTTTTGAAGACTTCAAAATGGGTCAAAAAATTATTCATGCAACACCCAGAACAATCACTTCAGGAGACTGTGCATTGTATACGGCTCTTTATGGATCTAGGTATGCCTTACATTCATCAAAAGAGTTTGCAAAAAAAATGTCCTTAGATGAATCTCCAGTTGATGATTTTCTTTTATTCAATATTGCGTTTGGAAAAACCGTTCCAGATATTTCATTAAATGCAATTGCTAATCTTGGATATGCTGAATGCAAATTTCTCAAACCAGCTTACCCAGGGGATACAATTCATTCAATGTCAGAAGTTATAGGTATTAAAGAAAATTCAAATGGAGATAACGGGGTCGTTTATGTACATTCAATTGGATCTAATCAACATGGTGATCCTGTAATTGATTATAAAAGATGGGTCATGGTGAGAAAGAAAAATAAAAATCTAAAAAAAGTTAATCCCTCAATTCCTGATTTAAATAAAGAAGTATCAAATAAAGAAGTAATATCAATTGCTGAAAATTATAATTTTGATGTTTCGAACTTTGACTTTGCAGCATCTGGATCTGCTCTTTGTTACGAAGATTATAATGTTAGTGAAAAAATTAATCACATTGATGGAATGACTGTAGAAGAAGCAGAACATATGATGGCGACTAAACTGTACCAAAATAATGCTAAAGTTCATTTCAATCATTTCGTTGAAAAAGGTGGAAGATTTGGTAAACGGATTGTATATGGTGGTCATGTAATTAGCTTAACAAGAGCTCTCACATTTAATGGCTTGTCGAATGCTTTTAAAATAATTGCAATAAATGGAGGTACTCATGCTTCACCTTGCTTTGCGGGAACAACAGTTTTTGCGTGGAGTACTATTTTAGACAAGATTGAAGTTTCAGATAAGCTTGGAGCATTACGAATAAGAAGTAATGGAATTGGAGATGCGCAGGCGTATCAGTTTCAACATCGGGATGCAAATAATAGATTTGATCCCTCGGTGCTTTTAAGTCTTGATTATTGGGCATTAATACCAAGGAAAAATTAATTTACTGTCGTTTAAATCTATTCTTTTTGATATAAGTAGGTGATTAATAATGAGCAATCCACTTTCACCTCACCTTCAAGTCTATAGATGGCAAATTACTTCCATCTTATCTATTCTTCATAGAATTACAGGAGTTGTTTCATCGCTGGGATCATTGATAATAATATTTTTACTATTCGCTATTGGCAGTGGTGAAGATTTTTTTGAGACTGTAATCAAAGTAGCTAACAATTTATTTGTTAGAACAATTCTTATTGGTTTAACATTTTCATATTTATTTTATTTTGCAAATTGTATAAGACATCTGTTTTGGGACTCAGGCTATGGATTGGACTTAAATACTGCCAAATTGACAGGATGGTTAACAGTATTTCTTACAGTTGTTCTAACGGTAATTTTCTGGATGATGGTGATGGGCATATTTTAATTATGGAATCAGCAAAAAATGCATGGAAAATTCATAGATTAACTACCATTTTATTGATTCCACTTATTATATATCTGTTTGTGAGAATAATTCATTTCTCTGGCGAACCTTATCAGTTGATATTGGAAGAATTAAGAAGTCTGTGGTCAATTTTATTTATATTGATATTTACCGTTTTAGGGCTAATTCATATGAGAGTAGGTGTTAACGAGATACTAGAAGATTATATTCATGACGAATCTGCTAAAAAGGTAATTAATTTTTTAATATCATTCTTTTTTATACTTATTTTAATCTTTGTATGTTTATCAATGTGGTTAATTTTAATATTTTAATATGAGTTACGAAATCGAATATCATGATTACGACGTTGTTGTTGTAGGAGCTGGAGGCTCTGGATTAAGAGCAACAGTTGGTGCTGTAGAAAATGGATATAAGACAGCTTGTATCTCTAAAGTTTTTCCAACAAGAAGTCATACAGTAGCTGCACAGGGTGGAATCTCAGCTGCATTAGGAAACATGGGAGAAGATGATTGGCGATGGCATATGTACGATACAGTTAAAGGGTCAGATTGGCTTGGAGACCAGGATGCTATCGAATATCTATGTAAGAATGCGCCTAAAGCAGTTTTAGAATTAGAAAATTATGGAGTGCCATTCAGTCGAACAGAAGATGGTAAAATATATCAGCGAGCTTTTGGTGGTATGACAAAAAATTATGGCGATGGAACTGCGCAAAGAACATGTGCTGCAGCAGACAGAACTGGCCATGCAATAATTCATACTCTTTATGGGCAATCATTAAAACACGATGTGGATTATTACATTGAGTACTTTGTTTTAGATTTACTAATGGTTGAGGGAGAATGCAGAGGTGTTGTTGCCTGGTGTTTAGAGGATGGTAAGCTTCATGTATTTAATTCAAAACAAACTGTATTAGCATCAGGTGGTTATGGAAGAGTTTATTTCTCTGCTACATCTGCTCACACATGTACAGGAGATGGAAATGCAATGGTATTAAGAGCAGGTCTTCCTCTGCAAGATATGGAATTTGTTCAGTTTCATCCTACAGGAGTCTATGGTGTTGGATGTTTGATAACTGAAGGCGCTAGAGGAGAAGGAGGATACCTGGTTAATAGTGAAGGAGAAAGGTTTATGGAAAGGTACGCTCCATCAGCAAAGGACTTAGCCTCAAGAGATGTAGTGTCACGATCTATTACCAAAGAAATTATTGATGGAAGAGGAGTTGGGAAAGATAAAGATCACATGTATCTTCATCTAGACCATATTGATTCAAATATTCTTGAAGAAAGGCTACCAGGGATATCAGAGTCTGCAAAAGTTTTTGCTGGAGTGGATGTAACTAAAGATCCAATACCCATAATACCCACAGTTCATTATAATATGGGCGGAATACCAACCAACTTCCACGGCGAAGTTATGAATCTTGTTAAGGGCGACGAAACAGTTGTACCTGGCTTAATGGCTGTTGGGGAATCAGCTTGTGTGAGTGTCCATGGCGCAAATAGGTTAGGATCTAATTCGCTAATTGACCTTGTAGTTTTTGGAAAAGCTGCCGCAGACAGAATTAATGATATTGTTCCTAAGGGCGAAAAAAATAAAGATATTCCTAAACCAGTCATCGATGATGTAATAGCAAGATTTGATGCTACCAGAAATTCTGACGGCGATGTAACAACGGCGGAACTGAGATCTCAAATGCAAAAAGTTATGCAAAAACATTGTGCGGTATTCAGAGATGATGAAATTATGACAGAAGGAAAAAAACTCATCGAAGAAACTTGGCTGGACAGTGAAAACTTAAAGATAAAAGATAAATCACTTGTTTGGAATACAGATTTATTAGAAACTTTAGAGTATAAAAATCTTATTGCTCAAGCTGTAGTCACTATGAATTCTGCTCATAATAGAAAAGAAAGCAGAGGTGCGCATGCTAGAGAAGATTTCAAGGAAAGAGACGATAAAAACTGGATGAAACATACACTATCCTGGCTTGACGACGAAAAATGTAAGCTGGAATACAGATCAGTTCATGAATATACCCTTTCGAATGAAGTTAAATATATAGAACCTAAAGCAAGAGTTTATTAATGGTTCAATTCAACCTTCCAGATAACTCAAAACTCACTGACGGTGATTATTATAAATTAGAATCTGAAAACAAACGTATAAAAAAGTTTAAAATTTATAGATGGTCTCCCGAGGATGATAAAAATCCTAGAATGGATACTTATGAAGTTGATATCGATGATTGCGGTCCTATGGTATTAGATGCCGTTATGAAGATTAAAAATGAAGTTGATACCTCTTTAACTTTTAGAAGGTCTTGCAGAGAAGGAATTTGTGGCTCATGTGCTATGAATATTGATGGCACAAACACACTTGCGTGTACAAAAGCAATATCAGATGTGAAAGGTGATATTAAAATTTATCCTTTACCTCACATGCCCGTTATCAAAGACTTGGTAACAAATCTGAAAAATCTTTACAAACAACTAAAGTCGATAAAGCCATGGCTTATAAAACAAAAACAAGAAGCGACTGATACAGAAAATATTCAATCAAGAAATGATAGAGAAAAACTTGATGGCTTGTATGAATGTATATTATGCGCATGTTGTTCTACATCTTGCCCAAGTTATTGGTGGAACAGTGATAAGTATTTAGGGCCAGCCGTCTTACTGCAATCTTATAGGTGGCTGCAGGATAGTCGTGATGAAGAAAGAAAAGAGAGACTTAAAGAGTTGGATGACACGTTTAAAGTTTATAGATGTCATACCATAATGAACTGTACTCAAGCCTGTCCGAAAGGTCTTAACCCAGCTAAAGCAATCGCTGGGATTAAGCAAATGATCGCGCAACAATAATCAACAATCAAAACAATTTTTGTTAGCCGGTAATCCTTTTTTAAAGGGGGGATGATGGACAACTATTAATTAGGGGAATTAATGAAAAAAGAATATCGCGTTGTCCATCAACATCCTACATATAGTATTCTTCGCACATAATTGAACCTAAATACTACTGCCAACTTGACAAATGCAATACTCAATATTTCTTCTCAATTTTTACAATGAAACTTCCCTTATGCCAGCTGTTTTCTATATATCTGATTTGATGATTATTCTCTGCCCAATGGGGGAATTCTTTTTTTATTTGACCACTATTACCAGTAATAATTTCAACTTTAGAAATATTATCCTCATACGCGCTGTAAATAAAATCAGTAAAATCCTGATAAGCCTCTTCTAATGTAAATCCGTGGAGATCAAGTTTTCTCATAATTTTCAAACATTGCTATTAGCCTTAATTAATTTACAATAATTTACCTATGAAGAATTCTTACACTAAACCTAACTTAAAAACTAAGTATTTTGAAGACTTATTCAATTCGCTTCCATCAATGGAGAATAAATCAGTCGCCATTACAGGTACAACTTCGGGATTAGGGTTTTATGCGGCTGAGTCAGTTGCTAAGCTTGGTGCACGAGTATTATTACTTAATCGTCCATCAGACAGAGCTGAAACTTCTTATGCTTTGTTAAATGATAACTGCTCAAATGGGGAACTTCATAAAGTAGATTGTGATCTTCAAAGCTTTGAATCAGTTAAATCAGCGTCAATAAAAGTAAGTGAAATTTGTACAGATGGTCTTGATGTCTTGTGTAATAATGCTGGTGTTATGGCACTTAAAGATAAAGCTACAATTGACGGTTTTGATGTGCAGATGCAAACAAATCATCTTTCTCATTTTCTTCTTACTAAGTTATGTATGCCACTATTAGATAAAGCTTCACAATTAAGAAATGAAGCAAGAATAGTCAATCATTCAAGTATTGCACGTACTCAAGCCAAAAATTTAAAAGAAAAATTTTTTGAAAAGAAAGGTGGTAGCTTAGGCGGAGACAAAGGCAGTATGATATTTGGTACCGGTCGTTGGGAACGTTATGCTCAAACAAAACTTGCTAATGCTGCGTTTACTGCATGTCTTCATGAGAAATTAAAGAATAAAAATTCAAAAATTAGAGCAATGGTCGCACATCCTGGTCTCGCAGAAAGTGATTTACAATCTACTACTGTTGAAGACGGTGGCTTAAGTAGTCTTTTTACAAAATATATGATGAAGTTTGGTCAGTCTGAAAAGGATGGAACCTTAGGATTATTAAGGTGTATTGCTGATCCAAAAATTAATTCAGGATCAATTGTTGGGCCTGGTCTAAAAGGAGCTAAGGGTAAAGCAAAGTCATTTCCACTTGAGTCTTTTTACGACAATGATGAAACCAAGAATCTATTATGGACTAAAAGCTGCGAGGCTATTAGTGAAAATTTCGAAATATAGGAATCTTTAATGAAAGTAATTAATCAGTTTATTAATGGCAAAGAGCATATCAGTAAATCTGATCGGTTCGGTGATGTATTTAATCCTGCGAATGGAGAAAAAACAAAAAAAGTCTCATTTGCTAACTCTGAGGACGTGAAAGTTGCAATAGAATGTGCAGTTGAAGCAGGAAAAAAATGGGCTGCAACTCCACCCTTAACAAGATCAAGGGTTTTTTTTAGGTTTAAAGATTTAATTATGCGAGATATAGATCAGCTTGCGCTAGAGCTGACTTCTGAGCATGGTAAAATTTTATCAGACTCAGCAGGTTCAATTACTAGGGGCATGGAAGTTGTAGAATTCGCCTGTGGTATTCCTCATCTTCTTAAGGGTGAATACTCAGAAAACGTAGGATCTGATATTGATAGTTGGAGCATGAGACAGCCATTGGGTGTAAGTGTTGGTATTTCTCCATTTAATTTTCCAGCTATGGTTCCAATGTGGATGTTTGTAATTTCGATAGCATGTGGAAATTCATTTATTCTTAAGCCAAGTGAAAAAGATCCAACAGTTCCCTATATGTTGGCTGAATTGTTAAAAGAAGCTGGACTTCCAGATGGAGTATTTAATGTAATTAATGGAGATAAAGAAGCAGTTGATTTATTAATAACTGATCCAGCAGTAGACTCTGTGAGCTTTGTTGGATCAACCCCGGTTGCTGAATACATTTATCATACGTCTTCAAAGCACAATAAAAGAGTTCAATCCCTGGGAGGCGCTAAGAATCATATGGTTGTTATGCCTGACGCTGATCTTGATCAAGTCGTTGATGGTTTGATTGGTGCAGGATACGGTTCTGCTGGCGAGAGATGCATGGCTCTATCGGTCGCCGTTGCTGTTGGTGACGTAGGAGATAAGCTAATTGAAAAATTAACACCTCGCGTTCAGAACTTGAAGGTAGGTCCTGGAACAGATCCAGAAGTTGAAATGGGCCCATTGATCAGTGACGTTCATCTCGCAAAAGTTAAAAGCTACGTTGATGCAGGGGTATCTGAAGGAGCTGATCTAATTGTTGATGGAAGATCAATTTCACTTCAAGGGTATGAAAACGGATATTTTATAGGTGGATGTTTATTTGATCATGTTAAAGAGGACATGAAGATATATAGAGAGGAAATATTTGGTCCTGTACTCTCAGTTGTGCGTCAACCAACTTTTAATGATGCTTTAAAAATGGTTAACGATCACGAATTCGGAAATGGCACTACTATTTATACTCGAGATGGAGATACTGCCCGTGCTTTTTCTAATCAATGTAAAATTGGCATGGTGGGAGTTAATGTGCCCATACCAGTTCCAATGGCTTTTCATAGTTTCGGAGGATGGAAGAGGTCTTTATTTGGTGATCACGCAATGCATGGCATGGATGGAGTAAGATTTTTTACTCGACTGAAAACAGTTACTTCAAGGTGGCCAACTGGAATTAGAGAAGGTGCAGAATTTACAATTCCAACAATGAAATAATTTAGATTCTTAGCTTGATTTTAATCTCTATCTAGTTAGTTTACGGATTGTAAATATTCTCAGATGAAAAATAAAAAAATATCACTTATTGGAGCTGGTCAAATCGGAGGTACGTTAGCCCATCTCACAGCAATGAAAGAATTAGGTGATGTTGTTCTTTTTGACTTAATGGCTGGTTTAGCGAAAGGAAAAGCATTAGATATTTCACAGTCATCGGCAATTGATGGCTTTAATGTTTCCTTATCGGGAACAGATAATTACGAAGATACTCGAGACTCTGATGTTATCATAATTACTGCTGGTGTGCCAAGAAAACCAGGCATGACAAGAGACGATCTCTTAGGCACCAACTTGAAAATCATTAAACAAGTTGCTGAAGGTATCAAATCTACATCACCTAATGCTTTTGTGATTTGTATCACAAATCCACTAGATGTAATTGTAATGGCGCTACAAAAATATTCTGGCTTACCAAAAAATAAAGTGATTGGTATGGCAGGCGTGCTGGATACTTCAAGATTTAAATATTTCTTATCACAAGAACTCAATGTACACATAAGTGAGGTAGACTCGTTTGTTTTGGGTGGACATGGAGATACTATGGTTCCCGTTCCTAATAGAACAACGGTGAGTGGAAAGCCCCTGATGGATCTAGTAAACCAAGGTCAAATATCACAATCAAAACTTGATGAAATAATTGACAGAACCCGGAAGGGAGGAGCTGAAGTAGTAAAATTGTTAGAAGTTGGGTCCGCATTTTATGGTCCGGCAGCGTCTGGAATTGAAATGGCTGACTCTTATCTAAATAATAAAAAGAAAACTTTACCTTGTGCTGCGTATTTAAATGGGGAATACGGCGTTTCAGATCTTTATGTTGGTGTTCCTGTTATTATCGGATCAGGAGGAATTGAACAAGTTGTTGAATTAGACTTAGATCCTGAAGAAAAAAAACATTTTGATACTTCAATAGAAGCTGTAAATGAATTATTTGATGCAGCTAAAAACATAGATCCCTCATTAAAGTAAATATGAACATTCACGAACATCAAGCCAAGGATTTGTTTAGAGGTTATAACATTCCTGTTTCATCAGGCTCTGTAGCTTATAGTGCAGATGAGATAGAAAGAGCTGTAAATGAAGTTGTAGGTCCAGTGTGGGTAGTGAAGGCTCAAATACATGCAGGCGGAAGAGGAAAAGGCGGAGGTGTCAAAGTTGTTTCTACTAAAGAAGATGCCCTTAACGAAGCGAAAAAAATGTATGGCATGAATTTAGTTACTCCTCAAACTGGAGCATCAGGTAAAGAGGTTAAACGCATTTACATCGAAAATGGTTCTGATATAGAAAAGGAATTATATCTCTCATGTCTGCTAGACCGATCAACTAGTAAAGTTGCATTTATAGTTTCTAAAATGGGAGGCATGGATATAGAAGCAGTTGCCGCTGATACGCCTGAAAATATTACTACAGTTCAAATTGAACCATCAATAGGTGTTACAAAGAATGATATTAAAATTATTCAAAAGGCTTTTGAAATAGATGATGATTTAAATAATCAATTGTCGGATCTGATTAAAAATATGTATTTATTTTTTATTGAAAAAGATGCAAGTCTTGTTGAAGTTAATCCTCTAATAGTTACAAATACAAATAAACTTTTATGTTTAGACGCAAAAGTAAACTTTGATGATAATGCAATTTATCGTCACCCCGAAATTGAAGAATTAAGAGATGAAAATGAAGAAGATGAATATGAGAGGGAAGCAGCAAAATATGACCTTGCCTATATTAAATTGGATGGGAATATAGGATGTATGGTAAATGGAGCAGGACTTGCGATGGCTAGTCTTGATATTATTAAAATGTATGGCGGCGAACCTGCAAATTTCTTAGATGTTGGCGGGGGCGCGTCAAAAGAAAAAGTCTCAAGTGCTTTTAAAATCATCCTTTCAGACCAGGGTGTTAAAGGGATACTCGTGAATATATTTGGTGGCATTATGAGATGTGATGTTATTGCCGAGGGAATTGTTTCTGCAGCAAAGGAATTAAAAATTTCTGTTCCTCTTGTTGTTAGATTAGAGGGCACTAATGTGGACCAAGGAAAGCAGATCCTTGAAAATTCAGGTATAGAAATCATTTCGGCAAATGACCTTGATGATGCTGCAAAAAAAATAGTTAAGCTTGTTTAATGTCTGTTATCGTCAACAAAGATACAAGAGTTATTTGTCAGGGGTTTACTGGAGCACAGGGAACTTTTCATTCTGAGCAAGCTATCAAATATGGGACAAACATGGTTGGAGGTGTTACGCCTAAAAAAGGTGGGTCAATGCATCTTGAACTTCCAGTTTTCAATACAGTAAAAGAAGCGAAAGAAAAAACTAATGCTAATGCCACAGTTATTTATGTTCCACCACCCTACGCAGCAAACGCGATCATTGAAGCGATTGACAGTGAGATTGAATTAATTGTTTGCATTACAGAAGGTATTCCTGTGATGGATATGATGAAAGTTAAAGATAGATTAAGTTCTTCATCTTCAAGGTTAATTGGTCCTAACTGTCCAGGGATAATTACGCCCGACGAGTGCAAAATAGGCATCATGCCAGCTCATATTCATAAAAAAGGTAATGTAGGTATTGTTTCACGATCAGGAACTCTTACTTATGAGGCAGTATATCAAACAACAGTAGCAGGCTTGGGTCAATCTACATGTATTGGCATAGGAGGAGATCCAGTAAATGGAACTAATTTCATTGATTGTTTAGATTTGTTCCTTGCTGATCCAGAAACTGAGTCGATAATTATGATTGGAGAAATTGGAGGATCTGCAGAGGAGGAAGCTGCAGAATTTTTAAAGAAACAAAATACAAAAAAACCTACGGTGGGCTTTATTGCTGGGACCTCAGCTCCACCAGGCAGAAGAATGGGACATGCTGGTGCAATTGTTTCTGGCGGAAAAGGCGGAGCAGAGGATAAAATTGAAGCAATGAAAGAAGCTGGCATCAAAATTTCAAATTCTCCAGCAGCATTAGGGTCGACTTTACTTGAGGTATTGAAGAATCAAATCTAAAGTAATTTTACTGAATGGCCAAAACCTCAACAAATGATATTTATGACAAAACCTCTTTCTTGCATGGTTCTAATGCCACCTATATTGAGCAAATGTATGAAAAGTATCAAACTGATCCAAATCAAATACCAGAAGATTGGAAAATTTTTTTTTCAGAATTATCAAAAAATTTAAATGAACAAAATATTTTAAGAGCTAGTTGGGCAAATAACGATTTTGTAACTGAAGAAGACTTAGCAATTAATATTAATAGTTCTTGGGAAAAAAAGTCTTACAAAATTAATGAAACTATCAGCACAAGTATTTCTTCAGACAAATTAAAAGAACAAATATATGACTCAATTAGAGCAATAAGACTAATTCGAGCTTTTAGGGTTAATGGCCATTTAGCATCTCAACTTGATCCATTAAATTTAAAAGAGATAAAAAATTATCCTGAATTAGATTACAGAAATTATGGTTTTGAAGAGAAAGACCTCAGTAAAGAAATATTTATTGATGGAAGCCTTGGACTTAATTTCACAACACTAAATGAAATTATTAATATTTTAAAAGAGACATACTGTGGTTCTATAGGTGTAGAATTTGTTCATATTCAGGACGCAGATCAAAAACAATGGGTTCAAGAAAGAATAGAAGAAGTTAGAAATAAAACTCAATTTACTACAAATGGAAAAAAAGCTATTTTCAAACGCTTATTAGAAGCGGAGATGTTTGAGAAGTTTTTAGATAAAAAATTTATTGGCACAAAACGTTTTGGATTAGTTGGAAGTGAGGCAACTATTCCGGGTATAGAGCAAATAATCAAACAAAGTTGTCTATCTGGAATTGAAGATATTTACATTGGTACAGCTCACAGAGGAAGGTTGACATTATTGTCATCAGTTATGGAGGTTCCTCTGAGGTCTATAATGGCAAAGTTTGAAGGAGGTGGTGAAGATCCAAATGAAATACTTGGATCAGGTGATGTTAAATATCATTTAGGTATTTCTAGTGATAGAGAATTTGAAGATAAAAAGATTCACCTTTCGTTAACTCCAAATCCATCCCATCTTGAGGCAGTTGACCCCGTTGTTATGGGAAAGGTAAGAGCAGAGCAAACTTTACTTAAAGACAAAACCAATGACAAAGTCATGGGTCTGCTCATTCATGGCGATGCAGCCATGGCAGGTCAAGGAGTAGTTGCTGAAACATTTGCGATGTCACAATTAAGAGGTTTTCGAACTGGGGGAACAATTCATTTTGTAATCAATAATCAAATAGGTTTTACAACTGTGCCTCATTATGGACGATCGGCTCCTTATTGTACTGAAATTGCTAAGATTATTCAGGCACCTATATTTCACGTTAACGGAGATGATGTTGAGTCTGTAGTTCATGTTTGTAGGCTTGCTGTTGAATTCAGAAATAAATTTAAGACTGATGTCGTTGTAGATATGTTTTGCTATCGTAGAGCCGGCCATAATGAAATGGATTTACCAGAATTTACGCAACCATTAATGTATCAAAAAATTAAGGAGCATGCGACAACTCTAAATATATATCAGCAAAGATTAATTGATGAAGGTGTATTAACTTTGGATGATATTGATAATGAAATTTCATCATATAATGAAAAGTTAAATGAAGAGCTAGCATCTGCAAAATCTTATAAACCTAATAAAGCCGACTGGCTTGAGGGTTCATGGAAAGGAATAAATGTTGCATCTATAGATGCTAGACGGGGACAAACTTCTATAACCGAAGATGAATTTAAAAAAATTGGAAAAGAAATTCATCAAATACCTAAAGATTTTAGTCCTCATAAAAGAATCAAAAAAATTTATGACGATCGCCTAAACAGTATCAATGAGGGAAAAGGAGTGGATTGGTCGACCGCCGAGTCTCTCGCGTTTGCATCACTATTGGCTGAAGGATATGGCGTAAGGCTATCAGGACAAGACTCTGGTAGAGGAACTTTTAGTCAAAGACACTCTGTGCTATATGATCAAGTTAACGAAGATAGGTTTGTGCCTCTGAGGCATTTTAGAAATGAACAGGGCTTCTTTGAAATCATCGATAGCTTTTTGTCTGAGTATGGAGTCCTTGGATTTGAATATGGTTATTCTCAAGTAGATCCTCGAACCTTAGTTTTGTGGGAGGGGCAATTTGGTGATTTTGCAAATAATGCACAAACTATAATTGATCAGTTCATTACAACGGGTGAAAGGAAGTGGTTAAGAATGTCAGGACTAACACTCTTGCTGCCACATGGACATGAAGGTCAAGGTCCTGAACATACAAGTGGAAGACTAGAGAGATTCTTACAACTCTGTGCTGAAGATAATATTCAAGTAGTTAACTGTACTTCACCCGCAAATTACTTTCATGTTCTTAGAAGACAATTGCTAAGAGATTTTCGTAAGCCGCTTGTGATAATGACTCCTAAATCAACTCTTAGACATAAAAAGAATGTCTCTGATATTGCCGAGTTTACAAATGGTTCAACTTTTCACCGTATTTTAAGAAAAGAACTTTCTAAAATTGAAAAATCTAAAATTAATAGACTACTTCTTTGCTCAGGAAAAATTTATTTTGAGTTAGATGATTATGTTGAGAAGCGTAAACAAGAAAATATTCAGATTTTAAGGTTTGATCAATTGTATCCGTTCCCTTATGAAGCTTTAAAAGAAGAATTGCTAGAGTACCCTCAAGCTGAAATTTACTGGGTTCAAGAAGAGCCGTCAAATATGGGGGCATTTCGTTTTGTAAAGCATAGAGTAGAGTCAGTTAATCAGTCAATAACCGGTAAATATGAAGAACTCTTATTTATTGGAAGGAAAGCATCTGCATCTCCAGCAACAGGGATAGCTAACCGACACGCTGAAAACCAATTAAATATTCTAAGACTTGCTACGGAGTCGGAAAGAAGTGAAATAAAAGATAATAAAGACGGGGTATCTCTCGTAAAGTTCAAACTGCCAATTGAATAATATTGTTAAAGTGTTAAATAATTAGTATGTCCGTAGATATTAAAGTGCCATCTCTTGGTGAGAGTGTTGTAGAAGCAACTGTTGCTAAGTGGTATAAAAATGAGGGAGACAGCGTTACGCTAGATGAACCACTGCTTGAGTTAGAAACCGATAAAGTGACTCTTGAAGTTCCTTCCCCTACATCAGGATTGATCGAAAAAATTTCATCGCCTGAAGGATCAACGGTCGAGGTAGGGGCATTACTGGGAGTTATTAATGATACTGCAGATGTAAAAAAAGCTCCTAAAAATTCAGAGAAAATAGTTACCACTAAAGAAGAAAAGCCTAAAGAAGAGCCAGCGATGGAAAAGCCAGTTCTACAAGAACTAAGTGTACCATTGGACAATACTCCAAAAGAAATTCTTGAGAGTAAAGTCTCAAAACTATCACCCGCAGTAAGAAAAATTGCAGCAGAAAAAAATATTGATATTTCTCAAGTAGCTACTGCTCGTTCAGATGGAAGAATTACAAAGGGTGATATTTTAGCTTCAAATAATAATGTTCAAGAACTTTCAACGAAGCCGCCAAAAAGTAAGGATCATGACAGTAAAGAAGAGAGAGTTCCAATGTCTCGACTAAGACAAACTATAGCTAAACGACTCAAAGATGCACAAAATAATGCAGCTATGCTCACAACATTTAATGAAGTTGATATGGGTGAATTGATTAGAACTCGTAATGAGCATAAAGATGCTTTTGAGTCTAAATACGGAATAAAATTAGGATTTATGTCTTTCTTCGTCAAAGCTTGTATCACAGCTCTCAAAGATATTCCAGAGGTTAATGCAGAAGTTGAAAATAATGATGTTATATATAAAAATTTTTACAATATTGGTGTTGCAGTAGGAACTGATCAAGGATTGGTAGTGCCCGTTATCAGAGGTGCTGATCAAAAATCAATTGTAGAAATAGAGCAAGAGATTTTTAATTTAGGACAAAAAGCTCGAACTGGTAAATTAAGTATCGATGACATGCAAGGAGGTACATTTACAGTTTCTAATGGTGGCGTTTATGGATCTCTTATGTCTACCCCTATTTTAAACCCTCCTCAATCAGGGATACTTGGCATGCACAAGATTGAGGAAAGACCAGTTGCCGTAAATGGTGACATCGTGATAAGGCCAATGATGTACCTTGCGTTGTCTTACGATCATCGTATTGTGGACGGTAAAGGTGCAGTTACTTTTTTGGTAAGGGTCAAAGAAAGTTTAGAAGATCCGAATCGAATCTTACTAGGGGTATAGAATGGAAGAATTTGATATTACGGTTATAGGTAGCGGACCTGCAGGATACGTTTGTGCAATTAGAGCTGCACAGTTAGGTTACAATGTTTGCTGTATTGAAAAAGGTCAGACTCTAGGTGGAACATGTCTTAATATTGGCTGTATTCCATCGAAATCTCTTCTTCACTCCTCACATTTATATGATCAGGCATCGGATCTAAAAAAGTTAGGAATCAATTTTGATAATGTTTCCTTTGACCTGAGTAAAATAATGGAAAAAAAATCAGAAAGTGTTGAGTCGCTAACTAAAGGAGTTGAATTCTTGTTTAAAAAAAACAAAATCAATCGTAAGTCTGGATTTGCAAAACTGAAGAATATTAATGAAATAGAAATTTTATCAGGTGAAAAATCAGAGATAATAAAATCTGCAAAAATAATTATTGCAACCGGATCTGAGGTATCTAGTCCTAATGGAGTAGTGATCGATGAAAAAGATATTTTATCATCTACTGGAGCATTAAGTCTGGAAAAAGTTCCCAATCACTTAGTTGTCATTGGCGCAGGCTATATCGGCCTAGAAATGGGATCAGTTTGGTCACGACTTGGCTCTAAAGTAACAGTAATTGAATATGCAGATAGAATCCTTCCAGGAATGGATACTGAAGTATCAAGCAGTTTTCAGAAGATACTCATTAAACAGGGTTTTGACTTTAAACTTTCTACAGCATTAAGATCAGTAAATAAAGAAGGTGACTCGTTATCTGTCTCAGTGGAAAATAAGGGGCAAACTATGAATATAGACTGTGATAAGGTTCTAATTTCCACAGGCAGAAGACCCTATACCTTTGGATTAAATCTTGAAGAACTGGGAGTTAAACTAGATGATAAAGGATTTATAATTACTGATAATCATTTTAAAACTTCGATTGATAATATTTACGCAGTTGGTGATTGCAAATTAGGCCCAATGCTAGCCCATAAAGCATCAGAAGAAGGAACAGCGGTTGCGGAGATTATTGATGGGCAGGCAGGACATGTGAATTATAATGCAATTCCATCAGTAATATATACTGCGCCAGAAGTTGCTTCAGTGGGTAAAACAGAAGATGAAATAAAAGCTGAAGGCGTTACCTATAAAGTCGGTAAATTTCCCTTTACTGCAAATGCAAAAGCAAAAGTAATGAACGATACAGGTGGATTTGTAAAAATTTTATCTGACAATAAATCTGATGAGGTATTGGGTGTTCATATAATTGGTGCTGATGCGGGTAATATGATAGGTGAACTTACAGTTGCTATAGAATTCGGAGCCTCAGCTGAAGATATAGCCAGAACGTGCCATGCTCATCCAACATTAACTGAGTCAATCAAAGAAGCGGCTCTTAATGTAGAAAATCAAGCTATACATATTTAGTCTCATTCTGCTTTAAGATTCTTGTAATCAGATACAACCAAACAGCAATTCCAATGTGATACAAGTGCCAGCTAGTAGAAGGGTCAAATAGCTCCATTCTTCTTACTATTAAGTTTATAATGATGAGTGAAAAGAAAATACCAGAAACAATTTTCATTAAAGCATGCTCTCTCGAAATAAGTACTGAAAAAAAAGCACCTACTATTAACCAAGATGCAGCTATCGTAATTGTTAAATGTTTTGCTTGAAGAAATATATATAGACTAATGATAATTGCGATTAGAAGAACTAGATATATGATTTTGTCATTAAGAAGATTACTTCTTTTCATTATTTCAATAACAATTAGAGGTATGCCGAATAATAGAGATATTGCAGACGAAAGTTGATGAAAAGATTTTAATTCACTTTGATAATTTATTCCAAATCTTATAGACGCTATTACTGCGGCACAGCTAATCAAAAATACGCCGACAAAACTATAAAATCGTCTTTCTTTAAAGAATATAGTTAGAGTATAAATACTAATGAGTACGATTAATATTTCAGATAAAGCATAATGCGCTGGCGGCATTAAGTATTTTTTATTACGTTGTAATAATCTTCTTTAATCTCTGTTGATGTTTTTCTTGTTCCATCATGAGACCATCCAGGAGGGCCACAAAGATACATAAATCTGTCTTTTAAAGTTATTCCACGCATTGTTATATCTTTGAAAATATTTGCATATTCTTCAAATAGGATTCTTAAAGGATTTAATGATGTCATTGGAACTACCAATCCATAGTCACACGGTTCTTTTGGATCTTCAGGAACGAATGTGCCAAACATTCTATCCCAAATCATTAGTGTTCCAGCATAATTTGAATCTAGATATTTTGGATTTCTGGCATGATGAACTCTGTGATGTGACGGAGTATTAAATAGATATTCATACCATCTTGGAAGTTTATGTATTGTTTGAGTGTGGCACAAATATTGGTAATAACCATTTATAAAAACACAAAATAAAACCATCACTGGATCAAATCCAATAATTACGAGTGGTAACTTGAGCATACGTGTTCCTGTGAAGTGTTTTGTGAATGGTTGTCTTGCACCTACATCAATTCCCATTCTTTCAGATGAGTGGTGTGTTCGATGTAACCCCCATCCCCATCGCCATCTATGACAAATTCTGTGATGTAAGTAAAAAGTTAAATCATCAAGTATAAAACAAAGTACTAAAGCACTTAATGTGAAAGGAAATGTATAAATTTGAAATTCCTTAGCCCAAAATAAAGCACCAAGTGTAATAAAAGCAAATATTCCATTAATAGGGTAACTCAAAGTTCCCATTGTGATGTTTAATATCCACTCTTTAAAATCATTTTTTCCTTTCAATTTAAAAAAATAAATTGCGAGTGTTTCAACAACTGCTATTCCAATAAGTATTGGAACAAGTAGCCAGAAAAGTTCTAGAGCAGAGTACTGAAATAGGAAATCAACTGACATTTTTAAAACTTTCTAACATTCCTTGCATCATTTTATGTATTAAATTTACGCCCTGAAGCGGCCTTATAAATACCTTAAATTCAGTAATTAATCCATCATTATTCCAAGTAATAAGATCAATGCCATTTATATCAGTATCATCAATTGTTAGTGAAAATTCTAAGCTTGCAGAGTTTTCACCAATCATTTCTTTATCATACTTAAAGCTCGAAGAATTAAATACTTCAGAAGCCGCTATTAAATATTTCAAAGTTATATCTTTTCCTTTTTGAGGCGTATAGACCACAGGTGAATAGAAAATTGCATCATCATGTATAATTTCTGTAAGAGTATTATAATCTCTTAGCTTTACGACATCATGCCATTTTTGAATTGGATTATTCATTTAATATTTAATATATAATTTATTTACTTCTTAGCAAGAGGATGAGCCTTTGAGTAAGCGTCATATAGCTTTTCTGTTTCAACCTTCGTATATTTTTGAGTAGTAGATAAGCTACTATGCCCCAACAATTCTTGTATTGTTCTTAAATCTCCACCTGAATTAAGCAAATGAGTCGCAAAGCTGTGCCTAAGCGCATGAGGAGTTGCAGTTTCAGGAAGAGATAAATTGTGTCTAATCTTTTCTAAAACATATTGTATTATTCTGGGGCTAAGGCGATCCAATCTTTTTCCAACAAACAAAGGATCATCTTTCATGAAATTTTTAGGACACTCATGTATATAATTTTCGATATCATTTTTTACATAGTCCATTAACGGTACCATGCGTTCCTTATTTCCTTTTCCTTTAATTATTAAGTAGTCATTTTCATTTATATCTTCAAAATTTAAGTTTAGTGCTTCAGAAATTCTTAACCCACATCCATATAAAAGCATTAAAATTGATTTATTTCTCAATCCTATCCATTTTTCTTTCTCCATATCTTGAGCATGTTTAATAGTTTCAATTGCAAGTTCGGATGAAATGGGTCTCGGTAAAGATTTTTTTTGCTTAGGAGTTCTTAAAGACTGAACAACAGTACTTTCAATTAAATTTGTATTTAGCAAATAATTAAAGAAAGATTTTAAAGACGATATTATTCTTGCTATGGATGTGGAGCTTATATCTTTATTTCTCAGGTAAGAGAGAAAACTTCTAAAATCAGAAATTTTCATATCATTGAGGTATTTTATTGAAACTTCTGAACCCGTATGAGTACTCATGAAATCTATAAAACTTCTAACGTCGTGTTTGTAACTTATCACTGTATTATCACTAAGATTTCTTACTTCTTTTAAATTTCCTAGCCAGTTAATAAATGCATCTTCAATATGTTTATTCACTTATTTAAACGATTGACTGTTTCGTCTTTTTCCAATCACTAAGGAAAGCATCTAAACCTTTTTTTGTAAGAGGATGGTTATAAAGTTCCATGAGAGTGTCTGGAGGTAAAGTTACAACATCAGCTCCTATGATAGCTGACTTTATAACATGATCAGCATTTCTTACGGATGCTACTAATATTTTAGTATTTAAATTTTTGTAATTTGAATAAATAGATTTTATTTGTTGAATTAATTCCATACCGTTTTCACCAATATCATCAAGCCGCCCTACAAAAGGGGATATATAGGTGGCTCCACATTTTGCGGCTAAAAGTGCTTGAGCCGCTGAAAAACATAGTGTGACATTAGTTTTAATTTTTCTTTTTGAAAGAGATTTGCATGCTTTTAATCCATTTTCTGTTAGAGGTAACTTGATAACAATATTTTTCGATATTTTTTTGAGCTTATTTGCTTCTGCGATCATACCCTTTGTATCAAGTGCTGTAACTTCTGCACTTATTGGTCCTTTTATAATTTTAGTAATTTCTTTCAGGATTTCTAAAAAATTCTTTCCAGACTTGGCAACTAGCGACGGGTTTGTCGTAATTCCATTAATCAAACCTGTTTTATTTAGCTCTTTAATTAACTTAACATCAGCAGTATCTAAAAAGAATTCCATAACATTTAATATTTTTGACTGATATATTTATAGCACAAATAAAGAATCAGACCAAATGTATGTCAAAAGATCTTTTTTACGTAAATGTTTTATTTGCGCACAATATTAGTGAAGACTTTACTTATAAACTAATAAGTAAGAGCAAGCCTAAGATAGGCTCGATTGTTCAAGCTTCTTTACGTTCGAGTCTTAAAGTAGGAGTAATTACTGCTGTATTAGAAAATTATGAGCCAAATAAAATTAAAATAAAAGAGATCGAGAAGGTATCTGATGCACACCAGCTTACTTCAAAAATGCTTAAATTTTTGGAATGGGTGAGTAGTTATAATGCAATACAAAGAGGCCTAGTTCTGAAAATGATATTATCTCATTCAAAAACTTACTTTGATGAAAAGAAGATTCATACACCGAGTGAAAATATAGCTACCCAAGAAAAAATAATTGAACTTAATATTGAGCAGAAAAGGGCAAGTGAAAAAATTTTAAAAATATCATCTAGACGAGATTACAACACAATCTTATTAGATGGTGTCCCAGGATCGGGAAAAACTGAAGTTTATTTTAGCACTTTAAAAAATTATTTAACTGAAAAAGAACAAGTATTAATTATGTTTCCAGAAGTTTCTTTAACAAGTGATTTTGTTAAAAGAATTGAAGAAAGGTTTGGATTTACTCCTGATGTTTGGCATTCAAAGATAAGTGCAAGCATGAAGACCAAAACGTTAAAAAATATAATCAATGGAACATCAAAGATCATTGTCGGGGCAAGATCAGCACTTTTTTTGCCCTATAAAAAATTAGGCATGATAATTCTTGATGAAGAGCATGACACTTCTTACAAGCAAGAGGAGAAAGGAATTTATCATGCGAGAGACATGTCAGTAGTTAAAGCATCTATAGAAAATATCCCATTAATTTTAACTAGTGCAACACCATCATTAGAAACGATATTTAATGTGTTCAAGAAAAAATATCACAAAGTATCTATAAAAAATAAATTTTTCAGCAATGTAGAAAATAAGATAAAAATAGTCGACATGCGAAAAGAAAAATTAGGAAAAGATCAATGGGTGTCTAATCCACTCAAGAATGCAATTGAAAAAACAATATCTAATCAAAGCCAAGCACTTTTATACATAAATAAAAGAGGTTATGCGCCTGTAGTCATATGCAAATCATGTGGTTATAAATTTACGTGTAAGAATTGTACAAGTTATCTTGTAGAACATATAAAAAATAAAAATCTACTATGTCATCATTGTGGACATAGCGTTAAATCATTTGGACTCAATTGCCCATCATGTGATAACGATGATCAACAATTTATTGATTATGGTGCCGGTATAGAGAAAATTTATACTGAAATTACAAAATTATTTCCAATTGCTAAAATATGTTTGTTTTCGAGCGATCATATAAAATCACAAATTGAACTTGATAAGCGTGTTCGAGAAATCAAAGAAAATAATTATGACATTATTATTGGAACACAATTGATTACTAAGGGATACCATTTTCCACGTTTGACATGCGTTGGCATAATTGATGCCGATATGTCTCTTAGAGGAGGAGACCTAAGAGCCTCGGAAAAAACTTATCAAGCTCTTTACCAAGTTGCGGGTAGAGCAGGTAGGGCAGAATTGGAGGGATCGGTATTCATACAAACTTATTATCCAAATAATGAAACTATACAAGCACTGTCCTCATTAAATAGAGATGAATTTTATGAAAATGAAATTAATTATCGAGTTGATAATAAGCTTCCACCTCTTGGAAAAATGGCAGCAATTATTGTTAGTGGTAATAATATTGAGAGGGTCAGAAGCCAATGCAGTATACTATATAGTTCCACTCCCAAGATCCCAGAATTAGAAGTTTATGGACCTGCCCCAGCACCACTTTCCAAATTAAAAGGACGTCATCGGCAAAGGTTTTTAATACATGATAAAAAAGCCAGAAATATGCAAAAAATTGTTGAGACTTGGCTGTCCAGGTCTAAGACGCTTCCAAATGTAAATATATCAGTTGATATCGATCCCTACAGCTTTGTATAATTAGTTGTGAATGCGACATTCCAATGCTTGAAAAAAGTAAGAGTTAATGGTACGCAATGACTGAAATTTCAAAGATTTAATGGATAATGTCAAAAGTTAATACTTACCAAATAGCAGCTGTTGACCGGTATGCTAACGCGTTGTTTCAGTTGGCCAAAGAGGCTAAAGTATTAGATTCAGTATCTAATGAATTAATGAGGATTAAGGAAATTTTACAAGAAGATCAAAAAGTTCTATCTGTCATATTAAACCCTTCAATAAGCAAATCAAATAAAATAAAACTTTTTGAAACTATCGCAGAAAAAATTGAATTATCAAAACTTGTATCAAATTTCATTGGTGTCATTGTTAAAAAAAATCGTGTTAATTATCTCTTAGAAATTGTAGGAACATTTGAGAACTTATTAGCTTCACTAAAAGGTGAAAGAGTAGCAACTGTATCTTCTGCTTATGCGCTAACTGATGCTCAGTTAGCTGATATCAGTTCAAAGTTAAAAGATAAATTTAACGCTGACTTCAATATACAATTAAATATCGAACCAGAACTAATCGGAGGATTAAAAATTCAAGTTGGCAGTCAAATGATTGACAGCAGTATTAAAAACCAATTACAACTATTAAAAGAAAAAATGAAAGAGGTCGCTTAAATGGATATACAACCTTCAGAAATATCAAAAATCTTAAAAGAAGAAATCAAAAACTTTGGTTCTGATTCTGAAATCAGTGAAGTTGGACAGGTATTATCAATCGGAGATGGAATTGCAAGAATATATGGATTAGATAATGTTCAAGCTGGTGAAATGGTTCTCTTTGACGATGGAACTAAGGGAATGGCTTTGAATCTTGAAGATGATAATGTTGGTGTAGTTTTATTTGGAAGTGATGCAAACATTAAAGAGGGAGACACTGTTAAGCGAACTAATGCAATTGTTGATGTACCAGTAGGTAAGGAACTACTAGGTAGAGTAGTTGATGCGTTAGGAAATCCGATAGATGGAAAAGGTAACATTGACTCAGAAAATAGAAGTAGAATTGAAGTAAAAGCTCCAGGAATTATTCCAAGAAAATCAGTGTCGGAACCAATGCAGACAGGTTTAAAAGCTATTGATAGTCTTATACCTGTTGGAAGAGGTCAAAGAGAATTAATTATTGGAGACAGGCAAACAGGAAAAACTGCTATTGCAATTGATACCATAATAAATCAGAAAACAATAAATGAGTCAGATGATGAAACAAAAAAACTGTATTGTATATATGTAGGTATCGGGCAAAAAAGATCCTCAATCGCTCAGACTGTAAAAACTTTGGAGGATGCAGGAGCAATGGAGTATACAACTGTTGTAGCCGCAACCGCAAGTGATGCAGCTCCACTTCAATTCCTTGCACCATATACTGGCTGTTCTATGGGTGAATATTTTAGGGACAATGGCATGCATGCTCTAATCATTTATGATGATCTTTCAAAACAAGCAGTTGCTTACCGTCAAATGTCACTTTTACTTAGAAGACCCCCAGGACGTGAAGCTTTTCCTGGTGATGTTTTCTATCTTCACAGTAGATTACTTGAACGAGCTGCAAAATTAAATGATGAAAGCGGTGGAGGTTCTCTAACTGCATTGCCAGTAATTGAGACACAGGCGAATGATGTGAGTGCCTTCATCCCTACCAATGTTATTTCGATAACTGATGGACAAATTTTTTTAGAAACAGAACTTTTCAACCAAGGAATACGTCCTGCAGTGAATGTGGGTCTAAGTGTTTCTCGTGTTGGTTCTGCTGCTCAAACAAAAGCAATGAAAAAGGTGGCTGGTTCAATTAAATTGGAGCTTGCTCAATATCGCGAAATGGCAGCATTTGCCCAGTTTGGATCAGACCTTGATGCATCAACTCAAAAATTATTGAATCGAGGCTCTAAATTAACTGAACTCTTAAAACAAAATCAATATTCACCCATGACGATCGCTGAACAGGTTGTTTCAATTTTTACGGGTGTTAATGGTTACCTCGATGACTTAGAACTGAATTTAATTAAAGATTTTGAGAAGGATCTATTTGAACTCATTAAATCTTCACATGGAGATATAATTGAAGCAATTAATAGCTCAGGTAATCTTGAGGATGATATTGCTTCAAAGTTAAGTACTATCATCGAAGAATTTAAAAAAAACAGATAGAGTAAACAAAAATGCCTAACTTAGACGATCTTAAGAAAAGAATTGGAAGTGTAAAGTCTACAGAGAAAATTACGAAGGCAATGAAAATGGTTGCAGCTGCAAAACTTCGTAGAGCTCAGGAGGCTGCTGAGTCAAGTCGTCCATACTCTGATAGCATGAAAGATTTAATCGAGTCTATATCAAAGGGCTACAAACCCTCATCAACTGACAGAAATCTTTTAACAGGCGATGAAAAAGATCAAATTCACCTGTTGATACTTTTCACTTCTGAACGAGGTCTGTGCGGAGGCTTTAATTCAATAGTAACAAGAACTCTTAGGGATAAAATAGAAAATCTTATTGATCAAAACAAAACTGTAAAAATTGTATGTGTTGGCAAAAAAGGTTATGACATTTTAAAGAGACAATATTCTGAGATGATTACTGAAGTCATCGATATGAGAGCAGTAAAATCTATAACTTATCAAGATGCAAAAAATATTTCTGATAAAGTTGTGAAGATGTTTTTTGATGGTGAGTTTGATAAATGTTCAATCTTTTATAATGAGTTTAAATCTGTAATTTCACAAATACCAACAGAACAACAAGTTATTCCAATTGAGATTATTAGCAACGAATCAGATCAAGAAAGAAAAGAAGACTCTTTTTTTGAATTTGAACCCGGAGAAAGTGAAATTCTTGATGAGATTTTGCCACTCAACTTTACAGTTCAAGTATTTAAGGCTTTATTGGAAAGCGCTGCAAGTGAACAAGGAGCGAGAATGAGCGCAATGGATAATGCATCAAGAAATGCGGGAGATATGATTGATAATTTAACACTATTTTATAACCGCTCAAGACAGGCGGTTATTACAAAAGAGCTAATAGAAATAATTTCTGGAGCAGAAGCAGTTTAAAAAAGGAGTACAATATGACCACTAATAATAAAGGAGCAATTTCGCAAGTAATCGGAGCCGTAGTTGATGTGAGATTTGAAGACAATCTCCCTCCTATTCTTACGGCATTGGAATGTAACGTTGGGGGAAAAAAAGTAGTACTCGAAGTAGCTCAACACTTAGGTGAGTCAACAGTGAGAACAATCGCAATGGAGTCTACCGATGGCATGACTAGGGGAGATGAAGTTGTAGATACTGGAAATCAAATCCAAGTTCCAGTAGGCCCAGAAACTCTTGGTCGTATAATGAACGTAGTTGGTGAGCCAGTTGATGAGAGAGGAGAAATTAAGTCCTCTGATAGATGGGCAATTCACAGAGATGCCCCTCAATTCGTTGATCAAGCAACTGAAACAGAAATTCTTGTAACAGGAATTAAAGTTGTTGATTTACTTGCACCATACTCACGTGGAGGGAAGATCGGTCTCTTTGGTGGAGCGGGAGTTGGAAAAACAGTTATCATTATGGAGCTGATTAATAACATCGCAAAAGCACACGGCGGGTACTCAGTATTTGCTGGTGTAGGAGAAAGAACTCGTGAGGGAAATGATTTATATCATGAAATGTTAGAATCAGGTGTGAATACTCTTGAGGGTAAAGACTCCAAATGTGCTCTAGTGTTTGGCCAAATGAATGAACCTCCAGGAGCTCGTGCAAGAGTTGCTTTAACTGGACTTACTGTTGCTGAATATTTTAGGGATATGGAAGGTCAAGACGTATTATTCTTTGTTGATAATATCTTTCGTTTTACTCAAGCTGGATCAGAGGTGTCAGCACTTCTTGGAAGGATACCGTCTGCGGTTGGTTACCAACCAACATTAGCAACAGATATGGGTTCACTTCAGGAGAGAATAACTTCTACAAATAAAGGATCTATTACTTCTGTGCAGGCAATTTATGTTCCTGCTGATGATTTAACAGACCCAGCACCTGCAACATCTTTTGCTCACTTGGATGCAACAACCGTACTTTCGAGACAAATTGCAGAATTGGGAATTTATCCTGCCGTTGATCCATTAGACAGTACCTCTAGAATTCTTGACCCGCGTATTGTTGGTGAAGAGCATTATAGAGTAGCTCGTAATGTTCAATCTGTTTTACAAACATATAAGTCACTTCAAGACATTATTGCGATTCTTGGTATGGACGAATTATCCGAGGAGGATAAGTTGACCGTTTCGCGCGCTAGAAAAATTCAAAGGTTCATGTCTCAACCATTCTTTGTTGCAGAGGTCTTTACTGGAACACCAGGAATCTATGTGGAATTAGACGACACAATTAAAGGCTTTGATGCAATTTGTAAGGGTGAGTATGATCATCTCCCTGAAGCAGCGTTCTACATGGTAGGCACAATAGAAGAGGCAATAAAAAAATCTGAAAAAATGGCAGTCGAGGCGGCTTAAATAAGTGTCTGATTCATTTAATTTTAGTGTTGTTACGCCTGAGCAGACCTACCTAGATGGAGAAGCATCTATGGTGGTAGTTCCAGGTATAGAGGGTGATATTGGCTTTTTAGCTAATCACGCCAATATAATAACTTCACTCAGACTAGGTACAATCGTTGTTACCTCAGATAAAGATACAAATTCTTTTAATGTAGAAAAAGGGTTTGTAAAATTCTCGGAAAATAAGTTGCTTGTAGTAGCTGAAGGAATTGTGAGCGAGTAGTAAAGTCAATAATAACTTAATTATTCTTATTTAATTCTTCCACCATTTCAGATACCACGTTGGCATATAGTTTTTTTTTAAAAGGCACTATTAATTCCATCATTTTCTTCGAAGAAGTCCATTTCCATTTTTTAAACTCAGGCTTTTTTGTTTGTATATTAATTTCACTGTCCTTACCTTTAAAATCAATCAAAAACCATTTTTGCTTTTGCCCTACAAACTTTCCACCCCATAATTTTTTCTGTAAATAAATAGGCAGTTTATAGTAATGCCATATTTTAGTTTCATAGAGTATTTTAAAGTTTTTTTTGATACCAGTTTCCTCGTTCATCTCTCGTATAACAGCATCAATAGTTTTTTCTCCCTTATCAATACCTCCTTGAGGCATCTGCCAGGCGGATTTATCTTTTTCAAATCTTTGACCAATAAATATTTCTTTATTTTTATTAATAATCATCATGCCTACACCTCTTCGGTATTTTTCTTTAAGCAGGCCAGGTTTGTATTTGTTCATTCGATATATGACTTTACTCTATAACACTGTCTTTGTTTAAGAGATCCAAGGCGTAATCAAGTTGATTATCTTGTTCGTTATCATCTTCATTATAAATAAATTCAACTTCTATATCCGGCGTTATACCAACTTTATGAATTGAATCCCCTGAAGGTGTATAATATAAAGCTGTAGTCATACGAATTGCACTTAAATCCTTTAGAGGAAAAATTGTTTGAACTGATCCCTTACCATAAGATTGCTCACCAATAATAATTGCTCTTTTATGATCTTGCAGAGCTCCAGCAACAATTTCTGATGCAGAGGCAGATCCTTGATTAATTAAAACTATCATAGGTTTATCACTTGCAATATCTCCACCAGATGCAGTAAACCTTGAGATATCATTTTTATCTCTTCCCTTTATGGAAACGATTTCACCTGATCTTAAAAAATTATTTGTGACCTTTGCAGATTGATCTAATAGACCTCCAGGATTATTTCTTAAATCTAAAATAAACCCCTCAATATTTTCACTTCCTATACTAGCGGTTAATTCTTTTATAGCGTTCTTTATTCCTTTATCTGCCTGTTCACTGAATGAGATCAGTCTGATATAGCCTATGTTTCCTTCCGGCCGAAATTTTACTGCTTGAACTGTAATTATTGCCCGTTTTAACTCAATATTTAGAGGATCCTCTGCACCGATTCTAACAACGGTGATAGTAAGAGACTTCCCGACAGGACCCCTTAACAGTTCAACAGCTTCAGCAAGAGTTAATCCAAGAACATCGACGTCATCAATATGCGTAATGTAATCACCAGGTCTTACGCCAGCCTTTGCTGCCGGCGTATCATCAATGGGTGAAATAACTTTGACATAACCATTTTCCATAGTCACCTCAATACCAAGTCCACCGAATTTACCTTTGGTTTCTTCCTGCATGTCAGAATATATTTCTGAGGCCATATAACTTGAGAAGGGATCAAGCGATTGAAGCATTCCATTGATAGCATATTCAATTACTTCTTCATCATTGATCTCTTCTACATAATCCTGTTTTATAATGTCAAATACATCACCAAAGACCTCTAATTTTTTGTAAAGATCCTGATTGTTTGCTGATAAATAATTAAAACTAAAAAAAGAAGATATAAAAAAAATAAAAGTAAAAAATAGTTTCATTCTATGCTCTGTGATAAGGATGATTAATTTTAATAGTAACAGATCTATAAATTTGTTCTAATAAAATAATAGCAGCAAAAGAGTGTGTAAGTGTCATTTTACTGAGTGATATCCGCTTATTGCACAAATTATTTATCTCCTTACTAAATCCATCAGTCCCTCCAACTACAAACAATATTTTACTCAAGGAGGTTTCAAATAATAAATGTTTGAATTTGTCAGTTGTGACTACTTCACCTTTTTCATCAAGTAATATTATTGCTTCATTCCCTTTTTTTAATTTTATTTTCTTTATTAGAGACCTATCATTAACCTTTTCAGTTTTAATTTTAGTTATAAGATTATTAGATATTTTTCTAATACGATTTAAGTACATTTTAAATAGATACTCTTCTTGCTCAAATTTAAATTTATCATGATATAAAATCTCAATGTCCATGACATTACATCTATTATTCTATTTCTGTTGACCACATATTTTCAAGATTATAAAACTTCCTTATCTCATCTTTAAATAAATGCACTATTACATCTCCACTATCAATAACGACCCAACCACTATCATTGCTTCCCTCAATAGAAGGATTTTTTATATTTAATTTCTTTAATTTTTTATTAACTGATTGTGAAATCGAATTAATGTGCCGATTGGAAGTTCCTGTTGCAAATACCAGGTAATCAGCTAGTGATGTTTTTTTTGAAATATTAATTGAAACTATATCTGAAGCTTTACTGTCTTCTAATTCGTTTAGAATATCTTTGAGTATACTAGTCAATTTTAGACCTAATTTCTGTCGACGAAACATTTTCATCAAAATCTTTGATAAATGTCCAGCAGGGTACTTTGGTAAATATTGAGCTACCGGAAAGTTCATCTACTCGATATTTTTCAAATGTTTTGGCCGCTTTTGAGTTTAGCGATTGATATTCATTATCTTGTCGATTGAATACAGCAATAGGCATTTGATTAAATATATTCTTGTATTCTTTCCATTCATGCATTTCATTAAGTGAGTCACTTCCCATAAGAAAAATGAAAGTATCTTTTGAAAATTTTTCTTTTATATATTTAAGATTGTCTATGAGATAGTTAGAATTTGTCTCTTCTTCATAATATTTGAACTTAATATTCTCATTTTTGATGATTTCATCAATTTTACTTTTGCGCTCATTTAATGAAATATAATCTGAGGAGTTTTTTAATGGATTGACCTTAGTTATAAGCCACCAAACTTCGTTCAAACTAAAAGTTCTTAATGCTCGATTTGATATTTCTAAATGACCTTTGTGTGGAGGATTGAATGAACTACCTAAAATTCCTACTTTCATTTATGGTCTTACCTGCCCACTTCCACGAACAATATATTTATAGGTTGTCAAACCTTCAAGCCCCACAGGACCTCTTGCATGCAGCTTGCCCGTTGCTATTCCAATTTCTGCACCAAGGCCAAATTCTCCGCCATCAGCAAACTGAGTAGACGCATTATGCATTACAATTGCACTACCTACTGAGTTTAAAAATTTTTCGACATTATTTTTATTTTCGGAAATTATACTTTCTGTGTGTCCTGATCCATATTTAGCTATATGATCAATTGCTTCATCGACATCCTTTACAATTTTGATAGATATAATTGCTTCAAGATATTCAGTTTCCCAATCAATTTCAGTCGCTTCTTTTATTTTATCGGAATAATTCATGCATATGCTATCACCTCTCACTTCACAACCACCTTTTATGAGAGTTTCTATTATTTTACCTAAATGACTATCAATGCACTTTTCGTCTACAAGAACTGTTTCAGCGGCACCACAAATACCAGTTCTTCTTAATTTTGCATTCTCTACAATTTTACTTGCAACATCTGGATCGGATGTTTCATCAACATAAAGATGACATATGCCATCAAGATGACCAATAACTGGAATTTTTGCAGTATCCTGAACTTTTTTGACTAAACCTTTACCGCCTCGAGGGACAATTACATCAATATATTTATCCATTTTAGATAGCATATAATCAACAGCCGCTCTGTCGGTTGTATTTACATACTGAACTATATTTTCACTTACAGATTTTGATCGCATAGCTTTTTGCATTGAGTTGACCATGGCTGTATTTGTATTGAAGCACTCAGAACCACCTCTGAGAATCACACTATTTCCTGCTTTTAGACATAGTACAGTAGCGTCAATTGTTACATTTGGTCTGCTTTCATATATAATCCCAATAACTCCAAGTGGAACAGACACTCTTTCAACAATCATTCCGTTAGGTCTTTCATTGGTAAATAAAATATTTCCAGTAGGGTCATCAAGAGAAATCACATTTTTTATTGACTCTAAAATACCCTCAAATCTTTGATCATCAAGCATCAAGCGGTCAATCATTGCATTGGATAATTTATTTTGAGATTCCTCGATGTCTTGTTTATTAGCTTTAAGAATTAGATCTTTATCGTTTTTTAAAGATTCTATGATAGCTTTTAAAAGTTCATTCTTTTCATGCTTACTCAAGGATTTGATTTCTTGAGAGGCAACAACGCTTTCTTTACCTAAATTATCTAGTTCATTTTCAAGACTCATAACAATACCAAATCATCCTTATGTATCATTTCTTCTCTATAAGAGTAGCTTAATATATTTGCTATTTCATCACTTTTATGTCCCATAATAGATTTGCTTGCTGTTGATGAGTATCCTGCAAGGCCAATCCCAATCTTTTTGTTATCCTCAGAGCAAACTTCGATCACATCTCCTCGTTCAAAGACTCCTTCAATCATTTTTACTCCAGCAGGAAGCAAACTACTTCCTTTTTTTAGTGCATCTGCAGCCCCTTGATCAATTACTAGTTTTCCTACAGGATTCATTGTTCCAGCAATCCATTGTTTTCTTGCAGCCATAGGTGATTTATTAGGTTCAAACCATGTACAGGGCCTGCCTTCAAAAAGTGATCTTATGGGCTTCATTATGGACCCGTTTGTAATAGCCAGATGACAACCAGATAGCATAGCAGTTTTTGCTGCTTGTATTTTTGTTTTCATACCACCTTTCCCGTATTCAGATATTGATTCTCCGATCATTTTTTCTATATCTTGATCAATTTCATTTACAGAAGGGATTAATTTTATATCTTCCCCGTTAGTAGGGTCAGCTGAATAAAGTCCATTGATATTTGATAAGAGAATTAAACAATCAGAGCTTGATATTTGAGCGACTCTAGAGGCCAACCGATCATTATCACCATATCTTATTTCTGTCGTTGCTATTGTATCGTTTTCATTAACAATTGGAACTATTCCAAGTTTAAGTAGCGTATCAATAGTTCTTCTTGCATTAATTGACCTTCTTCTTTGTTCTGTATCATCAAGAGTAAGTAAGATTTGAGAAATTTTTATTTCATTTTGTTCAAAAGCATTTTTAAATGAGCTCATCAAATGTATTTGACCTACGGACGATACGGCTTGGTTCATATCTAATTTCATATTTTTCATATCAAGATTTAAGTCTTTTGCGCCCATTGCTATTGCACCAGAAGAAACAATAATGACTTCTTTTTCTCTTTCTCGTAGAAATTTTACATCCTCAGCAAGACTGTTGAGCCAGTCTTTATTTAAACTTCCAGATATGGGATCAAATAAAATGGCTGAACCAATTTTTATTACAATTCTTTTTGTATCTTCTAGTTTCATATATTTTTTAAATTCAAAATTTCATTTATTAAATGGTCAATGCCTTCCCCAGATATTGTAGAAATTAAATGTACCTTTAAGTTTATAAAATTTTCAAAATCTATTTTTATTTTATCTACTTCTTCTTTTTTAAGTAAGTCACATTTATTTAGTACAATAATCTTATTTTTATTGACCAAATCTTCATCATAACTTTTCAATTCGTTTATAATTGTATTGTATGATTTTAATAAATTTTCATTTGAGATATCTATCACGTGAATTAATGAATGACATCTTTCAATATGTTTAAGGAATTTAAATCCAAGCCCACTGCCAACATGTGCATCTTCAATTAATCCGGGTATGTCTGCTACTACAATCTCTTCATCACCTTTTCGAACAACTCCCAATTTTGGGTCAAGAGTTGTAAATGGATAATCAGCAACCTTGGGTTTAGCAGCTGAAATCTTTCTCAATAAACTTGATTTTCCTGCATTGGGAAACCCAACCAAGCCTGCGTCTGCTAGAATTTTAAGCCTTAGAACAACCTCTGCCTCATAGCCCTTTTCACCAGGAGTTGTTTTTCTTGGCGCTCTGTTTGTTGAAGATTTAAAATTAATGTTTCCTTTACCTCCTTCTCCACCTGGGAAAAGAATCATTTTTTCATCATTTATTATATCTGCAAGAATTTCGTCATCTTGTAAGATTTCAGTTCCTACAGGAATTTTTAAAATCATATCCTTGCCTGCAGCACCTGTTCTGTTTCTACCTGCGCCACCTCGACCTTTTTGAGCTTTGAAGTGTTTTTGGAATCTATAATCCACTAAGGTATTCAATGATTTGGTACCCTCAATAATAATATCTCCTCCCTTACCCCCATTACCACCATCAGGTCCTCCAAATTCAATATATTTTTCTCTTCTAAAACTCAGGCAACCATCGCCGCCATCGCCACTTTTTACAAAGATTTTAGCTTCATCAATGAACTTCATTTTTTTGAAATATAATTTATGAAAAAGTTTTTTACTTTTTATTTTTTGGGATCAACAGAAATAAATGTTCTGCCATTTTTCTTTTTTCCAAATCTTACGATTCCATCAACTAGTGAAAAAATTGTATGATCTTTACCCAAGCCAACATTTTCACCTGGGTGCCATTTAGTGCCCCTTTGTCTTGCTATAATATTGCCTGGTATAACTTGTTCACCGCCGTACTTCTTAATTCCTAATCTTCGACCTGCGGAATCTCTTCCATTTCTCGACGAACCACCAGCTTTTTTAGTAGCCATTCTTATTCACCCTTTTTCTTTGTTGTCTTTTTCTTTGCTACTGCCTTTTTTTTCACAGCCACTTCTTCACCTTTAATTTTCTCTTTTGCAGAAGCTTTCTTGGTTGTTTTCACTGCAGCAAATCCTGGTATGTCCAATGAATTAACTTTTAAGAAAGTAATATCCTGCCTATGTCCATTAAGTCTTCTGTAGTTTTTTCTTCTCTTTTTCTTAAATACTAATATTTTTCTATCGCGATCTTGCTTTACTATCTCAGCACTAACTTTGGCTCCATCAATTTGAGGAGAACCAACAGAAAATTGATCGCCATTACAAGCGAACAATACCTCATTTATTGTAATTTTGTCACCATCTTTGCCTTCAAGCTTGTTAACTGTTAGAACGGTGTCCTGGCTTACTTTATATTGTTTCCCACCAGTTGAGATTATTGCAAACATAATAATTTTGATTTTTTGATTTTAAGTCTGGCTGAATATATACCCCACTTTTCTGCTGTCAATAGCCATAATTTTGTTAAAAAAAACTTAAAATCAATGGTTTTTAAGCATAAAATATACAAAAATATATCTTGCTAGTTCAATTTTAATTAATTTATTCGATTATGGTATTTTTGGTAAAACCATTTAAGGCATATAGGCCATTGAAGCGACGTTTGGAAGAAGTGGTCTTACCAACATTTGATAATCTAACAGACAAGCAGTTAAAAAAAATATTAAATCAATCTGAGTACAATTTTCTTAATGTTGTAAGTCCCAAAGCATTTTATCCAAATATATCTAAAAAAAATTCTAAAAAGCATGCCTTTGATCATTTAGATGCAATGATTAAAAATAAAATTATTATCCAAGAAAAAAGTGAGTCTTTCTACGTATACCGACTAAATAAATATGATAAAAATCAGTTCGGCATAGTAGCATCAATTGAATTTGATAGAAGAAATAAAAGAATTTTAAAACACGAAGCAATTTATAAGGCTCGTTCAAATTCTATATTAGAGACAATAGAGCACACTAAGATGCAAATTGGCCCTGTCTATCTTTCATATAAAGATAAAATTAATATGAATTTGATTTTTTCAAAATATAAAATTAAAAAACCACTTTATAAATATAAGTCTGCTGGCGGCACAACTCGCTCATTATGGAAAGTTGATAATACTAAAGATATTAATTTAATTGCAAAAAAATTATCCAGCATTAAACAATATTATATCGCTGATGGGCATCATCGATTTGATGCAATTGAGAACCTTGACAAAAAAATTAATACTGGTTCGAGTAAAAAAAAGAAGATAAATCTTTTAACAGCAATTTTTGATGAGCAGTCAGTTAATATTCTAAGTTTTCATCGATTAGCAAAGTTTAATAAATTTAATTCGAAAAAATTTATAGGATCATTAAATAAAAAATTCATGATCTCAAAAAAATCTAGGTTTCAAAACCCTGTTAAACCTGGTGATCTGATGATATATTTGAACAAATCTTGGTATAGTGTATCGCTTAGATCAGATCCTAAAATATATTCTAAATATGAGACTGATGTAGATATAGTTGAAAAAATAATTATAAAAAATATCGCTAATAAAAATCAGAACAACTCCCTTATCTCCGTTATTAATCTGCCCGGCCTCAGCGTTCATAAAAAATTAATGAAAGAGGTAGACTCAAGAAGGGCTGATATTGGATTTTTCATTTGCCCAATGCCGATGAAAAAGATAATGTCCATAGCGGATAGAGGTAAGACAGTGCCTAAAAAATCTACTTACTTTGATCCTAAGCCAGCAGATGGCTTGGTAAATTTATTAATGGATATATAAAAATGGAAAAACCAACATCAAAACCGCATTACCCCTACTTTTCTTCTGGACCTTGTGCTAAGCCCCCTGGATGGTCATTAGACAGGTTAAAAGATGCAGCGTTATCAAGATCACATCGTTCAGGTGCAGCAGTTAAAAAATTACAAGAGGTCATTAATAAATCAAGAGAAATTCTCCAAATACCTGACGATTACTTAATAGGAATTGTACCTGCTTCGGATACAGGTGCGGTAGAGATGGCTATGTGGTGCATGTTGGGTCAGAGAGGTGTTGAGGTATATTCTTGGGAAAACTTTGGACATGATTGGAATATTGATGCCGGTGAACAACTGCCTCTTGATAATAAAATTCTAGTTAAAGCAGACTATGGAGATATACCTGACTTTTCGAAAAGTAATCCTGACAATGATATTGTATTCACTTGGAATGGGACCACTGCAGGAGTAAGAATTAAAAATACTGATTGGATAAGTGACGATCGTAAGGGATTAACTATTTGTGATGCCACCTCTGCAGTATTTTCAATGGAAATGGATTGGCCAAAACTTGATGTAGTTACATATTCATGGCAAAAAGTTCTAGGCAGTGAAGCTGCTCATGGGATGTTAATTTTATCACCAAGGGCTGTAGAGCGGCTTGAAAGCTTTACGCCACCATGGCCTATTCCAAAAGTATTTAGATTGGCGCAAAATCAAAAATTAATCTCGGGAATTTTTTCTGGCGCCACAATTAATACACCCTCAATGATAAGTGTAGAGGATGTTTTAAACTCTCTTAATTGGTCCAATGAAATTGGTGGACTTTCAAAATTAATAGAAATATCTGAAAACAACTTAAAAATAGTAAGTGATTGGATTGAAACAAATGAAAATTTTGAGTTTTTAGCGAAGGATCCGAAAACAAGGTCCTGTACGTCTATATGTATCATACCTAAAGATGAGTGGTTTAAATCTTTGAATAGTGATGATCAAAAAAAGTTTATGGCTGAAGTATGTTCCCAATTAGAAACTAATGAAGCTGGTTATGATTTAAACTCATACAAAACAGCTCCACCAGGAATTAGAATTTGGGGAGGCTCTACGGTTGAAAATAAAAACGTTGAAATGGTTCTTCCATGGATTGATTGGGCATATTCATCTGTAAAATCAAGCTTTCAAAAATGAATAAAGTTTTAATTGCAGACAATGTATCTGATGCTGTATTTAGAGTTTTTGAAAAATATAAAATAGAATATGATCAAAAGGTCGGATTGAGTGAAGACGAAATTTGTGCTGAAATTGGAAATTACTCAGGTCTTGTTATAAGATCAGCTGTTACAGTTACCAAAAAAATTATTGAAAGTGCTGGAAATTTAAAAGTCATTGGTCGACCTGGAGTTGGCGTTGATAACGTTGACCTTGAGGCGGCATCAAAGAAAAATATAGTGGTGATGAATACTCCACTTGGAAATGTTCAGGCTACCGCTGAGCTCACATTCTCTATCATTCATGCATTAATGAGAAATATAACAAATGCTAATCAATCGATGCACAATAAAAAATGGGAAAAAAAGAAATTTATTGGCTCTGAAATGCTTGGAAAGACAATTGGTGTTGTGGGATTTGGAAATATAGGAAAGAAGATTTGTGAAATTTCAAGAGCTTATGGCATGAATGTCGTTGTAAATAGTTCTTCACTATCAACTGGTGATGAAAGTAAATACGGTATAAGTAATCTTTCCTTTGATGAATTAATTGCACAATCAGATATTATTACTTTTCACAATAAATTATCAGATAAATCAAAATATATGGTCAACAGTGAGTCAATAACTAAAATGAAAAAAACTGCGATTATTATTAATTGCGCAAGAGGCGGCATTGTAAATGAATATGATGTCAAATTAGCCTTAGATCAAGATGGCCTAGCTGGGTATGGGTGTGATGTTTATGAAACTGAGCCACAAACAGATAGTATTTTTAGTGGGATGCATAATGTTGTAATGACCCCACACATTGGAGCAAGCACAGCTGAAGCTCAAGAAAAAGTTGCTGTACAGATAGCAGAACAAATAGCTGATTATCTTCTTAACAACAAAATTGTTAATCAAGTAAATTCTTAGTGTCTAATCAGTTAATATTAATCAGGCACGGTAAAAGTGTTTGGAATAAAAAAAATACTTTTACTGGCTGGGTTGATGTTGATTTAGACTCTGAAGGAACAAGTGAAGCATTAAAGGCCGCTGATTTAATCTCAAAAGTAAATCTTAAACCAACAGTAGCATTTACTTCTTACCTAAAGAGAGCTCAAGAAACTCTGAACATAATAGTAAAAAATTTAAAATTAAACGATGTAGAAGTAAATTATGCGTGGGAATTAAATGAAAGACACTATGGTGCTCTTCAAGGTTTAAATAAAGATGAAGTTAAAGAGAAATATGGAGAAGAACAATTTCTTAAATGGCGCCGAGGATATAACACTCCTCCACCAGCGTTAAATGCTGATAGTGAGATGAACCCAAAACTTGATCCTTTATATAAGGGAATTACAAATTTACCTTTAACAGAATGTTTAGCAGATACTTATGAGAGGGTAATTCCCTATTGGGAGAATAACATAAAGCCAATAGTACTAAAAAATACTACTATTATTTCGGCACATGGAAACAGCTTGCGTGCTCTTTGCAAATATCTTTTTTCTGTTTCAGACAATGAAATAGTGAATTTAGAAATTCCCACAGGGAATCCTATGATGATAACCTTAAATAATAGTTGCAAAATACAGTCGGCAAGTTATCTTGATCCCCTCAGATCGGAAAATTTGCCAGATATTGGCGCTTAAAGAGGTACATTTATGAATGAAGTTTTTATCACATCCGCTGTTAGAACAGCTGTCGGTTCTTTCAATGGATCATTAGCAAACATGCCTGCTCATGACTTGGGCAAAATTGTAATTAAAGAAGCTATCGGTAGGTCTAATGTTGAGGCTTCTGAGGTAGAGGAAGTTATACTAGGTCAAGTATTAACGGCCGCGACTGGCCAGAATCCAGCAAGACAAGCGGCAATAAATGCAGGTTTAAATAAGGAAACGCCAGCTTGGCTTGTAAATCAAGTGTGTGGATCCGGACTAAGAAGCGTGGCACTAGCGTATCAAGCGATCATGAACAATGATGCAAATATTATTGTTGCTGGCGGCCAGGAGTCTATGAGTCAATCTCCTCATTGTTCTCATTTAAGAAATGGAACAAAAATGGGAGATAACCAAATGGTGGACTCAATGATTAAAGACGGCCTCTGGGATGCTTTCAATGGTTATCATATGGGTACAACAGCTGAGAATGTTGCTCAACAATGGCAAATAACTCGTGATCAACAAGACGAATTTGCTGTTGAGTCTCAAAAGAGAGCAAGCAAGGCAAAATCTGAAGGTATATTTAAAGATGAAATTGTTGGAGTTGAAATAAAAACAAGAAAAGAAACTGTTGTCTTTGATAGCGATGAATACATTAAGGATAATGTACAGTTAGAAAAACTTGCGACTCTAAGACCAGCTTTTTCAAAAGAAGGTACTGTAACAGCGGCCAATGCGAGTGGAATTAACGATGGTGCTGCGGCAATGACTGTTATGTCTGGAGAAGAAGTTAAGAAAAAAAATATAGAACCTATCGCTCGTATTGTTTCATGGGCAAGTGCTGGAGTTGATCCTTCAATAATGGGCACTGGTCCAATACCGGCCAGTAGAAAAGCCTTAGAGAAAGCTGGATGGAGTGTTGCTGACTTAGATTTGATCGAGTCAAATGAAGCTTTTGCAGCCCAATCATGTGCAGTAAATAAAGAAATGGGCTGGGATACATCTAAAGTAAATGTCAATGGTGGAGCTATTGCAATTGGCCATCCAATCGGTGCTTCTGGAGCAAGAATCTTAGTGACATTATTAAATCAAATGAAGAGACAAGATGCGAAAAAAGGCCTTGCAACACTATGCATTGGCGGCGGCATGGGTGTCGCTTTATGTGTTGAAAGATAAAAAGGAGAATATTATGACAAAAGTAGCATTAGTAACTGGTGGAACAAGAGGTATTGGTGCAGCAATATCCATAGCGCTAAAGAATAGTGGATGTAAAGTTGCAGCAACATACGGTTCAAATTCTGAGGCTGCAGAAAAATTTTCATCTGAAAATGGAGTAGAGGTCTTTAAATGGAATGTAGCTGATCCAGCTGCATGTGAAGATGGCGTTAAACAAGTAGTTGAAAAATTAGGAGCTGTTGACATCCTAGTAAACAATGCTGGAATTACTAAAGCTGCAATGACACACAAGATGACAATTGAGCAATGGGATGATGTCATCAGAGTTGATTTAGACTCAGTTTTTTATATGACACGATGTGTACTTGATGGCATGAGAGAAAAAGGATTTGGAAGAATTATTTCGATTTCATCAATTAATGGTCAAAAGGGTCAAATGGGTGTTGTTAACTATAGTGCTGCAAAAGCAGGAGTAATTGGTTTTACTAAAGCACTTGCCCAAGAGACAGCAAGAAAGAACATAACCGTCAATGCTGTTGCACCAGGTTATATTAGCACCGAATTACTTGCTGATACCCCAGAAAAAGTCATGGAAGGAATTCTTGCTCAAATTCCAATAGGCCGGTTAGGTACAGTTGATGAAGTATCAAGAATTGTTACCTTCCTTGCAAGCGATGATGCTGGGTTTATAACTGGTTCAACCATATCTGCAAATGGTGGTCAGTACTTCTCTTAAAAATTATCTTTAAGATTTCGTATATGGGTGAATACGGTCTCAGGACTTTTTTCTATAAGGCCTAAAGCTTCGCTAATTTGATTATTATCTGCTTGTAAAAAAATATTCAATTTCTTTTCCTCTTGAATTGTTGAAGGTATCGAGGATAAATTTTTTGAATATAAATTTTCCAATTCATTAATTTTACCTTTTAACTCATCGCTAGGCAAAATTGAGTAGATAAATTTGGCATTGCTCAAAGTATACTCATGACCACAATATATTTTTGTTTCATCAGGCAGATCCCTGATTTTTTTAAGTGATTCCCACATCATTTTAGGAGTGCCCTCAAACAGTCTTCCACAGCCAAGAGAAAACAGAGTATCGCCTGTAAAAACTGACTTTTCTCTATGAAAATAAAATGCAATATGACCAACTGTGTGGCCTGAAATTTCAAAAATCTCAGACTCTATATCGCCAAAATGCCACTTGTCTCCCTCTTTAAGGTGAATATCGATGCCAGGAATTCTATCTTTATCTTTTTCACTACCTACAATACTACATTTATATTTTTCTTTAAGTTCATAATTTCCACCAACATGATCAAAATGATGATGAGTATTTAAAATATATTTTAATTTTAAATTATTTTTTTCCAAGCAATCAATGACAGGGCTAGCTTCAGATGGATCAACTACAAATGCTTCATTATTTTCATTATAGCATACATATGCGTAATTATCGGATAGGCACTTAACAATGAGAGTTTTAAACATATTAATTTTTTATTTTAGAAACTAAAAATAAACCAACTTCATTAAAATAACTATTCAAAAGATTTTTTCCATTAAATTTATTTAGTTTGTTTGTTTTTAAATTTGCTTGCTTTTCAATTCTAATTCCTACTTCATCACATAAATCAATGAAATCATTTATGGTACAGAAGTGAAGATTGGGAGTTTCATGCCAAGAGTAACTTAATTTCTCACTTATAGGCATTTTTCGTTTAAGTAATAGGCTTGAAGCAATTTTCCAGTGACCAAAATTAGGAAAAGAGATTATTGCTTTGCTTGAAATTCTAACTAATTCTGACAAAACATTTTTTGGACTTTTTGTTGCCTGTAAGGTGTAAGTAAGTATCGAGTAATCAAACAAATTATCTGGATAATCATATAAGTCTAAATCAGCATCACCTTCGATAACAGAAATTCCTTTCGAAAGACAGAGTTGAACTTTTTGTTGATCAATCTCCATGCCTCTACCATCAATATTTTTTTCTTCTTTCAAGAATTCAAGCAAAGAACCGTCGTTACAGCCTACATCAATAACAGATGACTTAGCTGGTATTAAATCAGTAATGATCTTAAAGTCTTTTTTTTCATTAATTAAGCTCATAAATTTTCATAAGTTGATTTAATAAATCCTTGCATAGCTTCAAAAAGCTTAGGCTCTTCAAGTAGAAATGAGTCATGTCCACCGTCTGTTTCAATCTCAATAAAACTTACATTTATTCCTAAAGTATTAAATACTTTTACAATTTTTTTATTCTCTGAGGTTGGGTAAAGCCAATCGCTTGTAAAAGAAATACACAAAACTTTTGAGTTTGTGTTTTTAAATGATTCAATTAGTGAGCCATTATTACTTGACGAAACGTCAAAATAATCCATTGCACGAGTAATATATAAATAACTATTAGCATCAAAGCGGTCTACAAATGTAAATCCTTGATGCCTTAAATAACTTTCAATTTGAAAATCAGCATCAAAAGAATAATCTAAACTATTCTTATCTTGCAGATTTCTTCCAAACTTGCTATGCAGAGCGTCTTTAGATAGATAAGAGATATGGGCAGCCATTCTCGCAACTGATAGACCTTTTAAAGGTTTATTGTCAGAATTATAATAATTACCTGAATTCCAATTTGGATCAGCCATAATGGATTGTCTAGCAAGCTCATTTAATGCAATATTCTGTGCTGAATGATTTGTCGCAGTTGCAATTGGAATAGCAGAATGTACCATCTCAGGAAATTTTGATAGCCATTCAAGAACTAGCATTCCGCCCATAGATCCACCTGTCACACAAAATATTTTTTCAATACCTAAATAGTCGATAAGAAGTTTTTGAGCTCTCACCATATCAGCGATTGTAATAACTGGAAAATCTGTACCATATTCTTTACCAGTTTCTGAATTTACTTCCTTTGGACCAGTTGAACCCATGCAGCCACCAATAACATTAGGACAGACTACAAAAAATTTATTTGTATCAATTGGTTTTTCAGGACCAACAATATATGACCACCATCCCTCTTTTTTTGTAATTGGGTGATTGCTTGCAACATACTGATCGCCAGTAAGAGCATGACAAATCAAAATAGCATTATCCTTAGCGGCGTTTAATTTACCGTAAGTTGTATAAGCTGTTTTAATGCTTTTCAGTGATTTACCACAATCCAATACAAGAGCTTGTTCTTTTGCTAATTCAACTATTTTGTTTTCACTCATTTGTTTAACCCAAAAAAAAACCACCTAACAACTAAGTTTGGTGGTTTATATACCTCTTTAGCTGCATTTTTACAGCGCCCGCAAGCTGTGCTCAAATCGGCGCAGTCACTGTATTATATATTCAAATCAGTAATGTCAAATTAGAAGATTAAATATTTCAAAGATTTTCTTTCAAAATAAACAATATTCACCTATTTATACCGAATTATTATATGAAAAATTTAAAAAATATTAATATCTATGAAGGTGGAATCTCATCAATTCCAGGCAAAAAAGATGTAGTCAAAGTGTCTTCTAATGAGTCACCTTTTGGACCCAGTGTTAGTGTAAAGAAAGCAATTTCAGAAAGCCGACTTAAGACGAATAAATATCCTGACGGTAATTGTATTGAGTTAAAAGAAGCTATATCTAAAAGTTTCAAATTAAAGAGCAGCAATCTTTTTGTTGGAAATGGTTCAGATGAGATACTTGGTATTGCATGTCAATTATTTTTAAACAAAGGTGATGAGGTTATTGTTCCTAAGCATAGCTTTTTAATGTTCGAAATCTATTCCAAAATAAGTGGTGGAGTTATTAAGAGATCAGCAACAAAAAATCTTCGGGTGGATTTAGAAAGTTTATTAAAATCTATCACTAAAAAAACAAAGATGATTTTTATTGCACAGCCTAATAATCCTACAGGTTTTTATTTATCAAAAAAAGATCTCGCAGTGATGATTAAAAAAATTCCAAAAAAAATTATGATTATAATTGATGCAGCATACGCTGAGTACATGACTGATAATGATTACTCAAATGGACTTGAATTTGCTCAAAAAAACAATAATGTAATTGTTACACGTACATTTTCTAAAATATATGGACTAGCTTCTCTTAGACTAGGCTGGTGTTATGCTCACAGTAATATTATTAGTTCTATGAACAAAGTCAGAGGACCTTTTAATGTGAACCAATTGGCACAAGTTGCAGGAATTCAAGCATTGAAAGACAAAAAATATACAAGCAATTCAAAAAAACATAATACATTGTGGCTCGACATTATGAATAAAGAGTTAAGTAAACTGCCTATAAAAGTTTATGATAGTAGAGCTAACTTTTTACTTATAGATGTAGGAAAATCTGTATCTAGACTAAATAAGTATCTTTTATCTAAATCAATTATTATTAGGTTAATGGACAAATATAAGTTACCAAGCTGTGTAAGGGTTTCAATTGGTACAGCAAACGAAAATAAGAAAGTTATAAAGGCTTTCAAAGATTTTTATAAATGACAAATAAGAAAAAACTATTTAAGCAAATTACTATCGTTGGGCTAGGTTTGATTGGTTCATCACTAGCACTGTCTATAAAGAAAAATAAAATCTCTTCTAAAACAGTGGGTTACTCCAGATCTTCTAAAACCAGAAATACATCTAAAAGACTCAACTTAGTTGATAAGGTAAGTAATAAATTAGAGGAGTCTGTAAGAGGGTCAGATTTGATAATTATTTGTACTCCTTTAAGTAGTTATTCAAATATAATAAAAAAAATTATACCTCACATATCAAAAGGCACAATTATCTCTGACGTCGGCTCTGCAAAAGAAAAAACTATTAACGAAATAATTCCTCTCTTAAGTAATGATGATATTTTTATACCCGCTCACCCTATAGCTGGAACAGAAAAAAGTGGCCCAAGTGCTGGGTTTGCAGAATTATTTGATGACAGGTGGTGCATAATCACTCCACTTAAAAACAATAAAAAAAGTCATATTAATAAAGTAAAAAATCTTTGGAAATCATTAGGAAGCGATGTTGAGGTAATGTCCCCTCAAAGACATGACAGAGTAATGGCAATCACTTCTCATTTACCTCACTTAATTGCTTATAATATTGTATCTACTGCTGCAGATCTCGAGAATGTAACAAAGTCTGACATCATTAAGTATAGTGCCAGTGGTTTTAGAGACTTTACTAGAATTGCATCATCTGATCCAACGATGTGGAGAGATATATTTCTTAATAATAAGGAAGCTGTGTTGGAGATGATTAGTAGATTTACAGAGGATTTAACTGCTTTACAAAAATCAATTCGTTGGGAAGACGGCAAAAGTCTACATAAACTCTTTTCAAAAACAAGAAAAGTACGAGACAAAATAATTTCAGCAGGACAAGATACTGTAGATGCTGATTTTGGCAGATCAAAAAAAAGATAAGTCCTTCAAATCTAATAAGGGCATAAACAGTAATGACACTTTTCCATTATTAACAGTTAAAGGCGCACTGAATAATTTATTTTGATTTTCATTTTCTATAATATCAACCTGTAAACTGCCATTGTAAGTAATCGATGAAATTTCACCATTAATACTTACCTTAGTCTTTCCGATATATGAGTTGAGGAAATCATTTGCAATCCCTGAAAAATCAATCTTGTAAACTGACTGGTCGTCTAAATCTATCCTCATTAAAAGTTGATTGATTGTGCCAACTTTATATTTATTATAATTCAAATCAAGGTAATCAGATATCAACAAAAGTTTCATAACTATGCCTTCATTCAAAACTATCTTGCCCTGAAGGTTTTTAAAATCAAAAAGAGATTCTAAGCTATTAGCTATATCTGAACCTTCAACTTGGTTACTTCTTAAATATAAAGTATCAATTTGAAATGGGTTCATATCAATTCTGACATCATGAAAATTAATATTAGATAAAAAATTGTTTTCAAATTTACTGAACATTAAGTCATTAATAAGAGCACTCATTCTATACGGGTAACCTGATATTGATATATTGCTGTAACTACTATTCATATTATCTAGATTATTTTTTATTTGAGTTTTAAATTGAACTGAGATGAAAAGCCAATACGCTGAGTAGATAAATAAAATAGCAATAACAAGGAAAATTATTCTCCTAAAATAGGCATTCTTCATTTAGGAAAATTAATCCTAGCTTCAGATAATAAATCATCTGATTTATTTTCTATTACATCATACAGTTTTTTTGTGAATACTTCTTTTTCCAAACCTGCTTCAATTGGTTTTAGAAATTCAATGACCATTCTACCAGGGTATCTAAGAAATCTTCTTCGTGACCAAAAGTACCCACAATTTATTGCCACTGGAAGACAAGGGATATTCAGACCATCATAAAGAGCTGTAACGCCATATTTATATGGTCGTTTTGCTCCTATCGGTGTTCTAGTACCTTCAGGAAAGATTAAAAGTGGTCGTGGGTCAGCGTCCATACTTCTTTTTGCAGAATTTACCATTGCTTGAATATTTGTTTCGCCCTTTCGTCTATCTACATAAATAAAATTAGCTTTCTTAAAACATAGGCCAACTACTGGAATTAATAAAAGTTGTTTTTTTGCAATTATAGACGGAGTTTGAATTGCATCATTCAAAAATATTGCCTCGGCAAGTGATTGATGTTTAGAAGCAATTAAATATTTTCGTTCTTTAGGTATATTCTCAAGGCCTCGATATTCAATTTCAAGATTTGCAAATAGTTTTAAGCTTATTCTTGTGTGAACGGATTGAAAGTGAATAATTCCTAACATATGTTTTTTAGGTAGAAAAAAAAGTACTGGTGCGAATAGGCAGCATGCAATCAATACGATATAGAAAGCAAGGTTAGCTAGAAAAGAATTTATGTAGATCATTAGTAAAGCCCTATGCTCAAACTTATATAAGTTCTTAAATATTTAATATATTCTAACACTAATTTTTTCACTCGACTAAATTGCTCTTCACTGATGTTTTTTGTGGATACATAATAGATATTCTCGCTATTTATAAGCCTTTTTGACTCTAATTTTACTCGAGGTAGGTGATAATCTGATGTAACAATAATAGTGTTGCGATAGTTATTATTTCTTATCCATAGGAATGTTTCCCTTATATTTTCAAAGGTATTTTCTGAGATCGATTCAATTTCAATACAGCAATTAAACAGTTTATTATTATTTGGGAAAGCATTTTTTATTTCTGTGAGAGTAATATCTTTATTAACTCCAGATAGAAGAAGCTTGCTACCAAGATTTTGACTTAAAAGTTCTAACCCTCTAGCAATTCTGAAACTGTCTCCTGTTAAGACAACAATACTATCTACTTGGGTTACATTATGATTTCCGTCATCTACTGTCTTAACACTCGAGAAGAAAATATTAAAATGGATCAAAATTAGTATCAATAAAGACAATAGGAATAAAAAAAAGTAATACAATTTTTGTACATTTAACATACTAAATAAGCTACACTAACAAGGTTTAAATATTAACACAGACTAACACAATTTATGATTATTTCTTGTCCATCATGTTCAGCTCGCTATGTTGTAAATATTGACGATATCGGTCATGGTCGGCAAGTTAAATGTACTAGGTGTAACCATTCATGGTTTCATGAAAATACGACATATGAAGCCGAGAAAAAACTAATAATAAATGAGATTAGTAATGAGAAAATTATAAGAGAGAATCTTTCAGATCAAAATTTACCAGTAGTTTATAAAAATCAGAAAAATATTCCACTGCCATTTTTAGTATTGATCGTGCCAGTTATATTTATTTTTGGCAGTATGATAATTGACAGTATCAAGATTGATGCTTTTGCCGTTAGCCAATCTATAAATAATTTTATTAGTTTGTTAGTAAATCAAATAACTGAATTATTTAATAATTAAAGTTCATTTTTTATGAAGTCATCAAATGACTGTTTTTTTCTTATTATTTGAATTTCATCTTTATTAATTAAAATTTCTTCAATAAACGGTCTGGCATTATAATTTGAACTCATTGTTGATCCATAGGCTCCAACATTTTTAATAACTACATTATCTCCTTCTTCTATATTAGCAAATTTAGTAGTTCTCATGAATTTGTCAGAAGACTCACATATTGGTCCAACTATTTCTGTTTCAATGTTGTGATCTGAATCATTTAATTTTGAAGTTAAAATTTCATGCTCTGCATCGTATAAAGCAGGCCGCATCATATCATTCATACCTGCATCAATTATAATAAATTTTTTTCCTTCACTTATTTTAGTATAAAGAACTTTTGAAACAAGTATTCCTGCATCAGCTGCAATTAATCTCCCAGGCTCAAAGATAAAATTAAATCTTTCTTTATCAAAATATGAAATCAGCATATCGTAATAATCTTTAAAGCTAAAATTTCTTTCTTCAGGACTTATTCCTCCGCCAACATCAATAGTTTTCAGCGAGTTGTAATTCAATTGTATTTTATCAATTAAGTTTTTAGCAACTTCAAAAGAATTTTTAAATGGACTTAAATCTTTTATATTACTGCCTATATGAAATGCAATAGCTGTAATCGAAAGAGAGGAAAATTCTTTAGTTTTATTAAATATCTCTAAAGTTTCATTTACAGATATTCCAAATTTATTTTCAAGACTCCCAGTTGTTATTTTTTCATGCGTATCAGATTGTACATCAGGATTTATCCTAATCCCAATATTTTGAACTTTACCAATTCCTTCAGCTATCTGATTAATTTTTTTTAACTCAGCTAAAGACTCTACATTAATTTGAAAGCAATCATTTGCAATTGCATACTTAATTTCATTTTCGCTTTTTCCAATTCCAGAAAATACTATTTTTTGAGGTGGTATTCCTGCTTCAATTGCTTTTTTAAATTCCCATTCAGATACCACATCAGCACCAGCACCTAACGAGGCCAAGATTCTTAATAGTGTGAGATTAGAATTTGATTTTAAAGAAAAACAAATTTTGTAATCGAGATCTGAAAATACATTATTAAAATTATTATAGTTATTAGTGAGCACACTTTTGCTGTAACAATAAAATGGTGTTTGGTGTTTTTCAGAGATTTCATCTACACTAACATTCCCAAATCTAAGAATATTATTTTCATATTTCAGTTCTGACATAACTACACCTTAACAGTTGAAGATTGATATAAATATCCTGTCTCAACTGGAGGGTACTCAAGTGAACCTTTCTTGCCACAACCATATATAAAAATTAATAGTATCAAAATACTAATACTTTTCATTTTTGATCTCCTTACGAGCAATGGCAATCATTTTTTTTATTTGACTTATAGCAGTACCACCGTAACTCTGTTTATTATTAACACTTATTTTTATACTAAGGAAATCATATAAAGATTTATCAATATTTTGATCAAATGATTTATAATCATTAAGTGTAATATCTTTTAAGAATAATTTCTTTTTCTCAGCAAAATTTACAATTTTTCCAGTAAGACTATGCGCATCTCTGAAAGTATAATTTAGCTTAATTACAAGCCAATCTGCTAATTCAGTCGCATTTATGTAGGTTTTAGAGATAATCTTCTCTGTAGATTTTTTGTTGATTTCTAATGAGTCAATGAGTTCAACCATACAATCTAAACAAATATGCAATGTCTCACTTGTTGATGTAACTAAGATTTTATCTTCTTGAAGATCTTTACTGTAAGTCAGAGGCAGTGACTTCATTAGATTTAGCATCGATGAAAGATTACCTATTGCAATAGAAGCTTTGGCTCTTATAAGCTCAGCACCGTCTGGATTCCTTTTTTGCGGCATTATAGATGAGCTAGACATTAACTGATCACCAATTTTGAAGAAGTTAATTAGATCTGAAGAATAAAGCGCAATTTCTTCCGCGATCCTTGACAGGTGCATAGAAAGTAACGAAGCACTTGACAAAAAATCAATAACAAAATCTCTGTCCGAAACTGTATCTAGAGAGTTTCTTGTAGGTTTTTTGAAGCCTAGGGTTTTAGTAGTTTTGTTTCGATTTATAGAAAAATTAGTTCCTGCGAGTGCGCCAACACCTAGAGGATTTTCATCAAGTCTTTTTAATGACTCCTCAAACCTAGTAGTGTCTCTTGAAAACATTTCATAGTAAGCCATAAAATAATGGCCAGCAGATATAGGCTGTGCAGACTGAAAGTGTGTAAGCCCTGGTAGCAATATTTCAATATTTTTATTTGCAGACTTCACTAAAGAGTTTTTCAATCTTTTTATTTTTTTTGAAATTAATACATTATCCTTTTTCATCCATAGTTTCAGATCCGTTATCACTTGATCATTTCTTGAACGCGCAGTATGAAGCTTACCTGCAACATCACCTATGATTTCACTTAATCTGTATTCAATATTCATATGTATATCTTCTAATTGATTATCAAACTTAAATTTATTATTTTTTATTTCAGATTTAATTTTTTTCAACCCGCTTATGATTTTATTTGAATCACTTACTGAAATAATTTTTTGTGAGCCGAGCATTGATGCATGAGCAATAGATGCCTCAATATCTTCATTGAATAAAAATTTATCAAATTCGATAGAAGAATTGATTTTTTCAAAGGCTGCACTCACTGGTTTTTTAAACCTATTTCTTAATTTATTTTTTTTTATAGACATTTTACTTTAAGATTATACTTTCCAATTTATGTTGCTTAAAAACTTTAGGTCCAAATTAATTTTGATGGTATATGCCATAATTCTCTTGTTTTGCAACAGTTTATATAATTCATACTTAAGTGCTAATGAACTTATCATTTATGAAAAGCAAGGTTTTTCCAGTAAATTTCAAGATATAAATAGTACTGAATTGGATCTGAAAAATTTTGAGGGAAAACTAATTTTAGTAAATCTTTGGGCAACATGGTGTGAGCCTTGCAAAGAAGAAATGCCTTCTTTAGATAGATTGCAAAAAAAATTTGATAAAGAAATTTTTCAAATCCTCCCAATTAGCTTAGATCGAGGACCGAAAAAAAATTCAATCAATTTTTTTAAAGAATATAATATTGAAGAATTAGATATTTATTTTGATGACAAGAACAATATCCCAAGAGAGGCAAGGGCAGCTGGGTTACCTCACTCTATTTTTATTAATCAAAATGGTAATGAGATTGCTAAGTTAATTGGTCCAGCAGAATGGGACAGTGACTACTTTGTAAACTTTATTAGAGAAACGTTAAACTAATTAAAGAGCTTGTTCTAATTCTGGTAATACCTGAAACAAGTCAGCTACTAATCCGTAATCAGCAACATCAAAAATTGGAGCTTCTTCATCTTTGTTGATTGCAACTATCACTTTTGAATCTTTCATGCCAGCAAGATGCTGAATTGCTCCAGATATTCCCACAGCAATATATAATTCAGGGGCAACTACTTTACCAGTTTGTCCAACTTGATAATCATTTGGAACAAAGCCTGCATCTACCGCAGCTCTTGAAGCACCGACGGCAGCTCCAAGTTTTTCAGCTACTTTATCTAAGAGTTCAAAGTTTTCGCCATTTTGCATTCCACGTCCGCCAGAAATAATAGTTTTCGCAGAGGTTAACTCTGGTCTATCAGATTTAGTTAACTCTTCTCCTATGAATTCAGAAATCGATGGCATATTTTCAGCATTTATTTTTGTTATCTCACAACCGGAAGATCCCATAACCGCTGATTTAAAAGCAGTAGGTCTCACAGTAAGAACCTTTTTTGGATCGCTAGTTTGAACTGTAGCGATAGCATTACCAGCATAAATTGTTCTAATGAAAGTATCAGGTCCTTCAATTGCAATAATTTCAGAGATCTGAGAGACATCTAATTTTGCTGCAAGTCTAGGCATAACATTTTTTCCAGTCGTGGTAGCTGCAGCTAAAAAGTATTCATAATCTCCAGATATATTTAGTATTAATTGGGTTAGATTTTCAGCCAGTATATTATTAAAGCTATCGTCATCCACATGCATTAGCTTACTTAGTCCTTCTATTTTAGAAGCTTCAGCAACGACAGAGTCGATATCTGATCCTACAATTAGCCCGTGAACATCACCATCTATTTGGGAGGTAGCAGAGATAGCCTTTAAACTTTGGTCACTTACTTGTCCATTTGCATGTTCAATAAAAAATAATGTTGTCATATAACACCTGCCTCGTTTTTAAGTTTTTCAACTAATTCAGAAATATTTTCTACTTTAATGCCTGCTTCTCTCTTTGGAGGCTCTATAACTTTTAGCACATTCACTCTAGGGGTGACATCAATGCCGTAATCCTCTGGTGATTTTTGATCAATAGGTTTTTTCTTTGCTTTCATTATATTTGGAAGTGAAGCATATCGAGGCTCATTTAATCTTAAGTCGGTTGTGATAATAGCCGGCATGTTTAGGCTTACTGTTTGTAAGCCACCGTCAATTTCTCGAGTAACTTTAACCTTATCTGAGTCAATTTCAATTTTTGATGCAAACGTACCTTGAGGCATGTCAGTTAGTGCTGCTAACATTTGTCCCGTCTGGTTATTGTCACCATCAATTGCTTGCTTACCAGAGATAACTAGTCCTGGAGATTCTTGTTCACAAATCTTAGATAAAATTTTTGCGATTGATATAGGCTCAATTTTTTCTTCAGTTAAAACATGTATTCCTCTATCTGCACCCATAGCTAGTGCTGTCCTTATAGTTTCTTGACAAGACTGATTTCCAATTGAAACAGCAATTATTTCTTCAGCTTTCCCAGCTTCCTTCAATCTGATTGCTTCCTCAACTGCAATTTCGCAGAAGGGATTCATTGACATTTTTACGTTCTCAGTTTCGACACCAGTTTCGTCAGATTTAACTCTAATATTTACATACGGATCGATAACTCGTTTTACGGGAACTAAAATTTTCATAACTGTTTTATAATACCTTTTTAATTTGAGTAAACATATTTATACATTCTTACCAGGCTTCCAAAGAATATCTTTTTTTCCGTTATCATTTTCTACACGAGATAATACAAAAAATAAATCTGATAAACGATTGATATATTTAAGTGCTTGTTCATTAATTTTTTCTTTTTTTGATAAAGATACAATGAGTGTTTCTGCTCTTCTTGCAACAGTTCTGGCATTGTGAAAAAATGACGCAGCTTTACTCCCTCCAGGCAAAACAAAGGAACTGAGGGGCTTTAACTTTTTATTATATTTATCAATAACTTTTTCTATTCGTTCAACCTGATTACTAGTAATTCGAAGCGGCTTATACTTAGGTTTTGCTTCTACAGGTGTTGCAAGATCTGCTCCTAAGTCAAAAAGATCATTTTGAATTTCTGAAGTTATTTTTTTTATACTTGCTTTAGTATAAAGATTGACAATACCAAGTATCGAATTCAGCTCATCTACTGTTCCGTAAGCTTTAATGCGAATATTATCTTTAAAAATTCGTTTACCATTTACTAAGCCAGTCTTACCTTTATCTCCTGCTTTAGTATAAATTTTATTGAGTTTTACCATTAACTATTAGTAGAAAAGTACAATGCGCTCATGATAATAACAATAGCGACAAACTGAAGTGTAATTCTTAACCTCATCAATTTATTCGCATATTTTTTATTGAAGTCTCCACCCTTAAACATGGCATATATCCCTGTACCCAATACAGCTAGTACTGCTAACAAAGAAATGGGTATTAATAAATAGTATAAAAATCCTGGCATCTTATGATGGATTGGTTGACACTAATCTTCGCGTGACAATGTCTGCCTGTATCTCTGCAGTGCCTTCAAAAATATTCAGTATTCTTGAGTCGCATAGTATTCTACTGATAGGGTATTCAAGAGCAAATCCATTACCTCCATGTATTTGTAAGCCATTATCAGCACATGCCCAAGCAACTCTTGCAGCAAGCATTTTAGCCATGCCTGCTTCAAGATCACATCTGTGACCTTTATCTTTTTCCCTTGCAGCATAATAAGTCAACTGTCGTGCAGCCATTATTTCAGTTGCCATTGATACAATTTTAGAGGCATTTCTTGGTTTATCATACAGAGATTGTCCAGTAACATTCAATCTATCAATAGCGTATTGCATGGATGTTTCAAATGCCGATTGCGCAACACCTAAAGCTCTTGCTGCAGTTTGAATTCTTGCTGACTCAAAAGTTTCCATCATTTGTTTAAATCCATTACCTTCTTCTTCACCTAATAGATTTTCTTTCTTTACTTTAAATCCATCAAATGCCATTTCGTACTCTTTCATTCCTCTATAGCCCAAGACCTCAATTTCCCCACCACTAATACCATCATCAGGAAACATATTGTCATCGTCGCCTCTTTGTTTTTCCGCTAAAAACATCGACAAACCTTTGTATCCTTTTTCGTCAGGATTAGTTCTAGCAAGGAGCATCATCACATCACTGCGCGCGCCATGTGTTACCCAAGTTTTATTTCCAGTAATTGTGTAATGTTCACCATTTGCTACTGCTCTTGTCTTGAAAGATCCCATATCAGAACCTGAATGAGGTTCTGTGAGTACTGCACATGGCAAAGTTTCACCTGAAGCAATTTTAGGAAGAAACTTTAATTTTTGATCTTCAGTTCCACCTGTTATTAATAATTCAGCAGCAATATCACCTCGTGTTCCCAATGATCCAATGCCAATATAGCCTCGAGCGAGCTCTTCAGTCACAACACAGTCTACAAAACGGGACATTCCTAAACCACCATATTCCTCAGGGATCGTGAGACCAAAAACTCCCATTTCAGACATCTTCTCAATGATTTGCATTGGTATTAAATCATCTTTTAAATGCCATTCGTGAGCATGTGGTGTGACATCATCCTCAACAAATTTTCTAAACTGATCTCTAATAATAGATGTAGTCTCATCCAGATTACTATTTCCAAAGTTTTTGCTACTAAATCCATCCTTTAATAATTGTGCAAGCTTCATTCTGTCATCAGCACTGTTACCATTGAGAATTAAGTCATTAAATTCCTCAGTGCCGTTCTCCTGAAATAAACCATTTTTAAGACCCAGGTCTTGTGGCCGCACATACTCAAGTTGTGACATTGGAATACCTGATTTTATCTGCGCACAATATTCTGAGAATATGATCTGAAGCATAAGTTGCTCTGTCTCATTAAAAGCAGAGTCCTTATCTAAATTTTCTGCCCAGTTTACCATTTCCTTTAGAGTTGCTCTGTAAGCTGCAATCCACGAAAGTCCATGAGCTGCATGCTGCTCTTTATCAAGATTGTCTCTTGATAATTTACCATCAACTATAAGTTCACCTCTTACATGCTGTAAAGCAGCATCATAATACTTATCGACAGTAATAAGAGCTTTTTGGCATTTTAAAATTAATTGGTTCATAGTGTTGTAATCAGTTGAGAGACTTTTGACCTTCTTTTGCCGCACCGACAAGAACAGACATGTTGCCACCTTTATGTTCGTTGTTGAGCATTTTTTCATGTGCATCAGGAATGTTTTTCCATGCGAATAATTCAGACATACAAGGATCTAAAGTACCATCAATAACAAGCTCGTTTGCTGCATTAGCTTGCTTTGAATTTCCAAAGTGTGAGCCCTGAAGCCTTTTACTTTGCATCCATAGATATCTTGCATCTAAAGTTAGATTATAGCCTGTTGTACCAGCGCAAATAACAACCATTCCACCAGGCTTTACAACAAAGCAAGATACAGGAACTGTTGTTTCTCCTGGATGTTCAAAGACCATATCCACATTGTTTCCCTTTCCTGTGAATTCCCATAATGCTTTACCAAATTTTCTAACTTCTTTCATATAGTTTCCATATGTTTCAGCATCATCAATATCTGGGTGTTCACCCCAACAGTTGAAGTCTTTTCTGTTTAGCACTCCCACAGCTCCAAGACTTTTTACATAATCTATTTTTGAGTTGTCTGAGATAATACCAATAGGCTTGGCTCCAACAATCTTTGCAAGTTGGACCGCCATACTTCCAAGACCACCTGACGCTCCCCATATTAAAACAAAATCGCCAGGTTTTAATTCATTGGGCGCATGACCAAAAAGCATTCTGTAAGCTGTCGCAAGCGTTAACATATAACAACCACTTTCTTCCCAAGAGAGATTTGGTGGTTTACGTAAGACTTGATGAGCTTGAACAGATGTAAATTGTGCAAAAGTTCCGTCAGCAGTTTCGTAACCAAACACCTTATTTGTTTTTGAAACCATTGGTTCACCACCATTAACTTCAGCATCTTCGTGATCCCACTGCATTCCATGGATGATTACTTCATCACCAACTTTCCACTTTTTAACTCCAGAGCCAACTTTCCAAACTATTCCAGAACAATCTGAACCTGCAATGTGATAATCTTTTTTCGTCATATCTAAAGTAGACACAGGTTTACCAAGACCAGCCCAAACTCCATTATAATTAACACCAGCAGCCATAACAAAAATTAATACATCGTTGGAGCCAACTTCAGGTATATCAAATTCTTCTTCTTGAAATGACTTCATTGGATTGCCGTGACGGTCTCTTCTAATAACCCAAGCGTGCATTTTTTTTGGGATATATCCAAGAGGTGGGATTTCACCAATTGCATAAATATCTTTTTCTTCAGTCGTCATAAATTAGCTCCTGTAGTGTAGTTTATATAAATCTGTTGTTTCTTTTTTCTAGGTTTATAGCCATTTAAAATAGATTAGTATATACATTTTAGTGAAAACGATTTAATTATTCACAAAAAAAACGTTAAAAAACAATGGATAAACCTTGGCTTATACGAACTTATGCAGGACATTCGTCTGCCAAAAAGTCAAATGAACTGTATCTTAAGAACCTTTCAAAGGGTCAAACCGGTATATCAGTGGCTTTTGATCTGCCAACTCAAACTGGCTACGATAGCGATCATATATTATCAAAAGGTGAAGTAGGCAAGGTAGGAGTTCCAATTTCTCACATTGGAGATATGAGGTCTTTGTTCAATCAAATTCCTTTAGATAAAATGAATACTTCAATGACCATCAATGCAACTGCAGCGTGGCTGCTCAGTTTGTATATCGCAGTAGCTGATGAACAAGGTATCGACCGAAGCAGTCTTAGAGGTACAACTCAAAATGATGTCCTAAAAGAATATTTATCTAGAGGAACTTACATTTTACCTCCAGATCCTAGCTTAAGAATTATTTCAGATGTCATTACTTTTACATTCAAAGAAATGCCTAATTGGAATCCAATAAATGTTTGCCCCTATCACCTAGTTGAAGTTGGAGCAACACCTGAACAGGAACTTGCTTTTGGACTCTCAATTGCAGTGGCATATCTTGATAAAGTGCAGTCTTCAAAAACATTAACAGAGGAAGAATTTGAGAACGTTGTTGGTAGAATAAGTTTTTTTGTTAATTCTGGAATAAAGTTTATCACTGAAATGTGTAAGATGAGAGCGTTTGTTTCTTTATGGGATCGAATTACGAAAGAACGATATAAAGTGAAAGACGCAAAAAATAGAAGATTTAGATATGGCATGCAAGTAAATAGTCTTGGGTTAACAGAGCAACAACCAGAAAATAATGTATATAGAATTTTGATTGAAATGCTCGGTGTTGTTTTGTCAAAAGATGCAAGAGCCAGGGCTGTGCAATTACCTGCATGGAATGAAGCAATGGGTTTACCAAGACCGTGGGATCAGCAGTGGTCCCTAAGGCTCCAGCAAATTGTTGCTTTTGAAACTGATTTACTTCATTTTGAAGATATATTTAATGGCTCAAAAGTTATAGATGAAAAAGTCAAAGCACTTGAAGAAGCAGCGTATGAGGAATTTAATCATATATTATCTATAGGAGGCGCTGTTAAGGCAGTTGAAAGTGGTTATTTGAAACAAGAACTTGTTAACTCACAAAAAGAACGATTAAGAAAAATAAACAGTAAAGAACAAATTGTTGTTGGCGTGAATGACTTTATAGAAACTGAAGAGTCACCTCTTACTTCTTCTGATGGAGGAATAGAGACAATAGATCCCAAAATTGAAAGTGAACAAGTGAATGCTATTCAACAATGGAGAAAGAATAGAGACCAGAGGGTCGTAGATAAAGCATTAAAAGATTTGATTGATGCAGCAAATAATGGAAGCAATTTGATGGAACCATCTATAGCTGCTGCAAAAGCTGGAGTTACAACAGGTGAATGGTCAGCTGTATTAAGAGATGTTTTTGGAGAATTTAAAGCACCAACAGGCATAAGCAATATTCAGCCAACTAACAATGACGACTATAGTGCAATTAGAAAAAGAGTTGAAAATATATCAGATAAAATAGGCAGACGTATTAAGTTCCTTGTCGGCAAGCCAGGTCTCGATGGTCACTCAAGTGGCGCTGAACAAATAGCTGTTAGCGCCAGTGATTGTGGTATGGATGTTTTATACGAGGGAATCAGGCTGACACCCGAACAAATAGTAAAGTCATCAGTTGAAGAAGATGTTCATATTATCGGTCTCTCTATTCTTTCTGGGTCACATGTACAACTTGTTGGAGAAATTATGAATGAAATGAAAAAAAACAAAATAGACGATATACCAGTAATCGTTGGAGGTATCATTCCGACTGAAGATGAAAAACTATTAATCAACAATGGAGTAGAGGCAGTATACACGCCAAAAAACTATCAGCTTAAAGATATTATGAGTGATATTGTTGGAATTGTTGAGAAAAGAGTTTCCTAGTGTCAATTCTTAATGGCCCCGTTATTGAAGCAGTTAACTCACAGAACCCAAAAAAAATTGTAATTTTTTGTCATGGATATGGTGCAGATGGAAATGATTTAATTAGCTTAGCCAATTATTTTCAACCAACGCTTCCAGATGCAGTTTTTTTATCTCCTAATGCACCAGAGAAATGCGGCATGAATCCTATGGCTTATCAGTGGTTTGATTTTCAATCGGGAGATCCTGCTACAATTTGGAAAGGTGTTTTAACCGCTGCTGATACTCTTAATAACTTTATTGATGAGCAACTTGAGCATTACAATTTAACTGATCAAGATTTAGCCCTTGTTGGATTTAGTCAGGGAACTATGATGAGCCTTCATGTTGGTCTAAGGAGGCCAAAGCCAATAAGGGCAATTGTAGGATTTTCAGGTAGATTAATTGCACCAGAATTGTTGGATAAAGAGTTAAAGTCTAAGCCTCCCATTTATCTCATACATGGTGACGCCGACCCAATGGTGCCTTACCAAGATACAATTGAAGCTGAAAAAAAATTAAAGGGGATTGGTTTAGATGTAAAAGCCCACATTTCAGCAAATACTCCACATTCAATTGCCCAAGACGGACTTTCAATTGCTATAGACTTCATAACTGAAAAATTTTCAAATTAATTTCAAACAAAATTTTTTTTGAATTTTAAGCGCATATGCATATATTATATTTGTATGACTATTCACGTGCCATTAGAAAAATGTCCTGCTCTCGTATTGAATTCTGACTTTCGTCCATTAAGTCATTACCCCCTCTCCCTGTGGTGTTGGCAAGATAGTGTGAAAGCAGTAATTTTAGGAAGAGTAAATATTGTTTCTAATTATACTCGTGAAATTAGCAGTCCAAGCTTCCAGATGTATTTGCCAAGCGTCATAAGTTTAAAGACTTATATCAAGCCAACTCGAAATCCTATTTTTTCAAGATTCAATGTCTTTTTGAGAGATAAGTTTAGTTGCCAATACTGTGGTTCGAAAAAAGATTTAACATTCGACCATTTATTACCTAGAGCGCACGGGGGAGAAACAACATGGGAAAATATTGTAACTGCATGTTCAATGTGTAATGTAAAAAAAGGAGGCAAACTTCTCAAACACTCGGGTATGAAGCCTAAAAATTATCCAAAGATACCAACAATGGCTGATTTAGACAAATGTGGAAGATCATTCCCACCAAATTTTCTTCATGAGAGTTGGATGGACTTTCTATACTGGGATATACAACTAGAAAAATAACTAGTATCTCTCTGCCATAAAGATTGCAAGCTTCGTAGTCTCGTTAATTGTTTTTCTCAAAATGCTATAGCCTAATGTTTGTTGAGACCCCTCATTAATGGCAGTATTTTTATGGTCTACTTCATCTTCTTGGAATTTAATTATTTTTTCTCTTACATCATCGTGAATACCGTCTAGTTCATCTATTTGTTTTTGATAATGGGCTTCAATAACTTCTTCTACCGCCTCTGTACAAACATATGCAGCTTTTCGACCCAAGAGGGCAGTACCAATGCCCATTGCGAAAGCACCAACACCAAATAAGTTTGATAATTTAGTAGGTTTTATAGACTCTTTTTTTGCAAGTTCATTAAAGTAGTCGAGATGCTCTTTTTCTTCATTTGCCATTCGTGAAATTTGATCGTAGTCTTTTTTATTTTTTAAAGTCTTGAATACTAATTTTTGGCCTTCATAAATTTGTTGGGCACCTACCTCACCAGCTTGATCAACTCTAACAATTTTCTCTAAAATTTTTCTTTTTGCATTCATTACTTTTTTACCAAAAAATATATATTTATAAATAAGAGAAAAGTCATCAAAATCAAGTTAGATTCTGCAATTGATAAAAAGTTAAATAAATAAGTTGCTTCATCACATCTTACTAATGCAGCTTGATTAAGTTCCTCAAGCAATGCCACTTTATCTGACGTATTAACCAGCGCACCTGAGCATTCTGTACTTAGTTTAAGAATGCCTCTTTCAACGCCAACGTGCCTTAGAGTGTAAATGAAACCAAATAAAATTGTTAAGATTGATAAATAATCTATTATTTTTTTTGATCCTGTTTTCTCTATTTTTACTAAATACATTGCGATAATGCTTAATAATATAAGGGCGTAGTAAGGGTATCTTTCGACTAAGCACATATCACATGGAATTAATTTGAAAATATATTCGAGAATAAAAACTATAATCAATGTAATTAATGAGACATATAGGTTAAGATTTATAGAGTTCATTATTTAATCAAGCGCTTATATAAAACAAAATTAATAATATTATTATTATAAAAAAAATTGAATAAAGAGTTAATCTTTTCTCGAATTCACGCATTACCTGCTCACCGTACGTTTTAATTAAAAAACCAATTAAAAAAAACCTTATTGATCTTGATAAGATACAAGCAAGAATAAATATTAAAAAATTAATATTTAGGAAACCGCTCGATAAAGTTACAACTTTAAAAGGTAAAGGAGTAAAGCCCCCAATAAACACATATAAAAACCCATATTGTTCAATATCGCTTACAAAATCATAGAAAGTGTTATTCATATGTAACGTTTCAAGTATAAGCATGCCAAGGCTTTCAAACAGAAACAGTCCGATGAAATAAGCAATAACGGCACCCGCTAAGGAGCCAGTAAGGCAAACGAATGCAATCATATAAACCTTGGCTTTATTGACTGCCATCATCGGGATCATAATAATTTCCTGAGGTAATGGAAATATGATTGCTTCTATTAAGCAAATTACAAATAGAAAAGGATACGCATAAGGACTATTAGAAAACTGCAAAGTTTTAGAGACGAAATATAGCTTAAATTTTTGATAAATAGTGTTTAACATAACTTATGGTAATATACATATATTAGCATACATAATAACTTTAGGCTCTTATTCATTATAATAATGGTTTAAAGGATAATTTATAGAATGGGGATATGGCGGAATTGGTAGACGCGCCAGACTCAAAATCTGGTGCCTTCGGGCGTTCCGGTTCGACTCCGGATATCCCTACCAAGCATGGCAATATGGAAAATAAAAATAATAAACTTAGGGTACAAAAATTAAAATATTTGGAACCAACAGATGTTATTAAAAAATTTGAAACGTTTACTAATCAGATACTCTTAGATAGTGCTAGTGAGTTTTCAAAAGACAACCGTTATACTTATTTAGCAGTAGATCCATTATGTATCTACAAATTAAAAAAAGATAAGTTATACGAAAATGATAAATTAATAAAAATTCCTAAAAAACGTTTCCTAAATAATCTTATTAATAAAACAAAACATAGTAAAAGAAAATATTTGCCAGACTTTCAATGTGGATTAGCAGGATATATTACATATGATGCTTGTTTAAATATAGAGAAAATAAAACAGATATCAAAAAAAGATGATTTAGCATTTGATTCGATTTTTGGTTTATACGATTTTGTTTTTGCATTTGATTTGAAACTAAAAAAATCATATTTATTTTCTCTTAATTTGGATCATCTAAAACTAAATAAAAATAAATTTTTGCACATAAATAGAAGAAATAAATTATTATCAATCTATAAAGTACCCTATATTTCAGCAACAAGGTGCATTGAACACAAAGATTCTTGGAAACCTGAAATAACTAAACAAAATTATATAATGAATATTAAGAAAATCATCTCATACATCAATCAGGGTGATATTTTTCAAACAAATTATACTCATAAATTTTTTTCACATAATAAAAAAAACTTAACATCTCTTGAAATTTATTTGAATTATAGAGACAAAACTGCAACTCCATTTTCAGCATTTTTAAATTTTGATGATCTTGCGGTATGCTCTTATTCACCAGAGAGATTAATTAAATTACAAGATAATGAGATTACAACATCTCCAATTAAGGGTACGATAAAAAGAGGCAATAACGAGCAACAAGATAGAGATTTAAAAAGCTATTTACAAAATAGTAAAAAAAATCTTGCAGAAAATTTAATGATTGTTGATGTATTGCGTAACGATATATCAAGAGTAAGTAAGAGAAGTTCGGTAAAGGTGACGGAACTAGCTAAGATAAAATCTTATAAAAATGTTCACCACCTTGTATCAACCATAAAAAGTTCCATCAAAAAGGAATTAAATATCATAGATTTGCTGCTATCGATATTACCTGGAGGATCTATAACAGGCGCACCAAAGATAAGAGCGATGGAAATCATTTCAGAATTAGAAAAAAGTAAAAGAGGAGTATATTGTGGGGCTATAGGGTATATTTCGTTTAATGGAAATGCTGATTTCAATATTCCTATAAGAACAATGACAATAAAAGATAATTATTTAACAATTGGATGTGGTGGAGGAATCGTTTCAGATTCTTTACCTTACGATGAATATAATGAATCTATTCAAAAGATTTCTAATATTATAAAGAAGAAAATAAATAGAAAAACCAAAGAGCATAAACACGTATTGGCCAATTAATTTATGTATATTTTAAATAATGGAAAGTTTACAAAAAATAAAAATATTATATCGATTGAAGATAGAGGTTATTTGTTAGGTGATGCTGTATTTGAGACTATATTATATAAAGACAAAGAATTAATACTTTTTAATTTACATTTAGATCGATTAATTTCATCATTAAAATTAGTTAAAATAAAAGCAATTCTTGATAAAGGAAAATTACATCAAGATATACACAAGCTCATAAAAAAAAATAAACTCTCAGATAAAACCACTATTATTAGAATTACAATTTCACGTGTCAGCAATGAACGTGGAATAGATATACACAAAAAGCAGGGTGCATGCATTACTGTAAAATCATCTGAACTTAAAAATGATTTGAGGCTGAAACCAATCACATTAGATATTTCAAATATCAAGAGAAATGAGAAATCATTTGTTAGCAAAATTAAATCTGTAAATTATCTAGAAAATATAATAGCAAAAAATGATGCAATCCAAGCTGGTTATAATGATGCAATATTTACGAATAGTTCTGGTAACGTAAGTTCATGCACCACATCTAATATTTATTTTCTTCAGAATAATAAGTTCTACACCCCCCCTGTATCAGATGGTGTTCTTAATGGTACGATAAGAGAATTCTTAATTAGAAAAAAAAAGGTTGCAGTCAGTAGCATTAAGATTGATAATCTATTGAAATGTAAGGAAATTTTCTTGTCTAATAGTGTTTATGGAATAAGGCCTGTAACGTATATTAAAAAAAAATTAATTGGCAAAAATTTTGACAATACAATTAAATTAAATAAATTTATGGTTGATAAAGGAATTTAGAGACAATGAATATTTTTCAAAAAATCAACAGAGAATTAAAATGGATAAATTTTGCTATTTTTTTCAGTAGAAAATCAAAAGAGTTAGATAAAGATAGAACTATTACTCTTGCTGATCAATTAGAAAAACAATGCGCTAAAACTCCCACCAATATCGCTATAGAGTTTGATGATCAAAAAATAAGCTATCAAGAATTAGATAATAGAGCGAATAAAATTGCTAATTGGGCGATTGAAAATGGATATAAAACTGGTGACGTTGTGTCATTACTAATGGAGAATAAGCCTGAATATATTATTTTTTGGTATGGATTTGCAAAAGTCGGCGTGACGATTGCTCTATTAAATTCAAATATAAAAGGTAAATCACTGGCACATTGTATTAATACATCAAAGTGTAATGCAGTTTTTGTTGACTCTGATTTGGTTGATAATTTTTCTTCATCTGAGAGTGAAATCGAAGGTTCTCCTGAGGTATATATGTATGGCAAAGATGTCCAAGGTTTTAAAAATTTTGATGATGAAATCAATACCTCGCCTGAGTCAAGGCCAAGTCGAGAATGTAGAAAAGGTTTATTAAGCACTGATCCTTTTCAGTATGTGTATACTAGTGGAACAACTGGAATGCCTAAAGCATCAAAGTTTAGCCATTTCAGATTTATCGCCTCTGGATCAATTCAATATAAATCACTTAATATGACAGCTGAAAGTAAAAATTTAATGGTTCTTCCTCTTTATCATGCAACTGGAGGAGCAATAGGAGTAACTTCAGTATTATTATATGGTGGGTGTTTAGTATTACGTAGAAAATTCTCTGCTGAAAAGTTTTGGGAAGAATGTGTAAAATATAATGTTACACATTTTACCTATATTGGTGAAATGCTGAGGTACCTTGTAAACACGAAGCCTTCAGAATATGAAAAAAAGCATAATATTTCTGGAATTCTTGGTAACGGCCTTAGGCCAGATGTTTGGAAAGAGGTTCAATCTCGTTTCAAAATTAACCATATAGTTGAATTTTATGGTTCTTCTGAAGGAAATATAAACCTGTTCAATATTGATAGTCGGTTTGGGGCTATTGGCAGAATACCCTCATACTTAAAAAAGCTGATGAACATTAAGATTATCAAGTTTGATGTAGATAATGAAAAACATATTAGAAGTGAAAATGGTTATTGTATTGAATGTGATAACGACGAAGCAGGCGAAGCTATTGGACAAATTCCAGACGATGATACAGTTAGAGGCAAATTTGAAGGCTATACTAATGAAGAAGCAACAAATAAAAAAATCCTTAAAGACGTATTTGAAAAAGGCGACAGGTGGTTTACCTCAGGCGATCTTTTGAAAAAAGATAAGGAAGGATATATTTACTTTGTTGATAGAATTGGAGATACATTTAGATGGAAATCAGAGAATGTTGCAACCAGTGAAGTTAGTGAGGCTATATCAGCTTATAAAGGAATTAAAGAAGCAAATGTTTATGGAGTATTAGTTCCTAAACAAGATGGAAGAGCTGGAATGGCATCTATTGTTACTGGAGATGATTTTAAGATAGATGGTTTTTATGAGTACCTCAACGAGCAGCTTCCAAAGTATTCTATTCCTGTTTTTATACGCATTAGCCCAGAAATTGAAAAAACTGGAACGTTTAAGTATAAAAAAACTGATCTTGCTAAAGAAGGTTTCGATCCTCAAGTTGTAAATGAACCTTTATATTTCGCATCCGGAGATGAAAATAAGTATATAAATCTTGATACTGACTTATTTATAAAAATAAATAATCAAGAAGTAAGAATTTAAAAATACTTGGCAATTTTAATTGTTATCTGAGAATCTTCTTTAAATTGGTGCGTAAAGTCAATTTCATCAATGCTGCCGTTTAATGACAAATCTAAAAATAGTTTTAAGTCGTCTGTGATTCTTTGTTCAAACTCAGTCTGAAAGCGATTTGAGTTACCTCTCATATCAAATAAATAACCTGCAAGTAGACTAGAGGATTTAATATCATTAACGCTCCATCTTAGACCTATAATGCCTTCATTATTAAAAGGGTTATCATTTCTGTCATCGAAGGCATATTCTACAATTACTCCAAGATCACTTTGCGTATTACGAATACCATAATATGTATATTCTATTCCACCCGCAGCGCCCAAATGTCTTTCACTTCCTTCTTTAGCGCTTACAGTCTCAAGCTTGTAAAGCCAGGGACCTTTAGTAGCTTGAATATCAACTCCTGTTTGAGATAATACAGGGTAATGAGTGTCAAACTTTAAGGTTAATGGGTTAGGACTTAAGACAGGTGTTCTGTTATTTCCGTAGAAGTGAGATAAACCAATATCTAAATCATCTATAACTGTTGAGTATCTTAGAGCAAAATCTATTTTACGTTTCTTTGCCGAAGACTCATAGGTAATAGAATTCTTATCAACTTCAAATAAGAGTCTCGGACGACCTTCTTTGCCAGAAAAGGGTCTCTCTCTAAAATATGGCATTAGGTACACATCAAAAGTTCCATAATCCCGACTGTATGAAATTGAAGCCATAGGCTGACCAAGTTTTTTTGTTCCAGATATGTTTTCTGCTAAATTTGATTGATTGATAATGTCTACTATATTGAACGTTTCGTTGACTCCCCAAAAAACTATTTCATTTCCAACTTTCAGTGTTACATCGTCAAAATAATATTCATATTTAAACTTTTGAAAATCTAAGTAACGCAGTTGATCATCACTTTGATCGAAACGACCAATTGCACTAATGGTAAATTTGGCATCGCCATTTTGTAAGTATGAAATAAAGGTTCCTTTTCCAAATAAAGATGTATTGTAGTTATCTTGCCCGTGCCTTCCATCCCCATTTATATAAATAGATGACTCTGGCTGAATAAAACCATAGGCTTTTAAATCTAATGCATTGGTGTGGGATGCATGAAGTAAAGTAACTAAAAAGAAAATAATTATTTTCCTTTGAAAAGTATTTTGAATCACAATTAATCAGCTAAACGCATCAAACTCGATTTCTCAAAGTCTTTTTTGTCAAGTCCAACGTTTAACTTGCGGTTTTGCCACTGAAATATTGTAGCATTTTTATTTTGATGGTTTTCAACTTTCATTGAGTCAGCCATCCAAATCTTATCTCCATATAAATTGTAATCTTCAAAAAAAACGGTTTTTAAAAGCTCACCTTTACGGTCATAGAAATCTATTTTTCTAGCTCGAAGCAACTTATCCGTTAATCCGACTCTTTTTGTATAACCTGAATTTTCATAAGTTGGATATGACTCTAAAACATAGCATAGATCACCTTCGTATATTTCTTCTCCAATGTATTTCCATTTATATTTTCTATAGTCTCCAGCCGAGAAGTCTTCAAATGCAACTTCGCTACCCATAAAGGATCCAGACTTATTACTTGATGATATTCTCTTTACCCGCGTTAATGCTGGCAAATATAGCCATTGGTCATCGTCTTCATTTATGTGCGTATGAGAAAGCATAACAGTACCTTCTACGTCTTTTGGTGTTTCAAAATAAGTTATATTTTTATCGCCGTCATAAGGATCTAAATTTTCAAGAGATTTTGCTGATATTTCTCTCGTTACTTTATTACCTTTTGGGTCTATTAAGATCATCAGCTGATCAGAAATCATATCTGTAAAGCCACGACCACTTTCATACGATGATTTAGCAATATTATAACCTTTTTCCTCAAGACTTTCTGCGATTGAAAGTTTTGTGCCTATTAGAATTATAAGTACTAAAATAATATTTTTCATTTGGTTAATTTATGCCTTTTTTCCAAAAATTAAAAGTAGCGCAGGTAATAATAATAAGTCAATCAATAGAGCAATAATAATAATGATCGCGCACATTCCACCAATTACGAAATTGTTAAAAAATAATGATTGTGTCAAAAAAATAAATCCTGAAAATAAACAGATGGATGCTATAATTATTGGATAACCAACGTATTTAAAGCAATATTGGATTGCTTCATGAGCTTCTAGTTTCATGGAAATTGCTTTTTGATATTTTGATAGAAAATGTATAGTCGCATCTACTACTAATCCTATAGAAATCAGTACTGCAACTTGATGAGATGCGGTGACCATGTCCGTAAATAAAGTTAATATTCCAAAGCCTAAAATGAAAGGCACTACATTGGGTATAACGCTAATTATACCATACCTTAAGCTTCTTAATGAAAGGCCTACAACAAGAATAATGAATGAGAACGAAAACAGTAGTCCTAAAAGTAATCCATTTGTATTTTCTGTGAATAGATGGGGCATCATTATTGGAATACCTGCTACCCCTTTAGTTTTGAATGGTTTTAAATTATTTTCAATCCATAAATTTACTTCCTTATTAAAGGCAACAGTTTCAATTGCTGTTGAATAATTTGTTCTTATCAGCATTCGAGAGGATGACTTATCAGCTGTCATTTGATTCTTTAAATCCATTCCATACGGCACAGAAAATTCATACATTAAAAAATATTGGGCAATTAATGCCTTATTATCAGGTATTTTATAGTATTCTTCTAAACCACCATTCATATTTTTGTGTAAGTTTTTTACTACGTCTGAAACAGTTGACACATCTGCCACCGATTCTTGTTGGACAAGCCAGTTTTCAAATTCATCAAGTTTATTTAAATATTCTGGGTTTGTTATCCCATTTGGTTCATTCGTTTCTATATCAGCAAAAGTAAAAAAGGAGCTTCCAAATTCAGGATCAACAATATCTTTTACTTCGACCCACTCTGGAACTCGGTCAAAATATGATCCAAAGTAATCGTCAAAATATAAATTTGGAAGAAGACTAAATACGTAGATACAAATTAAAGAAATAATTATAACAAACCTTTCTTTGAATTTATAAATAAGCGATGCTAATTTTTTTAAGAAAAAAAGCATTGTACTCTCTTTATAGTTACTTTTTATGGGCAACAATGAAAACAAGGCTGGTAACAGTGTAACCGATAAAATAAAACCAAACGCTGCACCAACTGCTACAGTATTTGCCATTTCACTATAGGCCGGTATATCTCCAAAGTTCAATCCAGCAATTCCAACTCCCGTTGTAAAACTTGTCAGAAATATAGGAGTAAAATTAATTTTTAGGCTATCAATTATCGCATCGTTTTTTGACATGCCCTCATTCATATTCGTAAGTGCAATCGATAACATGTGGATAGCGTGGGCTAGAGATATAGTAAGAATAATTATCGGAGCTGCTATCAGTGGAGGTTGCGCTTCAAATCCGAACCAACCAGCAGAACCAAGTGAAGGCAGTATAGAAAAAATAATTACTAAGAGTGCAATTAAAGATGACATAACAGATCGTAACAATAAGTATGTTAAGATTATAATTAGTAATAAAAAACCTGGGTACATTTTCGAGGCATCTGCTTCTGCTACTGATTGAAAATTATGAGAGAATTGAGCTGACCCAGCTACACCAACAAAAATTTCTGGATATTTCTTCTCAAAAATCATTTTTTGGTTCCAAGCAAAATCGATAGGTTTCTTAAAAGCAATATCCTCAGGCATCTCTAAATTAATATTTATAAGTCCAACATTAGTACTTTCAGACATTACAAAATTTACGATAGAGTCCTCTTTTTTTGAAAGCTCTCTTAGATTAGACAAATTTTCTTCCGTTAACCCATCAACGTTTATTATAAAATTATCAATTGATATATCGTCTCCATCTACTTCAGTAAATTGGTGATTGGTAATAGAGCTTACTCTTGATGAATAAGGGGTTTGCCAAGAAGCTTCAGTTAATTCATCAATAAGTTTAAGTACATTTTTTTGGAAAATGTCACCTTTATTCGGCTTAATAACGTAAGTAAGTACATCAATGTTTCCATATTTTTCCTCTAGTTCCAGAATATCTTGATAATATTTAAAGTCATCTTGAACAAAGCCCCTATATCCAGAGGGCGTCTCTAAAAATCTAATTCCAGATGAAATTATTATTATTAAAATGATTGCAGAAAAAACTACTTTTATTCTATGGTTTAGAATTGTAATTGCAAAATTTTCTATTCTATTTTCAAAATTCATTTAAAGAAGATATATATATTGTTTTGTTAATTAAACCAGTATGAATAATAGTAAGAAAATAATTTTAGTTTCCCCACGTGGCTTTTGCGCAGGTGTAACTAGAGCTATCGATGTAGTGCTCGAGGCTTTAAAAAAGTATGGTGCCCCAGTATACGTTAATCATGAGATCGTACATAATAAACATGTAATCGCAGAACTAATGAAAAAAGGAGCAATTTTTCTAAAAAATATTAAAGATGCTCCAAGTAATAGACCAATTATATTTTCAGCTCATGGAGTTTCGAAAAAAATTATTAATTATGCAAAAAGTAATAATGAAACAATAATCGATGCGACTTGTCCTCTAGTTACAAAGGTTCATGTACAAGCTGACAAGTTTTATAAATTAGGATTCAAAATTATTTTAATAGGTCACAAGAATCATCCCGAAGTAGAGGGTACGATGGGTCAATTGCCTGAGGATGGTATTTATTTAGTAGAAACTATAAAAGATATAAGTGAACTAAATTTTTATGAAGACGATAAAATTGCTTATGTAACTCAGACAACTCTATCCGTTGACGATACTCAAGACATGATTGCTGAGTTACATAATAAATTTCCAAATATTGAGTCATCTCCAAAGGAAGATATATGTTACGCAACTTCGAATAGGCAAAATGCTATCAAGGAGTATGCAAATAAGTGTGATGCATTTATTGTCGTTGGGTCTAAGAATTCATCTAATTCTAATAGACTTGTTGAAGTAGCTAAAAATGCTGGATGTTCAAATTCATATCTACTAGAAAATGCTAAAAGCTTGAATGTTAGCAATTATTCCTCATACAATACAATTGGAATATCATCAGGGGCCTCTGTGCCAGAAGTTCTTGTAGAGAATGTAATATCAAAATTTCAAGAAAATTATTCATTAGAAATTGAGAATGTTTCACTCGGTGAAGAAAATGTTCAATTTAAACTTCCTAAGGAAGTCAGAAACTAATAATGTTTGAAAATTTAAATTGGAAATTTAAAAATCCGTTTATCGAAGTATACACTGTTTCAAAAGAAGATATTGATATACTTGGCCACGTTAACAATAAAGTTTATTTAAACTGGTGTGAAATTGTAAGCTGGAAACATTCAGCAAGATTAGGTATTACTTCAAAGGTATATGAAGATCTGAAATGTGCTTGTGTTGTTATAAAAAGTGAAAATAATTTTACAGGATCCCTGTTTGAAGGAGACCGAGTGGCTATTTCAACTTGGATTATTTCAACTGATAAAAAAATCAGATTAAGTAGATTTTTTCAAGTTATTAATATAGCTAAAAATCAAACAATTTTTACTTCTTTTGTTGATTATGCCTGCATAAGTCTAAATAATTTTAAGCCAGTAAGGATGCCAAAGCTCTTTGCCGAAAATTATAATGTAACTTGTTAAAATGTTTACGTTAAGAGATGCCAAACATTCTGATATGGATAAGATTGTACAAATTAATGAGTCTGCAATTCCAGCAGTAAATTATGTATCCTATAATGAATTTGAGTGGTTTCTTAATAGAAAACTATATTTCAAAATAGCTGAGAATTCTCACGGTGTCATTTCTGGTTTTTTATTAGTTTTGCCATCAGGACTTGAATATAAAAGCTTAAATTATAAATGGTTTAGTAGAAGGTATGATAAGTTTGCTTACATTGATAGAATTGTGATTATGGATGAGTTTAAGAAAAAAGGTATTGGAAAAAGTCTATATTTAGACTTAGAAAAAAACATTAGTGAATATGAATTAATTGCATGTGAATTTAATATTGAGCCACCAAACCAAATATCAAAAAAATTTCATGAAAGCCTAAACTATGAAAACGTTGGACATCAGCTTACAGAAAATGAAACAAAGAAAGTATCATTAATGATAAAGAAAATTTCATGAATAATAATTTTGTAGACGTATTAGTTATAGGAGGAGGAGTTGTTGGGTTAGCAATTGCTAAGACTTTTGCGGCTGAAAGAAGGGACGTATTAGTTGTCGAAAGAGAGAGTACTTTTGGTTCAGTAACAAGTTCAAGAAACAGTGGGGTGATACATGCTGGTGTCTATTATGATCAGAATTCATTAAAAGCTAGATTTTGCGCTCCTGGAAATAAACGTATTTATGAATATTGTAATAAATTTAAAATCCCACACTTCAATACAGGCAAATTTATTGTGGCTTGTTCAAAAGATGAAATCCCAAAGCTTAATGAGATATATGAAAAAGCAGGGGACAACGGCGTTGAAGGAATAGAAAAAGTAACAGGAGATTATGTTTCTCAGGTGGAACCGCTAGTAGAATGTGAGGAAGCATTATTTGTTCCATCTTCAGGTATTGTTGATCAAACATCATTAATGAGATCATATCTTGGAGAGTTAGAATTGTCGGGAAGTATTGCTTATAACAGTAAATTTATTAAATCTGAGCTAAAGAATAATAAACATATCTCAACAATTCTTAATGAAAATAATGAAATTAAAATCGAGTCTTCAATCTTAATCAATGCGGCAGGTCTTTATGCTGAAGAAGTTGCTAAATCAATATCCTCCATGGATAAAACACTAATTCCACAGACATACTTCGCTAAGGGAAACTATTTTGAAACCAGTAAGAACTTGAATATTAGGCACTTGATTTATCCAATTCCTAATGAAGCAAGTCTTGGCTTACATTTGGGCTTAGACATTGGCATGCAAGTACGATTTGGTCCTGATGTAGAATGGATTGATGAAATAAATTATGATGTAGATGAAAATAGACTTGATTCTTTTTATAATGATATTCGAAAGTATATTCCGACTTTTAATAAGGATTTATTAAAAAAAGGTTACTCTGGGGTAAGGCCTAAATTAAAAAATCGTGGAGAAGGAAAAAGTGATTTCATGATACAAGGCGAAGAAGTTCACAATACCAGTAATCTAATTAATCTTTTTGGAATTGAGTCTCCTGGTTTAACCTCGTCCATAGTCTTAGGAGAACATATTCTTGAATTAGTTAGCTAAAAAGTAGATCTTTACTTTGAGAGTTCGCGATATACGACTTCAGCTTCATCATTGCACCTTTTTCTATTTGCCTTACTCTTTCTTTTGAAATCTTTAATTCTTTTCCTAATATATCTAACGTTTTAGTTTCTTCAACTAAATGACGATCTTTAATAATCTTAATCTCCCTATCATCTAATATTTCAAGAGATTTAGTAATAAGTTCTTTTTTAAAATTTACTTGGTCCTTTTCAAACAATTTATCATCAGGACGAGCATCTTCATCTTCAATTAACTCCATAAACTCACTTTGGCTTTCATCATTAATTTTATGATTTAGAGAGCTATCGTTCTGGCTTATTCGACTATCCATCTTAATCACGTCGGACGTGGATATATTTAAATCATTTGCAATTCCTTGGGCCGTTTTAAAGTCAATTGATCCATGCTCAGTTTGATGGATTTTATGTTTCAACTTTCTTAGATTAAAAAAAAGACTTTTTTGCTTTGATGTAGTGGCTATCCTTACTAATGACCAATTTTTAAGGACATAATCTTGAATAGAAGCTCTTATCCACCAACCTGCATAAGTAGAAAATCTAACTTCTTTATCAAGCTGAAATCTCTCAGCAGCTTTCATTAACCCGATGTTACCCTCTTGAATTAAGTCACTAAGGTTTAGGCCATAATTCTTATATTTTACTGCAAAGGCAATTACTAATCTAATGTGTGATTGAGTCAGCTCGTGAAGAGCATTCTCATCCTTCTTTTCTATCCACTTTTTTGCTAGCAACTTTTCGTGCTCCTCACCCAAAAGAGGGATTGACATAGCCTTTTTAGTAAAAGCTTTCATTTCATTTGTATCATCAAAACTTGACATGATGGTAAAATACAAATTGAATAAAAAAATACAAATTTAATTCTACGAAAAGAGGTATTAACAACTGCCAATATGGCTCTCATAAATAAAAAAAACATTGTAAAATATGAAGATTTTCAAAAAATACAAATTTTAACAGGCACTATAAAAACTGCTGAGATTAACAAAAAAGCAAGAAAATCGGCATATGTTCTATCAATTGATTTTGGTCCAGAAGTAGGGATTAAAATTAGTTCTGCTCAAATTACAAATTATTCAATTGATGAGTTAATAAATAGACAAATCGTAGCGGTTTGTAATTTTGAAAAAAGGAATATCGCAGGAGTAGAATCAGAAGTGTTAGTATTAGGTGCTATAAATGCTAGAAAAGAAGTTATACTCTTGGAACCACGTCAATTAGTAAATAATGGTTCAGAAATAGCTTAGATAAATTTTTTTTGGCGCGCTCGAGATGATTCGAACATCCGACCCCAGGATTAGGAATCCTGTGCTCTATCCTACTGAGCTACGAGCGCACTTATTAGAAATAAACTTATAACAAAGTTTTTTTTATTTTTTTTGTTATAAAATTGTAAATTTAAATTCATAAATTTTTTTATAAAAAAAATTCAATAAGTATAGGTATTTAAATAAATAAACTAATAATTTAAAATAAATTTAATTTTTTTATATTTTGACTGTTAACCTCTGAAAAGATTGAGAAATTGACAGTTATCAATAAAAGTTTAATCATTGTATATAACGAATCAAACTTTTGATTCATTAATTAACCTCTAACTAAACCCAAATGGGGGGAGATGATTATGGAGGAACTTAAAGTAATCTTTGCTAAGGCAAGGAAAAAAGCTAAGAAAAAAGCAGCTCCTAAAAAGAAGAAAAAAGCCGCTAAAAGGAAGCCAGCTAAAAAGAAGAAAAAAGCAGCTCCTAAAAAGAAGAAAAAAGCCGCTAAAAGGAAGCCAGCTAAAAAGAAGAAAAAAGCAGCTCCTAAAAAGAAGAAAAAAGCCGCTAAAAGGAAGCCAGCTAAAAAGAAAAAAAAGAAAAGATAAATAGCATTGATTAATCAATGCTTTTTTTTTGCGCCCTTAGTCTTATAGACTAGGGGCGTTTTTTAATTTATCTCTTCCGAGGATTTTATCTATTTTTTTGATTGCATTCTCTTCAGTTATTTTAAGACTTGCAATTACCTCTCTTAAAAACCGATCGTAAGACAATTCAAAAAGTTGTCGTTCACTATAAGATTGTTCAATCTGGTTATTTGCCCTATTTAAATCTCTCACAACTTCAGCAATCTGTTCAATTTCGCCAGAGTTTATTTTTAAATCATATTCTTGTGCACGTCGGCTCCACATGGTTCTTTTTATTTTTGCTTTTTGAGAAAGTATTTTTAAAACATTTTGTATTTTAGATGGCTTTGAAACTTTTCTTAAATTGAGTTTTTTTGCTTTATCAACTGGTACTCTAAGTATTAATTTATCCTTCAAAAATTCAATGACGTACATTTCAAGTTTTTGACCAACAACTTCTCGTTTTTCAATATCAATAACTTGTCCAACTCCATGAGTCGGGTAGACTACATAGTCTTTAGTCTCAAAGATTTTTTTTACTTTCTTCTCTTTTATTGTTTTAATTTCTAGAAACTTCTTTACTTTTTTTGCTTGATAATGTGAAGGATTAATAATTCTGTTATTTACTTTTTTATTTGATTGCTGCGGCATCTTTGGCGCAACAAACTTTTTCACCGTTTTTTTTGCTTCTATTTTTTTTTTAGTAGTAGATTTCTTTTTTTTGACAGGTTTTTTTATTGCTTTCTTTTTCTTAGTATTTTTCTTAACAACCTTCTTTTTCTTAAGAACTTTCTTAACAACCTTCTTTTTCTTTTTTATAGGCTTCTTATTTTTTTTCATATAATTGACTTATCTCCCAGGTGTTTTTGAAAAAAATTTATTATATTTATCTTCTACACTCTCATATTTTTCCGCATCTGCTGGCGGATCTTTTTTTAATGTAATATTTGGCCATAAATCTGAAAACTCTGTATTAATTTTTAACCATTTTTCATTTTCATCTTCTGCATCAGAGATTATTGCGTCAACTGGACACTCTGGCTCACAAACTCCACAGTCAATACATTCTTCAGGGTTGATTACTAGCATATTTTCCCCTTCATAGAAACAATCAACTGGGCAAACTTCTACACAATCAGTGTATTTGCATTTAATGCAATTCTCATTTACTAAGTATGTCATAAAAGATTAGCCTGTAAGTCTTTTTTTGATTTCACCAACTTTAAAATCGTCGATATAAAGAAGCCCTGATAGTTTTCTTACAAGAGCATTTTCGTAATCATCAATTCGCCCATCAGCAATGATTATTTTCCAAAGCATTTCAATTATTGCTAGTTTTTCTTCATCATCTAAGGAAGAATTTATTTTTGAAGTAAACTGATGAATATCACTGGCGTTATCAACCATAGATTCAGATACTTCTAACAATTTGATTAAGCTTTCATCTGCCAACTTGTAGTAATTATTAAGTAAATTAAGAATTTCTTCCTTTTCAATTTCATCAAATATGCCATCGTGTTTTGCTGTCGTAATCATTAGAGAGGCAACAGCCAACTGTGTTGTATCAAATTCGTTTTCTTCTTTAGTTTCAGTCTTTTCAAACAATGATGCAAACTTTTCAAACATAATATTATTTTTGTATGTTAACTATTAAATGACACAATATATTGTTTATAATATAGAACAAAACAGGTAGATTACGTGTCCGAATCACTAACAAGCTATGTTCTTTAAATATTCTATTTTTTTTTATAATCAAATAATTATATACATCACATAATCTAAATTTAAAAGTTTCTTAATTACATATGACAAAAAAAAATAGTGAAAATTATACAAAATGGCAGAAAAGCTTTGAACGAGAAACCAAGGTTAATCTCAGTGAGGCATCTTCTGATACAGATGAAGGAATTAAAATAAAACCAGTTTATACAAAAGCCGACATTGAAAACCTGTCATTTGTAGATAATGACTCACTCCCTGGTCAATTACCATATACGAGGGGCCCAAAAGCTTCAATGTACACGAATAGACCTTGGACGATAAGGCAGTATGCAGGATTTTCTACAGCTGAAGAGTCAAATGATTTTTATAAAAAAAATTTAAAATCTGGTCAAAAAGGTCTCTCAGTTGCCTTTGATCTGCCAACACATAGAGGTTATGACTCTGATGATGATTTAGTAATGGGAGATGTTGGTAAGGCTGGAGTTGCCATTGACACTGTTGAAGATATGAAAATTCTATTTAAAGATATTCCACTTGATCAGATGTCTGTATCGATGACGATGAACGGGGCAGTACTGCCAGTCTTATCCTCATTCGTTGTTGCTGGGGAAGAGCAAAATGTGAATAAAAATCTGCTATCCGGTACTATACAAAATGACATTTTAAAAGAATTCATGGTGAGAAATACATACATTTATCCTCCTGATCCATCTATGAAAATTGTTGCTGACATAATAGAATTTACATCTAAGGAAATGCCAAGATTTAATTCAATTTCAATCTCGGGTTATCATATGCAAGAAGCAGGTGCAGACAATGTTCTCGAACTTGCCTACACACTTGCTGACGGTATGGAGTATGTAAGGGCAGCTCTCTCAAAAGGGCTAGATATTGATGACTTTGCTCCACGTCTTTCATTCTTTTTTGCTATTGGAACTGATTTCTTCATGGAGATCGCAAAACTCAGAGCAGCTAGGACATTGTGGTATAAAATAATGAGAGATTTTGGAGCAAAAAATGAAAAGTCCATGATTCTCAGAACACACTGTCAAACTTCTGGAGTATCACTGACTGAAAAGGATCCTTATAATAATATCATTAGGACATCTTATGAGGCCCTTTCTGCAATTTTGGGAGGAACACAAAGTTTACACACCAATTCATTCGATGAAGCAATTGCTCTTCCTACCGATGAATCTGCTCGAATAGCTAGAAATACGCAGCTTATTCTTCAAAATGAAACTGGTGTTACGAATACTGTAGATCCATTAGCAGGTTCATATTTTATAGAAAGTCTTACTGACGAACTATCAAAAAAAGCTTGGGAGATTATCGAAGAGATAGAGTCTCTTGGAGGGATGACAAAAGCTGTAAAAGCAGGTGTACCCAAATTAAAAATTGAAGAATCTGCTACTAAAAAACAAGCTAAAGTTGATAGTGGTTCAAGAGTTGTCGTAGGGGTAAATAAGTTTAAAAATCCAAAAGAGCCTAAGGTTGATGTAAGGGTAATTGACAATAATAGAGTCAGAGATGATCAAATAAAAAAGATTAATGATATTAAAGCTTCTAGAGATCAAAAGGCAGTCGATGAATCATTAGTAAAATTAGTAACAGCAGCCAAAGAGGATAGTAATTTGTTAGCTTGCTCGATTGATGCTATAAAAAACAGAGCAACAGTTGGAGAAGTGTCAAAGGCGCTAGAGCAAGTATACGGAAGACACTTTGCAACGTCTTTAAGTGTCTCAGGAGTGTATGGGAAACATTTTGAAGGTGATGAGGATTTTATGAATGTAGCAGAAAAAGTAAATACGTTTGAGGAAGAAAATGGACGAAGACCCAGAGTTTTGATAGTCAAGATGGGTCAAGACGGTCACGATAGAGGAGCAAAGATTGTTGCTACATCATTTGCAGATATGGGATTTGATGTTGATATGGGTCCTCTATTTCAATCTCCAAGAGATGTAGCAAAAGATGCTATAGAAAATGATGTACATGCAATAGGTGTTTCAACACTTGCTGCGGGACACAAAACTCTTGTGCCAGAGCTCATGAAAAGCTTAAAAGAGATGGATCCTAAGTCTAAAATAGTTGTTTTTGTTGGTGGAGTTATACCTGAGCAAGATTACGATTTTTTATATGAAAATAATATTTCAGCTATTTTTGGTCCTGGTTCAAATATTATTGAGTCTGCAGAAACAGTTATTAATTTAATATCAGATAAAATTCATAAAGATAATTAAATGCAACTTGTCGAAAAAATTGTAAAAGGTGAAAGAGCTGCGATAGCTAAAGCTATCACTTTAGTTGAGTCCTCTAGAGAAAATGATAAAAAAGAAAGTAGAAAACTAATTTCAGAGTTATTAAATAAGCCAGGTAAATCAATTCGTGTTGGGTTTTCAGGACCTCCTGGCGTTGGCAAATCCACATTTATCGAGTCATTTGGTCGTTATCTGGTTGAAAAAAATTATAAGCTTGGCATTTTAGCTATTGACCCGTCTTCACAGATTACAGGAGGGTCTATATTGGGTGACAAAACTAGGATGATAGAAATTTCTAAAAATCCCAATACATTCATAAGGTCTACTCCCTCAAGGGGTTCTTTAGGGGGCATTTCAATTGGAACAAGAGAAGCGTCAATCATATTGGATGCAGCGGGCTATGATTTTATTTTTATTGAAACTGTCGGAGTAGGTCAGTCAGAAATTATGGCAACTAATTTAGTAGATATATTTTCTCTAATTGTAGGACCAGGGTCTGGAGATGAGCTACAGGGAATAAAAAAAGGGATAACGGAATATGCTGATATATTTATAGTTAATAAAAATGACGGTGACCTAAAATCTGAGGCCTCTAGAACTGCTTCTGATTATAAATCGGCAATAAGCTATTATAAAAAGTCGAATGATACCGCTGATAAGGAGGTCTTACTTGTCTCAGCCATTGAGCAAAGTGGTATGGAAAACGTAATAGAAACTATACAAAATATAGTTTCACAAAATAAAAAAAATAAAAACTTTGAAGAAAGGCGGGCTAAACAGTTTACTTATTGGATAGAAGAAGAGGTTAGAGAAATAATCCAATTCAATATTCAAAGGAAAATTAAAGCAGATGGTAGTATCAGCCAATTTTCACAAAAAGTAATGGATGGCAAAATTCAAATGTTTGATGCTATTGAAGCTATTACTAAGAATTTGCAGAGTAAATAATCATATTGACATTATTTATTATTATCTGTAACTAACACAAATTATGACAAAAGCATGTGATTTATCTGGCAAAAAAGTTCAATTTGGAAACAACGTAAGTAAGGCCAATAATAAAACTAGAAGAAAATTCAATGTTAATCTTCAAGCAGTAACTTTTAAAAGTGAATTGTTGAATAAAAAAATCAAGTTATCTGTGGCCACATCATCAATTCGAACTGTATCAAAATTTGGTGGAATAGACGAATTTTTAACAAAAACAAAAAGTAAGAAGTTGTCTCTTAAAGCTAAGAGATTACAACGCGCAATGGGTATAGCTGAGAGCAAAGTTAATTAGCAAGTTGACTTTTACTTCTTTTCTCACTCTCTTCAAATAAATCAACTAACTGCTCTGTCATAACGTCCGCTAACTGTTCAGCGTCCACTATGGTGACAGCCCTTTTATAGTATCTAGTAACATCATGACCAATCCCTACGGCCAACAGTTGAATGGCAGATTTTGATTCAATCCATTCGATAACACCTCTTAAATGTTTTTCAAGATAATTTCCTGTATTCACGGATAAAGTACTATCATCTACTGGAGCTCCATCGGATATAACCATTAATATTTTTCTTGCTTCATAACGGACTTGTAACCTTTTATGCGCCCATAAAAGTGCCTCTCCATCAATATTTTCTTTTAATAGACCCTCGCGCATCATGAGGCCTAAATTTTTTTTTGATCTACGCCAAGGTTCATCTGCAGCTTTATAAATAATGTGTCTTAAATCATTCAATCTTCCTGGCGCTGGGATCTTCTTATTTTGCATCCAATGTTCTCGACTTTTACCTCCTTTCCAAGCTTTTGTTGTAAAACCAAGTATCTCAACTTTCACACCACATCTCTCGAGAGTCCTGGCAAGAATATCTGCGCTCATCGCGGCAACAGTAATGGGTCTTCCTCTCATTGATCCAGAATTATCAATTAAGAGTGAAACTACTGTATCTTTGAAGTCAGTATCTTTTTCTTTTTTGAAGGATAATGAGTGATATGGGTCCATTATAATCCTCGTTAACCTTGATGTATCCAATAAGCCTTCTTCTAAATCAAAATCCCAACTTCGATTTTGCTTAGCAAGCAATTTCCTTTGTAATCGATTAGCCAATCTAGAAATAATTGTTTGATATGACTTTAGTTGTTGATCTAAGTAAGCCCGAAGACGGCTTAATTCTTCATCTTCACATATATTTGAAGCAGTAATTATTTCGTCAAATTCTTCAGTGTATATACCGTACTCATTTAGTATTTGTTCACTTGAATTCTCAGCTCTATACTGTGGTGTTGCATTTTCACTATTTCCTTCATCAAACTCTGAAAGTTCGTCATCTTCTTGCTGGTCAATATTCATTTCTGTTTCTTCATATCCTACTTCCTCTTCTGACTGCGAGGCCTCATCATCACTAAAAGATGACTGATTCTCCATCTCATCTAATTCATTATTTTCAAGTTGCTCTGTATTTTGATTTTTTTCCTCCTCATTTTTTTCATCATTGGTGTTTTGTTCATCATAATAGTCTAAGTCATTTATTAATTTATTTACATTTTCAGCAAAAACTTTTTGATCATAAATATTCTCTAAGAGGGAATTGGAAGAGTCACCAATTCTACTTTGAAGCCATTTCTTCCATACGTTTATTGCTTTACCAGAATCTTTAGGTAGATAATCAGGACTTACTTTATTTCTGAAATATAAATCAATAGCATCTTCAATATCAATATCGGATTGTTTAGAGACTTCAGAAATGTTTTTGTCTTTAAATTTATCTTCATAAAGAGAATGCAAATTATTTTTAACACCCCTCATCAATTTACTTCCTATTAGCTGTATGCGAGTATCTTCAAGTATTTTATAAATCCTTCTATTTTTTTCACCAGAGGGCTCATATTCTTTAAAAGTATCTTGATTGTGATATTTATATCTTAGTGCTTGATTGTCAGCATTCCCTCTAAGCCGGCTAAGCGACTCAGGATTATCATCTAACTTTATTTGCGATAAAACAATCTTATTTTCGGATGAAGAACCATTATCTTCGAACACAACTTCAAGCTCTTTGTTTTCAGCAATGGCCCTTGTAGCAGATGAGATAGCTCTTTTGATATCTTCTAAAATATCTTCTTTCACTATATTAAGTTAAACTCATTCTTTTCTAATGAGAGATCGTCGCCAAAACAGCGCTGATAATATTCAGATATAATCTGTCTTTCACTCTCATCACATTTATTTAAGAAAGTAAGTTTGAATGCCATTGCATAATTAAAGTCGAATATCTCAGCATTTTGAGCCCATGTTAAAACTGTTCTTGGACTCATAACTGTTGATATATCTCCATTTGATAGCCCTTTTCTGGATAGGTCTGCTACTTTAATCATAAGTTCAATAATTTCTTGCTTTTCTTGTGTATTGAAAGAAGGTACTTTTGAGAGCATAATTTGTTTTTCTTGCTCAAAATTAAGATAATTGAGTGTGGTGACAATATTCCACCTATCCATTTGACCCTGATTGATCTGTTGTGTTCCGTGATACAAGCCAGTAGTATCCCCTAAGCCAACTGTATTTGTTGTCGCAAACATTCTAAAATAAGGATTTGGTTTTAAAACTCTATTTTTATCTAGAAGTGTAAATTTACCATCTGCTTCCAAGACTCTCTGTATTACAAACATGACGTCAGGCCTACCTGCATCATACTCATCAAAAACTAATGCTGTTGGATTTTGTAATGACCATGGAAGAATTCCATCCTGGAATTCTGTTACCTGCTTACCTTCTTTCAATACGATCGCATCTTTACCTATTAAATCAATTCGACTTATATGACTGTCAAGGTTAACCCTAATACAAGGCCAATTAAGCCGCGCAGCAATTTGTTCAATATGGGTAGATTTTCCAGTACCGTGTAATCCCTGGACCATTACCCTTCTATTATATTTAAAACCAGATAAAATTGCCATTGTTGTTGCTTTATCAAAACAATAGCTGCTATCGATATCTGGAACATATTCTGACTTCTTTGAAAATCCTTCAACGTGTAAATCTGTATCAATGCCAAAGGCCTGATTTACTGAAATAGAAATGTCAGGCTTATTTTGAATTAGGTTTTCTGTTGCTGTCATGTTGATCCTTTATAATTTTGTATGCTTCTAGAACCTTAGTAAGTTTTTCTTTGTTTGCTTCATTCAGTCCAACTGTATCAGGGTGAAGTTCTTTTACAATCTTTTTGAATTTAGATTTAATATCCTCTAATGAACTTTCTTTTTTGTCCATACCTAAAGTTGCTAGCGCATTTAGATATTTAGAACTATAAAAACTAGGGTGCATATTCAGGTTTTCAAGATTATTCATACCAGAAAACATCTGTTCGGAGATTTTTGATATTTTTTCGAAGTAATTCGCATCATTCGTGCCTATTTTTTTAGTTTTTCTGTGGCCTATAATGTCGTTTTCAATAAATTCTTCAATTTCGTCAGCAGACATATCAGAGAAATAATTCCACTTTTTATTGTATTCTCTAATATGCTTCAAACAGAACCATACATATTTTTTAAGCTCTTTTGGCGATGAAGGTGCTTTAAATTCGCCATCATTGGGGCAATTTTCAAAAGAGCATTTTCTGTTATCCATATCGCAATTAATTATGTTAAGTATATATAATTATATATGAGTCTTGAAAAAAATATAAACAGGAAGATTAATGATTTTTTTAAACCATCATTCTTCAAAATAATAAATTTTTCTGACCAACATAAAAACCATTATTCTGGCGAAAATAAAGATACTTCTCATATAAAACTTATTATAGTTTCTGAAGAATTTCTAAACTTATCACGAATTGATAGAGAGAGAAAAGTGCATAAAGTACTCGAACAGGAAATTTTAGATGATATTCATTCAATCAGACTAAAGTTGCATACTGAAGCTGAATATTCTCTAATTAAGTGAAGATATTTTTACTTGAGTAATAATATTTTTATTTGTTCCTAAAATTTCAAACTTAAAACCATAATATTGAAAAATCTGACCAGTCTTGGGAAATGATCTTGACTCATTTATTATAAGTCCTGAAATCGTATTTGCTTCTTCATCAGGCAAATCCCATCCAAAACTTCTATTTATATTTCTTATTTCTGTCGAACCCTTTACTTTTACTGAACCATCTTGATTTCTCTTTATGTCAGAAAGCTCAATATCATGTTCATCACTTATCTCGCCAACTATTTCCTCAATAATGTCTTCTAGGCTAATCATTCCGCTCAGCACTCCGTACTCATCAACAACCATAGCCAATTTAATTTTTCTATTAAGGTGCATTTGAAGTTGATCTTTCAGAGAAGTTGTTTCTGGAACAAACCATGTTTTAATAAGTGAGTCCTTTATATCTTCCCGTGTAATTGAAAGGGTTTGTTTTTCCCTAAGTAATTTCAGTAAATTTTTAGCATGTATTAGGCCTATTATGTTTTCATTATTATCTTTCCAAATTGGGACTCTTGTATAGGGGCTTTCTATTACCTGATTAACAATATTTTCAGGATCATCATCAATATTTAGCATAAACACGTTGCTTCTATGCACCATAATATCTTCAACTGCAATTTCAGATAAATCTAAAATTCCAGTAACCATGTCCTTGTCAATTTTAAATAATCGACCTTCTTTATGGTGTAGGTCTACCGTTCCTCTTATTTCATCGGCAACAGATATACTGCGAGAATTTTGATCATGTTTAATTCCTACAATTCCCAGAATATAAAAAACTATTTTTTCCATAATCCATGTAACAGGCGCCAGTACAGTAACCAGTGGTTTTAATAATGGACTAACAATCAACGCTAATTTCTCCGCATTCGCGATTGCATAGCTTTTAGGAAGAATTTCAGCGAAGATCACAATTAATGCTGTCATGATTATTACTGCGTAAGCTACTCCTGAGTTTCCAAATACTTTAATGAGTAGGCTTGTAGCCAATGCGGAAGCAAGAATATTTACAAGGTTATTACCTAATAATATCGCACCAATTAATGACTCTTTTTTATTTAGCAATTGAAGAGCAACATCAGCATTTTTACTACCTTTCATGCGCAAACCTGTAAGTCGACTTCTTGTACTGGCTGTCAATCCAGTTTCTGATCCTGAGAAGAACGCAGATAATACAAGCAGTATAATAATAGCAAAAAATAAAATAATTATCTCAAATAACATTTAGTTTAAAAAATCTTTTATTACCTTTTTCATGTTCTTATGTTTGAAAGTATCAGTGATATAAGCTTCACCAATACTCTTACATAGTATTAAATTTATTTTTTTGTTTTTTACTTTTTTATCAGAAGACATTGCTTCTATAAACTGCGAAGTGTTTAAATGCCGTTTTAATTGTTTTGGTATTTTTCTTTTAATACCTATTTTATCAAAATGTGATTTTATTTTATTTATAATGTTTTTTGAAATTTTTCCTTCTAAGAAAGATAGCTCTAGTGCCATTATTATTCCTATCGCAACAGCTTCACCATGCACAACTGTTTTTTTATAATTATTAAGTGCTTCGATAGCATGTCCAAAAGTATGGCCAAGGTTTAATAAGGCTCTAATATTTTTTTCCTTTTCATCTTGATTTACTATTTTTGCTTTATTTTTGCATGATTTATATACTATCTCTATTAAATAATTAGCATCTTGACTCAAAAAATGTTTATCATTTTTTAATAGCCAATTAAAAAATGCTTTATCCATTATGATGCCATACTTGATTACTTCTGCATATCCTGACAATACCTCTCTTTTATTTAAACTCTTTAACATGCCTACGTCAGAAATAACAAGAGCAGGCTGATAAAAAGAACCAATTAAATTTTTTCCAAGTGGCGTGTTAACTCCTGTTTTCCCGCCAACTGATGAGTCTACCTGTGAAAGTAAAGTTGTAGGAATTTGAATAAAGTTAATACCTCTTAGGGTTACACTTGCCACAAATCCAACGAGATCACCTATTACACCCCCCCCAAGAGCAATCAAAGTATCATTTCTATCAACTTTGTTTTTTAATAAATGACTTGTTAAGATTTTTACTGACTCAAGATTTTTCTTACTTTCACTATCGTTAATGATTATTTCTCTAACAGTTATTCCATGCTTAACAAATGAGTTCTTTATTTTTTTTATATACAAAGATTTAAGAAGCTTATTTGTAATAATGAATACCCTATCACTCTTTAAATATTTTTTAGAATATTTCCCAGAGCTGGCTATAATATTATTGCCAATAATTATATTATATTTCTTAAGAGGAGTTGAAACCTTGAGATTTTTAATCATTAAGTTTAATTTGGTTTAGTAATTCCTTTGTAACCTGATATTTTGTTTTCCCTCCCACATTTATTGACAAGTGGGCTTTAGAATAATTTTTTCTTCGAATTTTATCTAACTTCAACAGTTCTGTTTTAATATTTTTATTTTCAAGTAAAGGTCTATTTTTTTTAAAATTACACCTTTGTTCTAATAGATTTAAGCTACATTTTAGCCAAATACAATTACATTTTTCTAATGCTATTTTTCTTACAGAAGGACTTTGAAATGCTCCACCACCAAGTGCAAGAACTACATTCTTATATTTAAGAAGTTTAAGATTAATTTTTTCCTCAAGGTTTCTGAAATATTTTTCTCCACGTAAACTAAAGATATTACTAATTTTTATTTTTTCTCTTAATTCGATTTCTTTATCAGAATCAAAAAAATCAATACCCAACTTCTTTGAGAGGTTTTTGCCTATTGTTGATTTTCCTGATCCCATGTGACCCACAAGAACAATACTTTTATTATTATTAGAAAGTCTTAATTTTGACATCATTAGATGTGAATAAATTTCACAGTTTCAGATTAATCTGTTAAAAGAAATTGTTATGACGAAAAGAAGCATTTTTGTACTTTTAGTATATATTATTACTATTTATCTCGTAAGTATAATTTTAATAATTTTCTCAGCAAATGCCGAACAAACAGATACGAAAGAACCATTTGATATTTGGGCTGAAGATAGTTTAGTGTCAATAAATGAAAATGACACAGAAGACGATACGAAAATTGTTGAAAATACAGAGACAAAGTCTGCAGTAAAAGAGTCTGATTTTTCTTATTCTAGAAAAGACTCACTTGGATTGATCGATATCTCAAATGGTGGGTTTGATACAACTTTATGGAATGGATCAAGTTACTCTGATATAGAGTATTTGATTAATTCCTTACCTGAAGTATCCCGTAGTTCAACACTTAGAGAGCTGTTAATTAATTCTCTTCTTACTATAGCTACTCCTCCAAAATATAATTTAGAAAGTGCCCAAAGTTATTTAGATTTAAAAATTAATTTTCTGGCCTCCAAAGGATATTTTGAAGAAATTTATTTATTATCCACTCTAATGAATGAAGATGAAATCAATGAACAGATATTAAGGAATATTGAAAAATATTTTCTTATTAGTGGAAACTATAAGAGAATTTGCAATAGAGATGTAACTTATTTTTCTGATTATTTTAATGACTTATATTACACATCATTTTGTAATGCAATGAACTCAAACTTATTGGCTTTGGATTTAAATATTTCTCTTATGCGTGACGAGAATAAGCACGAAAAAGAATATATTGAGCTTTTGATTTCTTTATTAAATGATGAACTTACTAATACTAATAAAATTGGAGACATTAGTCTTATTAAATTAAATCTGCTAAAAAATGAAAAGATAAATTACGATAACTTGATTAAAGAAGATGCAAACATTGAATATAAATTATTCTATGTTTCATCTAGTCAGGATAGTAACTTAAAAAAAATAAGCATCACTGAAACATTGCTAGAACTAGGGTTACTTGACGCGTCCTACTTAGCAGATTTTTATAAAGGTTATAAGTTTGATAATGATAATGAAAAAAATATAACATTAGAGAATAGGATTTCAATTTATCAGGAAATTAGAAAAACTGCATCTCAAGAGAAAATTGCAAAGCTTATTCCAAAATTTGTTGATATATTTAGTAAGCAAGGCTTTCTTAATAAAGCTTCAACTCTTATTTATGATAAAGTTAAAGTAATTACTCCAAAACAAAATTTAGTAGCAGAAAGTCTAGATGTTTGCTTAATTCTTATACTTAACAAAGATTTAGATAAATGTAAGGAATGGTTAAATGTAATTAATTATAAAGATGATTATAAAATATTAATGGCGAAGATTAAGTTTTATTTATTCCTCAATTCCGATATCTCTTTTTCTTTAGATGAGCTTGAAATTTTACTTGAAGATAAAAAACTTAGCTCAAAACAGAAAAATATTGTTGTAAAATACTATGAGTTAACGACAGATGAAAAAATAAGTAATTATTGGAAAACGCCAAATGATTTAAATAGGGTTTCATCCGTAATTACAAATGTTAAGCTTCATGAATACTTAAAATCACTAGATAATCAGATTGGAGAAAGGATCTTGCTTTTAAATCTCATACACGGTGATCAAAATTTCAAAAATCTTCATGAAACTACAATATTTACGATCATAGAGGGACTTCTTAAGATAGACCCTTTATACGCAAATCAATATTTATTTGAATATCTCACAAAAGATACGCTTTAGATTAAATGGCTAATGCATCACTAATCGAAAATTTTTTAGAGTCCCTTGCGTCTGAAAAAGGACTTAGTAAGAATACCATTCATTCATATAGCCTTGACATCAAACAATGTTTAAAAATAACTAAACTTAATATAGATAAGATTTCATCAAAAAATTTAAATTTAGATATTGAAAAATATATTGCCTTATTGAACGCAAAGGGTTTTGAGAGATCTACTGTGCTTAGAAAAATCTCAGCGTTAGGGCACTTTTTTAATTTTTTAGTCGAAGAGAAAATTCTAGAATCAAACCCAATAAAAAAAATAAATATTCCAAAGAAAAGTTCAAAGTTACCTACTTTCCTAACAAATATGCAAATAGATCGACTTTTAAAAGCTGCCCGAGAAGATAAGTCTAATGGAGGTATTCGATTTTTAGTGATGCTTGAGATACTTTATTCAACAGGCATAAGGATAACAGAACTAATTAACTTACGGATTTCAGCACTTTATGAGAAAAAAAATTTTTTACTTGTTTATGGGAAGGGAAATAAAGAAAGGCTTGTTCCGATTGATAAAAACACATTGGGCACAATCGAAAACTATTTAAAAATAAGAGAATTATTTATTAAAAATAAAAATGATCAAAAATGGTTATTTCCTTCAAAAAATTCTAAATTAGGACACATTAGCAGACAAAGATTCAATCAGCTCTTAAAAGAACTTACGATAAAAGTAGGCATAGAAGAGAAATTTGTTAGTCCTCACAAATTACGCCATGCCTTTGCATCACACCTGCTAGAAAACGGTCTTGACCTGAGATCTTTGCAGATATTGCTGGGTCACGCAGACATTTCTACAACTCAAATTTATACTCACATTTTAAATGATAGATTGAAAAAGACTGTTAAAGATAACCACCCGCTCTCAAAAATTTACAATAAATAAATTTGTATCTGAAGAAGGCCTTGAAAAGACAATTTTATAGTGATAGAAAAAACGATATGAGCTTCACATCTGTACCAACAAAACCAACGAGACTAAATCGTTCCCAATTATTTGTCCCAGGCTCTAAACCCGAGTTATTTGATAAAGCATGCAAGAGTAATGCTGATATTATTTGTTTAGATTTAGAGGACGCGGTGGCTCCACAAGATAAAGTGCAAGCAAAAGAAAATGTTATTAAAGCTTTAAATGAAGTTGATTTTGGAAAAAAAACTATTTCTGTCAGAATAAATGGTCTCGATACTCATTATTGTTACCGCGATGTAGTTGATTTAATGGAGCAAGGTGGTGAACGACTAGACTTGATAATGATACCAAAAGTTGGGGTTGCAGCTGATGTTTATGCCATTGACATGATGGTTACTCAAATAGAAGACAAAATAAATAGAAACAAAAAAATTGGTTTTGAATTAATTATTGAAATTTCAATGGGCATCACCAACTTAGACAGTATTTTAACTGGCAGCAAAAGAATTGAGTCTCTTCATTTTGGTTATGCTGACTATGCTGCATCTGTAAGAATGAGGACTACTAATATAGGTGGTTCAAATTCAGATTATTCTATTTTAACAGACGAAACTAATGGGGAGAGAAATATTCACTGGAATGATATGTGGCACTATCCTATTTCTAAAATGACAACTATTGGCAGGGCACATGGTGTGAGAATTATTGATGGACCCTTCGGTGATTTTTCAGATCCAGATGGATTTAAATCGCACGCAAGAAGAACGGCAATACTTGGATGTGAGGGTAAATGGGCGATTCACCCTAGTCAAGTAGACCTAGCCAATGAAGTTTTTACGTTACCTGAGAGCGAAGTCCAAAAAGCCAAAGATATTATTAAGGCAATGAGAGAAGCTCAAGAATCTGGGGCAGGAGCAGCCACTCTCAATGGTAGACTTATAGATGCTGCATCCATTAGACAGGCTGAGCAAATCATTGAACAAACTAAATTAATCGAAACTTTAAGTTAATATAATTTATATTTAATGACCACTTATCTTGAGTTTGAAAAACCAATTGAAGTACTCGATAGTAAGATAGTTGAATTAAAAAGTCAGAATGACAGTGCTCCTTCTGAGGATATGCTAGATAAGATCTCTAAAGTTGAGTTAGAGATTATTAATACTTATAAAAAAATATACTCAAATATAAGTCCGTGGCAAAGAACACTTGTTGCCAGGCATCCAGATAGGCCAAAAACGAAGCAGTACATAGAGCACTTAATTGAAGATTTTTTTCCTTTATCAGGTGATAGAGCATTTTCAGATGATAAGGCGATTATTGGTGGATTTGGAAAATTTAGGGGAAAATCTGTTTTGGTTATTGGTCATGAAAAGGGACATGATACAACTTCTCGTATAGAGCATAACTTTGGCATGCCAAGACCTGAAGGTTATAGAAAAGCCCAACGTTTAATGAAACTTGCTGAAGAGTTTGATATTCCTGTTATTTCATTTGTGGATACACCTGGCGCTTATCCCGGAGTGGGAGCAGAACAACGAGGACAGTCAGAAGCAATTGCAAAAACTACGGAATGCTGCTTATCACTAGGAGTGCCTATTGTAACGGTAATTATAGGTGAAGGAGGTTCTGGAGGTGCGGTTGCGATAGGAACGGGCAATACCGTTTTGATGCTTGAAAATTCTATATATTCTGTAATCTCACCTGAAGGCTGTTCCTCAATTTTATGGAAGGATAACTCAAAAACTGTTGAGGCTGCATCAGCACTTAAACTCACCGCTAATGATATGTTGAAAATAGATGTGATTGACAAAATAATTCAGGAACCTTCAGGCGGAGCCCATAGGAACCGAATTAGCGCAATGAACAGTGTCGGAGATCAAATAGAAGAGTATCTTAATATTTTATCAAACCAGCATGGAAATGATTTAAAACATGCAAGACAAGAAAGATATTTACAGATTGGGCGATCAGGACTATTTAGCGATACACTTACTACAGCAAATTCTGTGCTTGATGAAAAGTATGGAAAGGCAAGTGACAGGAAAAAATTCAAAAATAGCACTTTTTTCAGAGCAATTGCTGCTTTTGCAATTACTATTTTTTCGGTAGGATTAGCTTACTACTTATTTAGCTAATATTTCCGTGACAGTGTTTATATTTTTTTCCAGATCCGCATGGACAAGGAGAGTTTCTTGATATTTTTTTATCTTTTTTGACAGGTCCATTTGATGATTGTTCAACTTCTTCATTATCATTATCAATGTTGAGATTGGTATTCTCACGTATTCGCATTCGAGAGAAAATTTTCGTCACGTCTGTTTTAAGATTATTGATTAGTCCTTCAAATAAACTAAAAGCCTCATTCTTATATTCATTAAGAGGATCTCTTTGCCCATATCCTCTAAGACCAATTGTTGATCGTAATTGCTCTAAGTTATTTATATGATCTTTCCATTTATCGTCTAGGATTTTAAGAAGAACCATTTTTTCTGCAGTATTAATTTTTTCCTTAGAATGATTTTGAGCTCTGGCGATTGAATTATCATCAATGATTTTGTAAACTTTATCTTTTAAGCCCTGATGATCAATTTCATCCTCTTCTATTATTTTCTTAAGATTAAAATCCTGAGAAAAATGCTGAGAAATCTCCTTGCTTAATTCATCGAAATCCCATTGATCTATATAGGCTTTTTCAGGTGCATATTGATTAATAATATCATCAGCAACATCGTATTGCATGTCTTTTGCAATTTCTGAAATATTTTCAGCATTCATCAATTCCAGTCTTTGATCAAATATTGTTTTTCTTTGATCGTTTAAAACATCATCAAATTTCAATAATGTTTTTCTAATGTCAAAATTACGACCCTCAACTTTTTTTTGGGCTCTTTCTAGTGCTTTTGATATCCATGCATGTTGGATTGACTCTCCTTCTTTAAGACCTAGACTTTTTAGAACACTATCAATTCTTTCAGAGCCAAAAATTCTCATCAAATCATCTTCTAAACTAATAAAAAATTTAGTTTCACCTGGATCCCCCTGTCTTCCTGATCTACCTCTAAGCTGATTATCTATTCTTCTACTTTCATGTCTCTCACTTCCAATCACATACAGCCCACCAGCTTCAATAACGCTTTTGTTCTGTAAGGAGATTTTATTCTCTAATTCATCAGAATCTCCATCGTCTTTGATTTGTTTTTTATTAAATTCAAAATTTCCACCTAATTGAATGTCAGTTCCTCTTCCAGCCATATTTGTGGCTATGGTCACTGCGCCTGGCTCCCCTGCATTAGCGATAATCTTTGCCTCTGACTCATGTTGTTTGGCATTCAGAACCTCGTGATTAATTTTTGCATTTTTTAATTTTTTTGATATTTTCTCTGACTTATCAATACTTGTCGTCCCGATCAGAACAGGTTGACTTTTTTTATTGCATTCAATCACTTGCTTTATAATTGCATCATATTTTTCTTCAGAGGTGCGGTAAATTTCATCTTCATTATCTTTTCTAATAACTGGCGTATTTGTAGGGACAGCAAATACTGGTAAATTATATATATCGGCAAATTCCTCGGCTTCCGTAAGAGCAGTTCCAGTCATCCCTGATATTTTCTTATAAAGTCTAAAATAGTTTTGATATGTTATAGAGGCGAGGGTCTGGCTCTCATTTTGTACTTTTACATTTTCTTTTGCTTCTATAGCTTGATGCAAGCCATCACCATACCTTCTTCCTTCCATTGTTCTGCCCGTGAATTCATCTACAATGATTACACTTCCAGATTTAACAATATAATCTCTGTCTTTCTCAAATAGTTTATTTGCTCTCAATGCTTGATTAATATGGTGAACTACTGAAACATTGGATACGTCATAAAGTGTCCCCTCAGTGATAATATTCTTTTCCTTTAAAATTTTTTCTGCCTTATCATTTCCCTTATCTGTAAGAGTCCCTGTTTTTGTTTTTTCGTCAATCTCATAATCTTCTGGGTCTAGGAACGGAATAATCTTATTTACAGAGTTATAAAGAGTTGTTTTATCTTCTACAGCTCCAGAAATTACCAAGGGTGTTCTCGACTCATCTATAAGAATACTATCAACTTCATCAACAATACAGAAATTATGAGATCTCTGTACCATTCTATTTTTCAATACTCTGAGGTTATCCCGTAAATAATCAAAACCAAACTCGTTGTTTGTTCCATACGTAATATCACAGTTGTATTGTTTCTGCCTTTCCTCAACTCCGGTAACTTCGTTTGTGAGGCATCCAACAGTTAGTCCTAAATATTTAAATACATTACCCATCCACTCTGAGTCTCTTCTAGCAAGATAGTCATTTACGGTAACTATATGCACGCCTTCATCTGTTAGTGAATTAAGAAATGCAGCAAGTGTAGATACAAGTGTTTTACCCTCACCTGTTTTCATCTCAGCTATACCACCGTTATGCAGTATCATCCCCCCAATTAATTGAACACTAAAATGCCGTTGCCCAAGAGTCCTTTTTGCTGCTTCTCGAACAATGGCAAAAGATTCAAGAATAAATTCGTCAACACTTGCCCCATCCTTGATTTTAGATTTAATCTTTTCGATATGAGTTATTAAGTCCTCTTGAGATTTCTTTTCAAATACTGGTTCAAGTGCATCAATATCTTTGGCAATTTTCGAAAACTCACCAATTTTTTTCTTATCATTCCCGCTAAAAAGTGAATTTACTATTGAATTTAGATTAAACATGTAAGTTGATATTGTTATTTTCTATTTAATTACAAGCTTTTATACATTAAATACTAACTTCAATTAAGTTAAAATTAGTATTATTAATTAAAGAGATAATAGTGAGACAAAAATACAGAAAATCACCACTTGCACCAAAAAAGGCAAACAAGGTTTCAAGTATTCAAGGCATAGAACTTTATACCTACTGTGCCAATCTTTACGATAAATCTAGAAACGATGTAGCAATTTTTATTTTTAAAGAAAAAGGTTCTATAGCTGAAGTGTTTACTCAGTCTTCTATGAGATCCTGTACTCTTGACTGGAATGAAAAAGCACTTAAAAAAAAAGAGGTGCAAGCAATAATAATTAATTCCGGAAATGCAAATACGTTTACAGGAAAGAAAGGTTATCAGTCTTTAATAAAGATAAGCGAACTTGTTTCAAATATATTTAATGTTTCAAAAAGAAAAATATTTTTCGCATCTACGGGTGTCATAGGAGAAGAATTTCCCGAACAAAAAATAATAAATGCAATAAGAAAAAATAAAATTAAAAATAACAATTGGATGGATGCAGCAAAAGCCATAATGACAACAGATACTTTTCCAAAAGCTATTTCATCAAAGACTAAAGTTGATAACAAAGTAGTAACAATTACGGGAATTACCAAAGGATCCGGAATGATCGAGCCAAATATGGCAACTATGTTAGGATTTATATTTATTGATTTAGAAATTCCTCAGAAAATTTTACAAGCTTTATTAAAACAACTTAATACCAAGTCATTCAACAGAATTTCTGTTGACGGCGATGAGTCTACGAATGATACAGTTATACTTGCAAGCTCGAATAAAATTAAACTTAAAAATAAAATTAATTCTATAAATGATAAGAGAATAAATAGCTTGAAAATCTCTTTATATAAAGTGTTTAGCTATTTATCGGAACAAATCGTTAGAGATGGTGAGGGAGCAACTAAATTAATCAAAATTAAAGTGAAGAAAGCTAAGAATAGTTTGCAGGCTGAGAAAATTGCAAGATCTATCGCAAATTCAAATCTTTTTAAAACTGCGATTTATGGAGAAGATGCTAATTGGGGGAGAATTATCATGGCAATTGGCAAAACATATGAAAAAATCAATCAAAGCAAATTAAAGATTTACTTTGGCAACTACTTAGTAGCAATGAATGGAAAAGCTAATACTAAAATAAATAACTCTGATATTAAGAAGTACTTAAGTCAAAAAGAGGTTGAAATACAAATTGATCTCGCAATAGGAAATTCACACGCTGATATTTTAACATGTGATTTGTCGCACAAATATATAGATATAAATGCTTCATATAAGTCATGAAACTGGTTTTTTGCTCTTCAGCAGTAATTAGAAATAAAAAAAACCAAATTCTAATCATGAGTCGAAAAAATAAAAAGACATTCAGAAATTGTTGGGAGTTTCCTGGAGGAAAATTGTCTAATTTCGAAGATTATTTTGAGGCCTTAATAAGAGAATTGAAAGAGGAATTAGGAATTGATATCGCAAAAAATAAGTTAAAGAACTATATTTTCACTAGGCATCAGTATCGAGCTTTCTTGTTAATGATGTACACATTTGAGGTTAAACACTGGTCAGGTCAAATTAAAAATAAAGATAATGAAACATTAAGATGGGTTTCAAAGAAAGAACTTAAAAATATTAAACTTTTGCCTGCTAATATAAAAATTATTAATCAATTATTGAAGAAGGTATGATATAAAAAGAGCCATGGAAAATGTTATGATAATGTATTCATCTTATAATTGTGGTTATTGTGACTTAGCAAAAAAACTACTAAATGAAAAAGGAATACAGTTTAAGGAAATAAATATTCAGGTTGAGACTGAAAAGAGAAATGAAATGCTCCAAAAATCAAATGGCCGTAGAACTGTTCCACAAATTTTCTATAAAGATTTACATATCGGAGGATATCAAGAATTAAAAAAACTTGATTTAAGCGGCAAGCTTGACAGTATTTTAGATGGGTAACAGATTTAAAGTAGCCTGCCTTCAATTAAATTCAGGCCAATCAGTTAAAAAAAATCTCAATCAAACACTCAAATTTTTAACAAGAGCTGTAAAGCTTAATGCAAATTTAATTTTGACACCCGAAATAACCAATATCGTTTCTTTAAATCGTGAGCATTTAGTTAAAGAAACTTATTCTGAAAAAAAAGACCCATGTTTATATATGGTAAAAGAATTTGCTAAGAATAATTCTGTTTGGATTATTTTAGGATCTATCATTATTAAAGATAATAATAATAATCTTTTCAATCGATCTTACTTAATCAGCAATAAAGGTGTAATAATTTCAAAATATGACAAAATTCATATGTTTGATGCCATCATCTCCTCTAAAGAATTTTATAAGGAGTCTTCTATTTTTACTGCTGGGAAAAAAGTAAAGATTGGTCAGACACCGTGGGGCAAAGTGGGGCTTTCAATTTGCTATGATATGAGGTTTCCAGAATTGTATAGAAGTCAAGTTGCTGGAGGCGCTAAAATAATTTCAATTCCTTCTGCATTTACGGTTACTACTGGAAAAGCTCATTGGCACACATTATTAAAAGCACGAGCTATTGAAAGCGGATGTTATGTATTTGCACCTGCTCAATGTGGTCAAAATACTCCTAAAAGAAAAACATATGGTCATAGCCTCATAGTCTCGCCATATGGCAAAATCTTAAAAGAAAAAATGAGTGGAACTGGATTAATAACCTGTAAAATTAATATGGATGAAGTTGATAATATTAGAAAAAATATGCCAAGTTACCAATCAAAACTATTGAAAAGAACTATTTCGCAACAATATATTATACATGATCGTATTTAATTTAATGTGCAAAGATTGTTCTTCTGAATTTGAAGGGTGGTTCTCTAACTCTAAATCTTGTGATACTCAGATTAAACAAAAATTAGTTGAGTGTGTAATTTGCAATTCCTCTAATATAGAAAAAACACTTTCTAAGCCGAATGTATCTGTCAATAAGGGTAAGGATAAATCGTCAGAAAAGGTTCTACGAGAATTAAAAAATAAAATTAAGGATGTAAAAAAATTCATTGAAAAAAATTGCGATTATGTAGGTGATAATTTTGCTTATGAAGCAAGGAAAATACACTATGGTAAGAAAGACAAAAAACCTATTTACGGCAAGGCCACTAAAGAAGATGTTGTAGAGCTAAATGATGAGGGTATTGAAGTCGCAGAAATACCTTGGGTTGAAGAGGAGAATTAAATTTTTTTACCAGCTACCATATAATTAGCGTTCATATTTTGAGACTTGTACCATGTATCGCCTAAAGGATTATAATTAACTCCCGCACTTCCAATAACATCAAATTTGTTTTGAATAAGGAAAGAATAAATTTCCTCTGGTGTTAAGAACTTATTCCAATTATGAGTGCCCTTTGGAAGAAATCCTAATATATATTCAGCTGTAAATTTAGCAAACACCAGAGAAAATAATGTTTTATTAATCGTTGCAATAAACATCAATCCATTATTGTTTACCAGATTGCAACTTTGATTAATAAACTCTCTCGGATTATTGACATGTTCAATAACTTCTAAATTTAATATTACATCATATTGATTTGTTTTGGGCAGCTCCTCAACGGTACTCATAATATAATTAATGTCTAGTCCATTTTCTTCAGCATGAATTTTTGCTGTAAGACAGTTTTTTTCTAATGCGTCTATTCCAGTTACTTTGGCACCTAGTCTGGCTAATGGTTCGCACATTAATCCGCCGCCGCAACCTATATCCAAAATTGATAAACCTTTAAGTGGCTTATTGTTTTCGGAGTTTATAGCAAAATGATCTTTTATAGTTTGAATTATGTAAGAGAGACGAACAGGGTTAAATTTGTGTAAAGTTTTGAATTTGCCATCGTGCTTCCACCACTCTTTTGAAAGATTTCTGAATTTCTCAATTTCATTCTTATCAATTGAATTTATATCCATAATACAATGTCTTAAGTAGTACTTGATTTAACTGAGGTTATACAGTACTTCTTATTTTTAATTCTTTAAAATATCACGATAAACTATTTAGTTACGATATAGAAAATGTCCACACTTGTTTTAAAATTCGGCGGTACCTCTGTTGCTACTACAAAATTAATAGAGTCTGCTGCAAAAATTGTTAAATCTGAATACGATAAAAACAATAACATTATCGTAGTTGTATCAGCTATGTCTGGAACTACAAATAATTTAATCGATCATGTCAACAGTATCGATTTTAATGATGATAGTGAATATGACCTTGTTGTCTCGTCTGGTGAGCAAATTACTTCCGGCCTTATGTCCTTAGCACTAAAAAAACTTAACGTACCAGCAAGGTCATGGTTAGGATGGCAAATACCCATTATTACTAGAGGCCAGCATCGAAATGCCTTTATTGATAAAATAGTTCCGAATGGCATTGTCAACGATTTCAAAGAGAAAAAAGTTGCAGTGGTTGCAGGATTTCAAGGAATATCTTCAGAAGGAAGAATAACAACTATTGGCCGAGGTGGATCAGACAATACAGCGGTCTTTTTAGCTGCGGCAGTTACTGCGGAAAGGTGTGATATCTATACTGATGTTGATGGTGTTTATACTTCAGATCCTAAAATGACAGAAAAAGTCAGAAGACTTGATAAAATTTCTTATGAAGAGATGATCGAAATGGCATCTCAAGGCGCGAAAGTCCTTCAGACTTCATCTGTTGAGTCTGCAATGAATCATGATGTGAATGTTAACGTAAGATCAACATTCAATCCTTCTGATGAAGGCACACAAATTTCAAATGATGTATTGAATGAAACTCGCGCAGTTACGGGCGTTGCTTACTCTAAAGATGAGGCAAAAATAACTATTATTGATGTTGAGGATAAGCCTGGAGTTGCAGCAGAAATATTCAAAGAATTGGCCAGTTCATCAGTAAATGTTGATATGATTGTTCAAAATAATTTTATTGAGAGAAAAATGACTAATATAACGTTCACAGTTCCAATGACTGATTTAAAGAAGTCACTTGGCGTACTTGAGGAACTTAAAGAAAGAATAGTTTTTTCAAAAGTATTGGATGAGCAAAACTTATCAAAAGTTTCAATAATTGGTTCAGGTATGAGAAATCAGCCTGGAATAGCAGCGAAAATGTTTGAGTGTCTCTCTGATAATAATATTAATATTGAGGTCATATCTACTTCAGAAATTAAAATTAGTGTCTTAATTGATAGAAATAAAACAGAGGCAGCTGTAAACGCGCTACACAGTGTATTTAATCTAGATAAAATATAATATAATTTAAAAATATTAATAAGGTTTCATTGTGAGAGAAGATTTTAAACATACTATAGTCAGACGTAAGACTAAAATGATTAATGTTGGTAATGTACAAGTTGGTGGAGATGCGAAAATCACAGTTCAATCAATGACCAATACTTTAACTACAGATATTGATGCTACAGTCTCTCAAATCAACTCATTGGTTGAAGAGGGTGCTGACATTGTTAGGGTTTCCTGTCCAGATAGAGGGTCTACTGAGTCTCTTAAAGAGGTAGTAAATCAATCAAGTGTTCCGATCGTTGCAGATATACACTTTCATTATAAACGTGCAATAGAAGCGGCAGAAGCTGGCGCAGCCTGTTTGAGAGTGAATCCTGGAAACATTGGAAAAGAAAAAATCATTGAAGTGATTGAGGCTGCAAAGCAAAACAATATAAGTATGAGAGTAGGAGTTAATGCAGGATCAATAGATGAAAAAATACTAATGAAATACAAGGAACCATGCTCAGATGCATTGGTTGAAAGTGCGTTAGAAAATATAAAGTTATTGGAAGATAATAATTTTGAAAACTTTAAAATAAGCGTAAAAGCTTCTGATGTATTTATAACTATTGAGTCATACGAAAAGCTTGCTCAATTATGTGATTATCCATTTCATGTTGGGCTAACCGAGGCAGGCACTTACTTATCTGGTTCAATTAAATCCTCGATAAGCATTGGTAATCTTTTATCAAAAGGCATTGGAGATACGATAAGAGTATCACTTACTGCTGATCCAGTAGAAGAAATTAAAGTTGGTTATGAAATATTGAAAAGCTTAGATTTAGGTTCAAGAGGAATAAAGATTATATCTTGTCCTTCATGTGCTAGACAAGCTTTCCCAGTCATTGAAACGGTCAAGAAGTTAGAACAAAGACTTGCACATATAAAAACACCTCTCACACTTTCAATTATTGGATGTGTTGTTAACGGTCCAGGAGAGGCACTCAAAAGTGACATTGGCCTTACTGGAGGAGGTAAGGGCAATAATATGATTTATTTGTCAGGTGTTGCAGATCATAAAATTACCAATCCTGAAATTGTTGACCACGTAGTTGAGCTTGTTGAGCAAAAAGTTAGAACAATAAATGATTAAGCGAGACGAATTAGATAAAATATTAAATAAATTTAATTCTTTAGAAAAAGAGCTAACTACTGCAGTAAATGATAAAGAAAAATATGTGTCAATTTCAAAGGAATACGCAGAAATTAAACCTTTAGCGGAACAAATAAATATTTATTTATCTCTGCTCAAAGAGCATGAAGATTTAAATGCAGTTCTAGACGGAAATGATAACGATCTAATAGAAATCGCAAAATCTGAGATTGGTAACTTAAAATTAAATCTTCAATTATCAGAAGAATCTTTAAAACAATTATTAATTCCTAAAGATCCATTAGACCAAAAAGATGTAATTCTTGAAATCAGGGCTGGAACAGGTGGAGATGAAGCGGCTTTATTTGCAAATGAACTATTGCGCATGTACCAGCGATATGCGGAGGACCAAAATTGGAAAGTCGATTATTTGTCTGTTTCTGATTCTGAGAAAGGAGGCATGAAAGAGGTTATAGCGAAAATATCAGGGCAGAGTGTCTATTCAAAACTGAAGTTTGAGTCTGGTGTTCATAGGGTCCAAAGGGTTCCTGAAACTGAGTCTCAAGGAAGAGTTCATACATCTGCAGCCAGTGTTGTAGTATTGCCTGAAGCTGAGGATGTTGATATTCAAATTGACGAAAAAGATATTAGGGTTGATGTATTTCGCTCAAGTGGAGCTGGAGGCCAACATGTAAATACTACTGATAGTGCAGTTAGAATTACTCATCTGCCATCAGGAATTGTCGTACAACAGCAGGATGAGAAATCACAACACAAAAATAAAGCAAAAGCTATGCTTGTATTAAAAACAAGACTTTACGATCATGAGAGAAAAAAACAAGAAGATGATATCGCAGATAAGAGAAAATCTCAGATTGGTTCAGGGGATAGATCTGAGAGAATTAGGACTTATAACTTCCCTCAAGGAAGAGTTACAGATCATAGAATTAATTTAACGTTGTATAAACTTGAGCAGATTTTGAATGCATCAGGTCTTGAAGAAGTGATCTCAAATTTAATTATTGCAGATCAGAGTAACTAAAATGACAACAATAAATGAGATTTTGTATTCATCAAAGAATTCTATTTCAGTTTCTGAGAAAAAGTTACTTCTATCACATGTACTTGGATTGAGTAATGAAGAAATAAATTTAGCTAATAATAAAAAAGTATGTGAAAAGGATTTAAAAAATTTTGAACAACTAATTAATAGAAGAAAAAATTCAGAGCCAATAGCTTACATAACGAATACAAAATCATTTTGGAAAAATGATTTTTATGTTGATTATTCTGTTCTCATTCCAAGATCAGATAGTGAATTATTAATTGAATCAGTCATTGAGTATTTTCCTGATTTTAAAAAATCTTATAACTTTTTAGATCTTGGTTCTGGATCTGGATGCTTGATTATTTCTTTGTTAAATGAATATTTGTCAAGCGTGGGAACAGGTATCGAAATTGATAAAGAAGCTATAAAGGTTTCAGAAAAAAATAAAGAATTTTTATTAAATAAAGAAAGGTTAAAATTTTTAGAAAGGGATTTTTCTAATTTTGATACCAGTTCATTTGACATTGTAATAAGTAACCCGCCATACATTCCATTTGAAGAAAAAGATAACATTATGATAGATGTTAGAAATTTTGAGCCAATAAGAGCATTATTTGCAGATGAAAAAGGACTTTATTTTTACAGAAATATAATCGAGAATTTAGCTAAACAGATAAAGAGGAAGCAATATTTATTCTTAGAAGTAGGAATAAATCAACATGAAGGAGTGGTTAAGATATTGAAAAACAATAACTTTAAGGTTATTTCAATAAAAAATGATATATCAAATATTCCTAGATGTATTATTGCTGAAAGTAATTAAATAAAAACTTGATTATTTTTATAGTAAACACTAATTTACCAACATTCTTTTAGAAGAATTAAATAAAAAATTTCCAATTATATTTAGGAATTAATTTTCAAAGTGAAAAATAGAAGAACTAGACCTTTCAAAAGGTCAAATAATAGACATTCAGGTGATAGTTTTGTTAATGGCAATAGCTCTACTCGCGTAAGAGGAAATCTATCTACAGTGCTTGAAAAATATAAAGTCCTAGCAAAAGATGCAGCTGCTTCAGGAGATCATGTAGGTGCTGAAAATTATTTACAGCATGCCGAGCATTACAGCCGTTTAATAAATGATCGTCAAGATAGAAATAATGGCAACGGTGAGGCAAAAGCTACTAAAAGTGTATCCACAGATGAGAAAACTGTTCATGTAGAAACTTTAGATCCCGCTAAAGCTATAGAAGAAGCTAATTCTTAATTTTTGAAATCTCATTATTTATCCTATCTCTTTCTGTGAGAAAGTTATTCAAATTCATCCCTTTTAATTTTTTACCTGATGGAAGTTTCATTTTCATTGGATTAATTTTTTCACCATTAAATATAACTTCATAATGAAGATGCGGACCAGTTGATAATCCTGTACTCCCCACATAACCGATAGTTTGACCTTGCCTGACCCGAACATTTTTTTGTATTCCAGAAGCATAACCACTGAGATGAGAATAGCTAGTTTTATAGCCATTCAAGTGTTTAATTCGAATATATTTTCCAGCACCACCATTGGTACCAACGTATTCAATATGTCCTGTTCCAGCAGCCATGATTGGAGTACCTATTGGGGCAGCAAAGTCAACGCCCATGTGCTTTTTATTATATCCCAGGATAGGGTGCTTTCTCATACCGTAAGCTGATGATAATCTCGCGCCATTTATTGGAGTTTTCATTAGCGCTTTTGTGGCACTTTTGCCTTCACTGTTAAAATATTCAATATAATTATTTTCTTCGAATTTATAAAGTTCGTAACTATCTTTCGTTAGAATAATTTCTGCAAAAAAAATGGAACCTGTTTTGACTAATTCGCCATCCTTATCTTTAAATTGTTCAAATAGAATATTTATTTTATTTTTATTTCTAATGTCTCTTTGAAAATCAATATCAAAACTAAAAAGTTTTACAAACGACATAATTATATTATCTGGTACGTTAATATTTTTAAGTGATGAGTAGATACTTTTATCTATTTCAATTTCATGGAATACGAGTTCCGAGTAGAGCGTTTTTATATCTTTACGCACTGTAAATTTATCGTTTATTCTTAATACTGATATATTTTCTTCACTATCAGGATAAATTACAATTTCTTTAACAATTCTTTCCTCTTTTATAAGATCAGAAATTATTTCTATGCGTGTTCCGATTCTTAATTGGTTTATATTCATTACATCTCTTGCAGCTGTAATTAATTGATCGATTTCTCTGTTATTAAGGTTAGTTTTTTTGAGAGTGCTGATGAATGTGTCGCCCTCCTCAAGTTCATAGTACTCGAGAAACGAAAAGAATAAGTCTAAGCTATCTTTTTTTTCAGAGTGGTTCTTTTGAATTTGAATTGTTTCTTTTGGTATTTGGATGTCATTTTTGTCGTTAAAAGATACTGATAAATAATAAGCGATCGCAATAATAAGAATCAGACCAAATACAAAAACTAAGATTTTTTTGTTCAATAGATACATTTTCTCTTCTTCATATAAAGAATTTATATTTTATGACATCACTAATATTAACTCTAAGAACCAAAATGATTTTACAAACTCTATCTCATTGATATTATTGGGTATTATATGTGAGTGAAAAGTGCTTATTTTCAGGGTAATTTTACGTTTGATGCTTGACTTTTTGGCTCAATACAATAAAAAAACGTTCACCCTTGTTCGGTGATGCTCTGAACCTGCGGCATATGACTATTTTAGTCTTAATATAATCAATCTGGCATTTTTTATTTTTCCTTTGGAAAAATATCACTTGCTTGCGCGATTATGCTATTGGAAAAGTAAATTGAAAGAGAAACGTGGGCGGTAATTCCGCAGTACAGAATAATCGTACACGTTTTATTTGGATTACATAATTTAGATTATGTAACTCCGCCAATAAGTTTGTGTGCGTCGTGTTTAAACTTGAGAGTTTGATCATGGCTCAGAATGAACGCTGGCGGCACGCTTAACACATGCAAGTCGAACGGGATCTTCGGATCTAGTGGCAGACGGGTGAGTAACGCGTGGGAACCTGCCCAGTAGTAGAGAATAACTTGAGGAAACTTAAGCTAATACTTTATACACCCTCCGGGGAAAAGCTTTATGCGCTATTGGATGGGCCCGCGTTAGATTAGTTTGTTGGTGAGGTAATGGCTCACCAAGACTACGATCTATAGCTGGTCTGAGAGGATGATCAGCCACACTGGGACTGAGACACGGCCCAGACTCCTACGGGAGGCAGCAGTGGGGAATATTGGACAATGGGGGCAACCCTGATCCAGCGATGCCGCGTGAGTGATGAAGGCCTTCGGGTTGTAAAACTCTTTCGTCAGGGAAGATAATGACGGTACCTGAAGAAGAAGATCCGGCTAACTCCGTGCCAGCAGCCGCGGTAATACGGAGGGATCTAGCGTTATTCGGAATTACTGGGCGTAAAGCGAGCGTAGGCGGATTTGTAAGTTGGAGGTGAAATCCCAGAGCTTAACTCTGGAACTGCCTTCAAAACTACATTTCTTGAGTTTGGTAGAGGAGAGTGGAATTCCTAGTGTAGAGGTGAAATTCGTAGATATTAGGAGGAACACCAGTGGCGAAGGCGACTCTCTGGGCCAATACTGACGCTGAGGTTCGAAAGCATGGGTAGCGAACAGGATTAGATACCCTGGTAGTCCATGCAGTAAACGATGAGTGCTAGATGTTGGGAATTTAAATTTCCAGTATCGCAGTTAACGCGTTAAGCACTCCGCCTGGGAAGTACGGCCGCAAGGCTAAAACTCAAATGAATTGACGGGGACCCGCACAAGCGGTGGATCATGTGGTTTAATTCGAAGATACGCGAAGAACCTTACCGGCCCTTGACATACCAATCGCGGACTTAAGAGATTAAGTCTTTCACTTCGGGTGGATTGGATACAGGTGCTGCATGGCTGTCGTCAGCTCGTGTCGTGAGATGTTGGGTTAAGTCCCGCAACGAGCGCAACCCTTACCTTCAATTGCCAGCACGTTATGGTGGGAACTTTGAAGGAACTGCCGGTGATAAGCCGGAGGAAGGTGGGGATGACGTCAAGTCCTCATGGCCCTTACGGGCCGGGCTACACACGTGATACAATGGTAACTACAAAAGGCAGCGAAGGAGCGATCTGGAGCAAATCTCTAAAAGTTACCTCAGTTCGGATTGCACTCTGCAACTCGAGTGCATGAAGTTGGAATCGCTAGTAATCGTAGATCAGCGCGCTACGGTGAATACGTTCCCGGGTCTTGTACACACCGCCCGTCACACCATGGGAGTTGGTTTTACCTGAAGCTGGTTCGCTAACCGCAAGGAGGCAGCCAACCACGGTAAGATTAGCGACTGGGGTGAAGTCGTAACAAGGTAACCGTAGGGGAACCTGCGGTTGGATCACCTCCTTTCTAAGAGTCATTTTTTGAGTTCTTCTGAACTTAAGAAATTTTTAACTTAGTAATTATATGTGGCTTACCGTCCTCGTTTCTCTTTCATTGTTTAAAACTATAAAGCCTACGTTTGGGCTTGTAGCTCAGTCTGGTTAGAGCGCACCCCTGATAAGGGTGAGGTCGGTAGTTCGAGTCTACCCAGGCCCACCATGACGTGGTTTCTCTTGGGGCTGTAGCTCAGCTGGGAGAGCACCTGCTTTGCAAGCAGGGGGTCACCGGTTCGATCCCGGTCAGCTCCACCAAAGTTTTAAGCTTTTCCATTTACATCGTGAAGTGACATCAATACTAAATTAATAAAATTTTTATTGAGAATTCAAAATATCTAAGTGTTGCAAAAGACATATAAGTTTGTTTTTTGTACATAGAATAATCAAGCGTTTAAGAGCATTTGATGGATGCCTTGGCACACAAAGGCGATGAAGGACGTAGTACGTTGCGATAAGCTTCGGGAAGTGACGAACACACTCTGATCCGAAGATTTCCGAATGGGGAAACCCAACTCTTTTGAGTTATTGCTAACTGAATACATAGGTTAGTAAAGCGAACCCAGTGAACTGAAACATCTAAGTAACTGGAGGAAAGGATATCAACCGATACTCCGTTAGTAGTGGCGAGCGAAAGCGGACTAGGCCAGTAGCATTAATTGTACAACCAGAATTACCTGGAAAGGTAAACCATAGAGAGTGATAGTCTCGTATGGGTAATGACAGTTAATGTTCTCGAGTAAGACGGGACACGTGAAATCTTGTCTGAATATGGGGGGACCACCCTCCAAGCCTAAGTACTCTTGTGTGACCGATAGTGAACTAGTACCGTGAGGGAAAGGTGAAAAGAACCCCGACGAGGGGAGTGAAATAGATCCTGAAATTGAATGCTTACAAGCTGTGGAAGCCCGCAAGGGTGACCGCGTACCTTTTGTATAATGGGTCAGCGAGTTAGTTTGAAGTGCAAGCTTAAGCCGTAAGGTGTAGGCGTAGCGAAAGCGAGTCTTAATAGGGCGACAGTACTTTGGATTAAACCCGAAACCGAGTGATCTAGCCATGAGCAGGTTGAAGATAAGGTAACACTTATTGGAGGACCGAACCAGTTGACGTTGAAAAGTCTTTGGATGACTTGTGGTTAGGGGTGAAAGGCCAATCAAACTCGGATATAGCTGGTTCTCCGCGAAAACTATTTAGGTAGTGCGTCATATGAATACCATCGGGGGTAGAGCACTGGATGGGCAAGGGGGGAGAGATCCTTACTAAGTCCAACCAAACTCCAAATACCGATGAGTAATGTATGGCAGACAGACTACGGGTGCTAAGGTCCGTAGTCGAAAGGAAAACAGTCCAGACCAACAGCTAAGGTCCCCAAGTTATTGTTAAGTGGGAAAGGATGTCGGACGACCAAAACAGCCAGGAGGTTGGCTTAGAAGCAGCCATCCTTTAAAGAAAGCGTAACAGCTCACTGGTCTAAATAAGTTGTCCGGCGCCGAAGATGTAACGGGGCTAAACAATACACCGAAGCTTTGGACACAATTTATTGTGTGGTAGCGGAGCGTTCCGTACGTTGTTGAAGGGAGACTCGTGAGAGCTCCTGGAGATATCGGAAGTGAGAATGCTGACATGAGTAGCGACAAACAGAGTGAGAAACTCTGTCGCCGAAAATCCAAGGGTTCCTGCGCAAGGCTAATCCGCGCAGGTTGAGTCGGCTCCTAAGGCGAGGACGAAAGTCGTAGTCGATGGGAACAAGGTTAATATTCCTTGACCAGATGAGATGTGACGGATGACGTAAATTGTCTATCCTTATATGGATTGGATAGGCAGTGAAGTTGTTCCAGGAAATAGCCTCATCGTGGACCGTACCCGAAACCGACACAGGTGGATAGGTAGAAGATACCAAGGCGCTTGAGAGAACTATGCTGAAGGAACTCGGCAAATTGCCTCTGTAACTTCGGAAGAAGGAGGACCTATGTTTGGGCAACCAGATGTGGGTGGCACAGAAATGGGGGTAGCAACTGTTTATTAAAAACACAGGACTCTGCAAAGCCGTAAGGCGAAGTATAGGGTCTGACGCCTGCCCGGTGCCGGAAGATTAAAGTGAGTGGTGCAAGCTACGACCTGAAGTCCCGGTGAACGGCGGCCGTAACTATAACGGTCCTAAGGTAGCGAAATTCCTTGTCGGGTAAGTTCCGACCTGCACGAATGGCGTAATGATTTCCCCGCTGTCTCCAGCGTAGACTCAGCGAAATTGAATTCTCCGTGAAGATGCGGAGTACCCGCGGTTAGACGGAAAGACCCCGTGCACCTTTACTATAGCTTTACATTGGTGTTAGAAATTGCATGTGTAGGATAGGTGGTAGACTTTGAAGTGGAGGCGCCAGTTTCCATGGAGTCATCCTTGAAATACCACTCTTGTAATTTTTGACATCTAACTGAGATCCATTATCTGGATCCAAGACAGTGTATGGTGGGTAGTTTGACTGGGGCGGTCGCCTCCCAAAAAGTAACGGAGGCGTGCGAAGGTAGGCTCAAGCTGGTCGGAAATCAGCTGTTGAGTGCAATGGCATAAGCCTGCCTGACTGCGAGACTGACAAGTCGAGCAGAGTCGAAAGACGGTCATAGTGATCCGGTGGTTCTGAGTGGAAGGGCCATCGCTCAACGGATAAAAGGTACGCCGGGGATAACAGGCTGATACCGCCCAAGAGTTCATATCGACGGCGGTGTTTGGCACCTCGATGTCGGCTCATCACATCCTGGGGCTGGAGCAGGTCCCAAGGGTTCGGCTGTTCGCCGATTAAAGTGGTACGCGAGCTGGGTTTAGAACGTCGTGAGACAGTTCGGTCCCTATCTGCCGTGGGTGTTGAAGAATTGAGAGGAGTTACTCCTAGTACGAGAGGACCGGAGTGAACGTACCAATGGTGTACCAGTTGTCGTGCCATCGGCATCGCTGGGTAGCCAAGTACGGACGGGATAACCGCTGAAAGCATCTAAGCGGGAAGCCTCCCTCGAAACTAATTCTTCCATGAGAGTCGTGGTAGACCACCACGTTGATAGGTCAGGTGTGGAAGTGCAGTAATGCATGAAGCTAACTGATACTAATAACTCGATCGGCTTGATTTTCTATGTACTAGAAACAAACTAGTAATATTCAAGCAGCACAAAGATAGAATAATTAATAAAATATTATTTGGTATTGATTTCACGTTTTGTTGACCTGGTGGTTATAGCGGAGAGGTAACACACGATCCCATTTCGAACTCGAACGTTAAGGGCTCCAGCGCCGATGGTACTTTGTCTTAAGGCATGGGAGAGTAGGACATTGCCAGGTCTACAAAACGTGAAAAAAGTCACTTTATGATATAAATAATCTAATAGCACCCCAACAACAATATTATGTTCCTGTATTGAAATTGTATTTAACGTCGGTCTAGAAAATTAATTCTTTATCAAATGAATCTTCAGTTATTTTTCAGAACATTTCTATCATAAACTCAGTGAAGGATACTTTTAGAAATGAAGAAAGTTTTTCCAAAATCATCAATATGAATTAAGAAATTACCCATGTTAAATTATTCTATCTTCCGTTAAATTTTAGTTCAGATTTTACTAAACAATTACTCTCATCTACATTGTATCTAATATTAATTGATATGCATTTATATTCAGAGTTATTTACTTCAAAAGAATCATATCCCCATTCATTCTTGTAATTTTGCGGTTTCCAGTAACTGTCATTTTTACTAACACTTTCTAATCTTTTAACAAATATTTTTTCAACTTCTGTAGCATAATCTGATTCACCGTAATGTAATTTTAATGAAATCTTATTTTTAATTTCAAAATATTTAATAAACTTAAAAAGAGAACTTATAAGTTCATAGTCCCAGACATTAAAGCTATTAACAACGATTGGAAATTCAGGATTTTTTTCTGATATAATTTTTAAATCATTTAAAAAGTCGTTAAATTGTATGGTATTTTGTTTGTGATTTAATCCACTGATTTGAATATCTTGAAGTGTTGATAAGGGACTTTTTTGATAAATAAAAAAAATTATAATGAATGCTAGAAAACTTTTACTCATAAGATTCCAGGCATTAGTTAAAACAAATATTTTTTTATAATACAAGATTATTGAGGAAAGATAGATAATAAAGAATATTGATGAAGGGAAATCATACCTAGTATCAGATGGAATTGTTGACCCGGAATAGAATGCAATTTGTAATACTAAAAGAACAATTAATAAAAAATTTAAATATAAATTTTCTAATGTAATTTTTTTTAAATTAATACTTTTATATTTACTGAATCCCAAAAACAAAATTATTATGTGAGGAATAAATAAATATATTGCATACCAGTTGTAAAAAAGAATATTAATTAAGCTATCAAATATATGAAGAGCTCCCTCATAAGAAAAATTCCCAAAACCAGATTTTACATTACCTTGATCTTCATAGGGAAACAGATCTAAAAGAAAGAACAAGATAGTCCTAATAAATATCCATATACTAAAGATCACTAGAGAAAGGCTAGGTACCCAAATAAGCAAATTTTTGTTATTTTTTTTGTATGCTTGAAAAAGAATAAAAATGGGTATTAATGATATAAAAATAAAATTTTCCTTGGATCCTGATATATACATACCAGATAACAAAAAAATTAGCGCAAAACATAATAAAGTATATGGATTACTTTTTATTCGAGATTTAATAAAATTATAAATATAGAAACTTGATGGTATAAAAAAAACTAATCCAAGAATAACATGGACTTCTGAAACAATTATTCTAGAAAAAATGTCGTGCCAATAGATTTCTGACAAAACAATAATTGAAATTAATGATCCATAGATTGCTCCCACTTTCCCATACAAGAGGTAAGCAATTATTGAAATAAAAAATGAAAAAACAATTAATCTAAGTAAATAATAATAAAAAACATTATCACCAAACAAATGAATTTCAACCAGATGCATAAATTGCCAAGAAGGTCTGTATCTTCCCGTTATTGAATTTAATTCATCATCATTAATGAATTTATTCCATAAACTTGAGAAATTAAATTGATTACTCTTTTCAATATTCTCAATTACTTGGTGGTCATCTATGATCGAAAATTTTGAATTAAGATTATCTCCAAGAAGATAATAGGCTAATGAACATGAAAGAATAAAAATTAAGAAAAAGATTTTTACTTCTTTTATTTGGTTTTTTGTCATTAATTTTTTATGATTTATAATTTTTTTTCTGAAATCTTTCTATACTTTCATCTATTATCTTTTTAGAAATTTTAGAGACTATAAGTCGTTTCTTATAATAGTACAAAAAAGTTCGAGGATCTTTTTTGATGTAATTTATCTTAACATCTGGAAATAAGAATTTAAGATAATTTATTAAATCATCCATATTAATTAAATCCCCTAAAACATTTTTTTCATAAAAGTTGTTCATATTTTTTACAAATGAAGTATGACTAACTATCTCTTTGACTAAATTATCAATATAAATGATATTCTTGTACCTATTAGAGTTTGAGGAATAGAAATAATCAATTGTTTTATTATTTATGAAGTCAATTATTAGAGAGTTTACTAGTCCTCTGTCTTTATTATTGTGATACCCATATACACTTCCAATATTTAAAATTTTTACAAATAAAAAATTATTTTGCCTCGTTAAAATTTTAAGATAATTTTCAAAGGCAACTTTATTTATAGATTGAATGTCATGCTGGCGAATATTATTTTTATTTTCTATATTATTTATTTTTTTTTTGGTTCCGTATTTAAATAACGTACCTAAGCTTATGTAGAGAATTGGTTTTTTTATCTTTTGTAGTTCATAGAGCAATGGAATTTTATCTGATAAGTTTGCTTTTAAATCAATTTCTATATGTTTCTGTTCTAAAAAATTGTGATTAGTGGAACCAATACAGTCAACTATAATGTCAGAATTTTTTAAGATAGATTTATATTTTGATGTATTATTAATATTACATTTAATAAACTTAATGTTTTTATTATTCTTTTTATAACTCCAATTATTGAATTTTTTATCTAAAACATAAATTTTTTGATTTTTAAAATCAGTAGATATTTTAACCGCTAATGATTGACCAATAAATCCATCACCTCCAATCAGTAATATCTTTTTCTTGAAATTACCTAATTTATTCACAACTAATTTATTTCGTTAAATAATTGTTTTAAGTCTTTTATTTTAATTAAAGGAATGCCATTTTTTTTTAGACTTTTTACGTGTTCATTTTTAGGAAAAGTTTTTAAATATATTTTTGCTGTTTCTGTGATATTCTTTTCAAATTTGTATAGAGTGTTATTATCTCTCTCAAGTTCATCTATTAGTTCAATGATAGTATGCCTATAAGACTGAAGTAGTTTTAACCAAAGATCAACGACACTTTTACATTTTTTTATTTCAATTTTATCAGTGAACTTAATTGCTTTTCCGGTGTCTATACCTCTGCCGATCTTCTGTAATGAGCAGCAAGCATATTTAAAATCAGGAATTAAGAAATACCAAAAATAAAGAGCCGAACCACGCATATAAGGAAGTTCTGCCTCATGAAAACCTATTATATTATTACCAAAATAATTGATTACATTCTCTTCTACTATTTCCACGCCGGAATAAAAAATTGTAGCATTTTTATTCAAATTTGATTCTTTTATAAATTCATAATCAAATTTATTAGACTTTATAAATTTTATTTTTTTAAGTTTGCATGTGCGCTTTATATTATTAAAAAAAAACATAATAAAATTGGAGAAATAAGTTATTAAAAAAATAAATGATATAAATTTCAAATCAGATTTAAATAAATTTGAGTATGCTTTGAAGTTGATTCGCCCATTTTTCTTAGGAGATATTGATGTATTTATTACACAGTCTATTTTTTCTGGAAATTTATTGAGCAAATGATTAAATATAATATGATTTTTTAATCCTCCATAATATACTAAGATAATTTTCTCCATTTAGAACCTATGCAATATAATTATAAAATTTTTAAAGATCATTTTCATTTAAATTACAATGATAATAAAGAATTTATTAGAACAATAAATAGTATTATTAAAAATGGCAAATTTATTAACGGAAAGTATGTAGCTAAATTCGAAAATAAATTTTCAAATTTTATAAAAGCAAAGTATGCTGTTGGTTATTCAAGCGCTTCTACTGCTACCAGTGCTTTGGTAAATTTGCTAACGGATAACGATTGTAAGGATGAAATTATTGTTCCTGCATACGGACCAATACCAGTAAGCATGCCCCTGCTCAACTATGGAAAAAAAATAGTATATGCTGACGTAAATTATTCTAGTCACTTATTGAGTAAAAATGATTTATTAAAAAAATATAATAAGAAAACTAAACTCATTATGCCAGTACATTTATTTGGCAATGTTTTCGATGTAAAGGACCTTAAAAAAGATTTAGATAACAAAAGAACTTTTGTCATTGAAGATGCTTCCCAGGCGCATGGCAGTTCTATTAATAAAATTATGGCTGGTAATTTAGGAAAAGCTAGTATTTTTAGTTTTTACCCAACTAAGAATCTAGGTGCATTTGGAGATGCAGGCGTTGTTTTGACGAATCAGAAAAAAATTTACTCTAAGCTAGATATTTATAGAAATTATGGATTACATAAGAGAGATTATAAATCTCTTGTAACAGGAAATAACTTTAGGATGGATGAAATACAAGCAATTGTATTGTTATTAAAAATGAAATACTTAGAAAGCTGGAACAACAAAAGAAATCAAATTGCAAGAGAATATATTCTTCAACTAAGTGACCTGCCTTTAAAATTTCAACAAATTTCTGAAGGTACTTATACCTGTTACCATGTTTTTTCAGTTCTTGTAGAAAAGAAACTTAGATTAAGACTTAAAAATTATCTAACATCTCATGGAGTGCAGGCTAGCATATATTACCCTCATCCTTTGCCATTTATGACAGGCGAATGTTATAGTTTATCAAAGACGAAAGATAATTTTCCAAATGCTTACAATCTTAGTCGTGAAAATATATGTATACCAATACACAATAATTTAAGAAAATGTGATATAGAATATACATGCGATCTGATAAGAAAGTTTTTCAAGAAAATATAGACTCGATTTCTATAATTATTCCAATATATAATGAAGAGGAGGCGATAAAAAAAAATTCAGAATTTTTTTTAAAATCCTTTGAAAAAATTAATTGCGATTACGAAGTTATTTTTGTTGAAAGCGGTAGCGATGATAATTCATTGTTAGAATTAAAATTACTTAAAAAAAAATTTAGAATATTGATTTTTCAAGAAGCTAAAAGAAATGGCTATGGTTCTGCAATTAAACTAGGTTTTCAAAATTCAAAGTTTAAACGAATTTGTTTTTTCCCAATAGATGATCAATATGACGCTGAAGAATTGGTTGAAATATTAAATAATAGCAATAGTTCAAATATTATTACATTTAGAAAATCGTCATATAATGGTTACTTCAGAAAAATTCAAAGTAACCTATATAAGAAGATCACAAAAGTGTTACTAAATTTAAAATTTATAGATATCAATTCACTCAAAATTATAAGTAAAAAGCATTTTGAAAATTTTAGTAGATTTTCAAATAATTGGAATATTGATCTTGAAATTCTTATCTATATTCAAAAAAATAATATTATGTACAATGAAATAGGTATTAAATTTAAAAAAAGAAATATTGGAAATAGTAAAGTAAACCCGTTAGATGTAATAAATATGATTGTTAATTTAATTAAATTAAAGTTTAGAGATTAGTCTTTAAAACGGTTTCTTTCAAAGTAGTTCATATCTCCAACATCAAGCCAAAAATCCTCAATTAAATGTCTATCTATTTTTGTTTTTTTTCTTAAAAGCATTTTTATTAAATCATCCATCCCATAATACTTGTTTCTTGGAATCTCTTTTATCAAGGATTTTTTAAAATAATAAATACCAGCTACAATTTCATTTTTAAATATAGGCTTTTCGAGGATATTAACTATTTTATTTTTTTTTACTATTAATTGACCAAAATCAAAAGGTTGTTTAATTTCTTTTGAGAATATCAATAAAGGTGATTTAGAACTCAGGAACATTTTTTCTGCTTTTTTAAATTTTACATTAGTTATAATGTCACCATTTAAAACTAAAAAAAATTCAGGCAGTTTTTTCTCTAATAATTTGAGTGGACCACACGTACCTAAAGGTTTTTTTTCTACACTTAAGTCAAAGGTAATTTTTGGAAATTTTTTCTCAAGCTTTTTAATCTCTTTTTTAAATTTTTCTGATCTATATCTTGCAGCAAGTATAATTTTATTAAAATGATTTTTTGATAAATTATTAACTATTATTTCAAGTATTGTATCACTTCCAAATCTTAGAAGTGGCTTAGGTATTGTGTTAGTCAATGGTCTTAATCTTAGTCCAAGGCCTCCAACAAGTATAACAGCAGTTTTTATCAAAATATTATTTGTTATTTGGTATATGCTCTAATTTATAGATTATTTTCTATAAATTAATATTATATTTTATCCTGATACAAACTATAGTCTTAAAAAAATATTAATTTTTTTAATAAAAATCGTTTTAATTTATCTAAAATTGAAAATAATGATGATTCTCTCTGCAATTTAAATATGAAAAATAATGAAAAAAAGAAAATTATTCTTATTGGTGGTAATTCAACCATTGTTCAAGAGATACTAAAAAATAATGAATATCTAGAATCTTATAGCGAGATATTTATTATATGTCATCGCAGATATATCGGTATTAAAAAAAATTATAAAATTTTAGAAAGTATTGATCCATCATTAGCAGTTAAAATTATAGAAGATATTTTCTACACTGACAGTATCGAATTATCTTTTGATATTATCTTTGCAAATACACCACCACAAAATGCAAACTATAAAGATTTTAATGTAGTTGAATGGGGAATTACTTCTATCAAAATAATGCATATGCTTTCATTAAAAAAAGAAGTTAACAGAGTCATTATTTTAGGTTCATCTCTATCTCTCATTCCTTTCTTGCATTCTGATATGTATAAATCAATTAAAAAACTAGAATTTTATTGCTACAATACATTGCGATTAAATAAGTCAGAAAAAATTTGTTTCTTTATTCTCCCCCCCATTGGAGAAAAAATAATTGGAATAGGAAAGTTTTTTGCTCAATCTAGATTAGTGTGGTCGAGAAAAATTATGAATGAATTGCGCACAAATAATAATTTGATTGTTCCTGACGGAATAAGTGGTATTTTGATAAGAATATTGCTTCTTTTTAATAGGTTATGATTAATGAAATTTCTATTTCTTGATATTTATAAAAAATCATCATCAAGGATATCAAAAGATACTGCTGGTGGTTATGGAACAGAAAATAGTCTAGGGGATGGAGTTTTAGGAAAATCAATTTCTTGGATTGTAAAAAATTCTGTTTTCTGGCCTAACCTATCTTTTATGCAATTGATTGAAGAGTTTGAGATAAGAGGTAATGAATGTATTTATTTAAAACATATTGGAGTAAAAGAAAAAGTTTCTGGAAAGTGGGATGCTATATTTGTCTGTTCTTCAATTGTCTGTTTTGAGACTGAAATTGAGAGCATTAATAATATTTTAGAGTGTACTAGTGTTCCTATTTTTTTATGTGGAACAGTTGCTGGGCATTTAAAAGAAAAAGTTCCAAAAGGAATAATTATATTAAGTGGTAATTATGAATTTTTTCCAGAAACTCTTGAGAAAGAAAATAAAAAACTAGGTGATATTATTGATCACGAAATTATAAGAGTTCAAAATGGAGACACAGAAAAACTTCAATTAATTAATTGGAAAAGAAAAGGCCTTCCCAAAACTAAAAACTGGTTTTTAGGAGGAGGAAAACCATTTTTTCCATTCATTGCAACAAGAGGTTGTCCATATTCTTGCTTTGAATATTGTACTTATCCTTTGAGTCAGGGTAGAAAAATTTTACCAGAAAAACATTCAAGTGTTGTAGAAAAATTCAAAATACTTTCGAACAAATATGGTAAGGCTCATATAGTTTTTAGAGATCCAGTATTCTCAATAAATATAAAGCAGGCTAAGCTTTTGTTAAAATCGATAGGTGATGCTAATTTAAATATTGATTTTACTGCAGAGTTACATTTAAAGAATATTGATGATGAATTTATTGATTTATGTAAGCATGCTAAAATCAGTTGGTTAAAGTTTGGAATAGAGTCAGCTATAGAGTCTGTAAGAAATTCGGTAAACCGTTATTCAATTGCAAATGATGATCAAAGTAGAATCATTAATAAAATAAGAAAAGCAAAAATCAAGACAGTAGGAATGTTTATTCTAGCTCAACCAGAGGACACAGTAGATACATGTAATGCAACTATAGACTATGCCTGCAAACTTAATTTGGATTTAGCACAATTTTCAATTTTTACACCATATCCAGGAACTCCATACTTCAATAAGAATAAAACAAAAATTAATGTATCTATCTATCAGGATTTCAATCAGTACGGATTAGTTTATGATCACGCAGAAATATCAAAGAAAATGGCCAGAGACCTTCTTGAAAAATCATATAGGAAGTTTTTAATATCTAAATTTACTAGACTGAATTTTTAAAATGAAATTTATTTAATTACCTATGACTATCTCATCTAAAAAATGAACAATTTGTGCATAATTTTATTTATTACGAAGATTGTATTTATTGAGTAGAAATTTAATAAACATAATATTACTAAAAATCATCATAATTATTATATGATAGTTTAGTCTAAATAACGTTGTAGATAAATGCCATTCAATAGGGCTTGTAGTAGACATAAAAACCAAATATATGAAGAAATAGTACAATAAGATTGGTAATAGCGAAAGTACCAACAGATCAAATCTCTTAATTATAATTATTCCAAACAATAAGATCATGTATGTTATATATACCCAAGAGTTATTTAAGGTAGACTTGATTAGGTATTCAATTATTAAAGGTGTTCTGTCAATATTTTGATAAGACAAAAGAATACCCTTCACATTAAATCCATGTGTATTTCCAATTGATATTTCATTTATTAAATAAATATAATTATTAATATTAATAATAATAAAAATTATAAAAAAGCTTATTATTACAGGTACAATATTTTTGATCTCTATTTTTTTATTCGTGAAAAATACAAAACAAAGAGAAATAGATACTAAATATATAAGTATATCTGTATACCCTTCTGCTTTTACTAAGGCAGCTGATGAGAAAAATACAATTAATATTGCATTATCTACATGCAATTGATATTTCTCAGACTTATTTTGTAAGATATTTCTATATCCAAATAAGAAATAGCCAAAACAAGGTATTATTGCTACAAGCCAATCCATATATCCTGAATACGTAAAGGTAAGACCTCCACCCATTTCAAGCTTAACTAAAAATATATAAGATAAAACTACTACGCCTCCATAGACGATCCTTGAAGCAAGATCGAGATTTTTTAAGTTTAACGCAAAACAAAACGAGATAAAAATTATTGCCTGAAGAGTAGCAAATAATCCTCGACCAACGAATTCATTCCCATCAGCATAGTTTATGGCCAACATCCAAATAGTACTGCCCAGATGAGGATATTGAGGAGATAAGAAAAGATTTAATGGCTGCCATTGATATAATGCCTTTGTCTTACTCCACCAGTAAGCAAGACTATCTCCAGCAACAATCGGTTCGAAGTATGTAACTAAAAGAGCATCAAAGGCAAATATAAAAGAGATAAAATAAACCAGAGATTTAAGACTAAGAATATTCATCCTAAAATTAAATTTATTCATATTTTTTATGAAAGACACAAAACCCGCAATAGATAGTATATATATTATTATGAATGTTAAATTTTTACTCAAACCATGGGCGTGTAAAAGTATTATAAATATACTTAAAATTATGATTCCAAATAGCCAATTTATATCGCTAGGCAATTTACTTTTACTAGTAAACAAGTAGGAGAAGAAAAATGGAATAATTAATAAGAAAACTATAGAGTAAAAATAGTTGTTCCAAAAAAAATCAACTGCGAAAACCAAATTTTTATAAATAACATTGTCCAAATTTTTTTAATCCTTGTAGCTATTATTAATAAATTTATATTTATTTAAAATTTTATTAAGGTTATTTTTATTAACAGCTAAATAATTTCTAGCATCTTTTTTGTCCCACAAAATTATAATATGTTCTGGAACATTATCCATAACATTTCCTGCAGTTCCCCCTTCACCACTCAATCCAGTGATACTGAAATGAAAATCGTTTTCTTTGATATCGCTAATAGTAATTGTTATTGTCTTATCGCAATCTTTTTTATTAATTGTTTTATAAAATTTATCTTTATTAGGAATCTTTAAAAGATTATCATATGGAATATTTTCTGAATGAATTAAGTTACTTTTATCAAAAATAAATTTAGAAATGATTTTATTTTTACATTCAAAACTTATTGTATGAGAACTGTTACCAAATGCTTCTGAAAATTGTATTCCAGTAATTATATAATTGTCTGGTAGCTGACATATCTTAGTCAAATTATTATTGTTTATTTCCCTTTGGCATTTTGATTTATCATCCTTCCATATAGGCTTATCCATATCAAGGAACATTATAATATCTTTGTTAACATTTACTCTGTATCCATCTAAAAGCATTGCAACTCCATATAAATCTCCGTTATGAGTTGGATATATAAGATAAGGTAAAGTAGTTATTTCAAGTTCTGTAGTAACAGAACTAATAAAATCAATCACCATATGGCCGTATAATTTTGCTTTGTATTCTTGTCTTGGATAAGTATCAATTTTTTTTAGCCCGTCATAAATTCGATTGATTGAAGAGGATAGATGTGGAATTGCATGTAATATAATAATAAAAAAAATTATATACAGAGGGGTTTTTTTTATTATTGACTTAATCATTAAATAAATTTTTCATTATTTTTTCTAATAAGTTCTAAATTGATTTAATTTATAGATTATTTTTAATAAGTTTATAATATATTATTTATGAGCTTCTCAAAATTTATTCATTTAGAAAAAAAATTTATTTCAAAAAAAAATCGCTTCAAACTAGGGAAAAATGAGATTGATGAGATAAGAAGAGATTTTAAAGGAGCTAGTTTTTTAGTAACTGGTGCAGCAGGGTCAATAGGGAGATCATTTATAAATTCAATAATATCTTTTAATTTTGAGAATCTTTTTTTACTCGATAAAGATGAAAATGGATTGACTGAATTAAATAGAGAAATAAATTTAATTAGCAACTTAAATAAAGTAAAAAAAATCCAATACATTTGTTCAGATCTTTCTTTCTTTGATATTAAAAAATTTATAATTAATGAATCAATAACTCATTATATGAATTTTGCAGCCGTAAAGCACGTTAGAAGCGAAGAAAATCTGGAGTCAATAAAATATATGATAAGAACTAATTCTGATTATTTTTTACCATTCTTGAAAATTAACCAAAAACATAAACTTAAAAAAATTTTTTCTGTTTCAACTGATAAGGTTGCAAATCCTACGAGTATTTTGGGCATTTCAAAAAAATTGATGGAATACAGACTTTTTGAGTTTAAGAAAAGAAATCCAAACATATTTGTATCGTCAGCACGCTTCGCAAATGTTAGTTTTTCAAATGGAAGTATTTTGAAGCATATAGTTGAAAGATCACAGCAAAAGCAGAGCTTTGGAATACCTGAAAAAATAAATAGATATTTTATTACTCACGAAGAAGCAAGCAGTCTTTGCCTGAAATCATTATTAGAGGACGTAAATGGCAATGTTTTAATCCCTAATAAAAAAATTATAAATAAAATGTTTAATATTAAAGATTTATGTGAAGGCATACTGAGTAATTTTAATTTAAAACCAAAATACAACGGTAAACAAAGAAAAGATAATAACCATATTCGTGTTTATCTAAGCAAGGATGACATACGAGGACAAAAAGAATTCGAAGAGTTCAACGAAGAGTGTGAGAATGTTTTTGAAGCAAAAAATATTAAAAATGTAAACTTAATTAAATTAGAAAGTCAATTTAGTACCAAAAGATTTATTAGTACTTTTAAGAATATTGAGTATATTGATGATGTTTATAAAATTGTTAAAAAAAGTTTTGCTAGCTTTCAATATAAAAAAAAATCAAAAAAAGTAAGTAAATTAATTTAGAAATAAATAGTTAAACATTAAATGAATAATTCTTATAATATTACAGTTGTAGGTCTTGGATATGTAGGACTATCTCTAAGTGTTTTATTGAGTCAAAAGAATAGCGTTATAGCAATTGATGTTGATAAAGAAAAAATAGAAAAAATTAATAGGAGAGTTTCTCCAATAAAGGATAAAGAAATTTCAAAATTTCTGAAAAATAAAAAATTAAATTTATTAGGGACTTTAGAAAAATTTGACGCTTATACTAATTCTAAGTATATAATTATTTGTGCGCCAACTAATTTTTCCGATAGAAAAAAAGAATTTAATACAAAAATAATTGAGAAGATTATAGGTGACATTCTTCAAATTAATAAAAATGTATCTATAATAATTAAATCAACTGTTCCTATTGGTTTCACAAAAAGAATGAGAAAATTATTTCTCTATGAAGATATTATTTTTTCACCAGAATTTTTAAGAGAAGGAAGTGCGTTATATGATAATCTTTTTCCTTCTAGAATAGTAGTTGGAGATAGATCAGTAAAAGCTAAGAAATTTGCAAAAATAATGAAATCTTGTTCAAAAAACCCTGATGTGCAAACTATATTTACAGGATCATCAGAAGCAGAGGCAATTAAATTATTTGCGAACTCTTATTTAGCAATGAGAATTGCTTATTTTAATGAGCTTGATAGTTACTGTGAAATAAATAATTTAAATTCAACTGAGATTATAAAAGGTATTAGCTTAGATAATAGGGTAGGTAATTATTATAATAACCCATCGTTTGGATATGGTGGTTATTGCTTACCAAAAGATACTAAACAATTGAAACAAAATTTAAATAAATCACCCAATGAAATTATATGTGCAACGATTGATTCAAACGAAAAAAGAAAAAATTTTATTGCAAAAAATATAATAAAGTTAAGGCCTAATAGAGTGGGAATTTATAGATTAATCATGAAGTCTAACTCTGATAATTTCAGAGAAAGCTCTATTATTCCAATAATTGAAAAACTAAAAAGAGAAAACATTGATATTTATATCTATGAGCCATTAATAAATGAGAAAACTATACTTGGTATTCGACTAGAAAATAATTTTTTGAAATTTAAAAGTAAATGCGATTTAATAATAGCTAACAGGTTGGATAAAAAGTTAAAAGCCTTGATGTCTAAGGTGTATACAAGAGATATTTTTGGGAATAATTAAATAATTGATAATGTTGACTTTAAATTTTTTATCTATAAGTTCCAGATTCTTTACGCGGGGTGGAGCAGTCTGGTAGCTCGTCAGGCTCATAACCTGAAGGTCGTAGGTTCAAATCCTACCCCCGCAACCATTAACGAAATTTGTATACAAAAACGTCTGTCATAAAGAATATATTGCTAACTTCTATAATTGTAAGTTCTTTACTTATAACTTTTACCTGTTCGTCATAGGTTGTGATTGTTGCATTGTGAGCATCAAGATTAAATGAGAGAAAGGCAAGTTCTTTTGATAATAAATTTTGTCTTGATAACCACAATATTAATGTGCAATTTTTTTTGTTTTGATGCTATTTAAAAGATCTTTAATTTTTCTAGTGGTTAAATTTTGAAGTCCATGAGTTGATACAAAAACTTCATATTCTAAGTTTGATATACTGTAATAATCAGAGAGTTCGGAGTTGAGATCATAAATTAGACAATAAACAATCAATTTTTTTTGCAAAAGACCTAAAGACCTTTTGATCATAGCATCAAATACTTTATAACCACATCCATAATCTAATACTTTTGATTTATTAATCTGAAGTATATATTTTATTATTTTTGTATGTGTTGACCTAAATTAATATTGCGAAAGGCTACTATATTTTGTTATAGGTGGATCTTCAGAATTAGGCGTGATATAAGATAAAAAAGTCTATTTTTTACTATATTTAATCTATGCTAATAAGATGTACAAGAATATAATTTCTTTACCAAGATATTTAAAACAATCAATCGTATTACTTGGTGATATATTAATTGCGTTAATTTCGTTTTATTTAGCATTAGCATTAAGACTTGAAAGTTTAACTTCAGAGATGACGATGATATCCTTTAGTGCTGCTTACTATTTTTTCATTTCCTTACCTTTTGTAATTTTTTTATCTGCAAGGATTACTCAAATTGATATGATTATACTAAGATCTTTTGGTATTAATGATTTTTATCGATTATCAGGATATACCCTTGTTATAGCTGGTTTCTTTTCAGTATTTGTATTTCTTGATCTTTTTACAGTGCCTCGATCTATAATTATTATTTTTCCATTTATATTCTTTTTAGGAATTTGTATCTTTAGATTAATATTATTTTCAATTCTAAATAGTTTAAGACAAAAATTAAACATTCAACAAAAAAATATTGTCATATTTGGTGCCGGAAATTCCGGTATTCAGCTATCAAATAGTCTTAGCTCGTTTTCTGAATATTTCGTCTCCGCTTTTATTGATGATAATCCAAATTTAAACAATACAACCATCTCAAATAAGACTGTTTTTTCAAGGAAAAAGTTTAAAAAATTTATTTTGAATAATAAAATCGATGAAATTTGGATGGCAATTCCGTCAGCCTCAGATAATAAGAAACAAGATGTTTTGAAATATCTTACTTCCTTTGATATTGAAATAAGAACATTACCGAGTATCAATGAACTATTAAAAAGTGGAAATATTGAAGATAGATTAAAACAGGTCAACGCTGATGATTTCATAGAGCGAAATAAAGTAGATATACCTTATCAATTATTTGAAAAATCATATAATTCAAAAAATATTCTAGTTACAGGAGCAGGCGGTTCGATTGGTTCGGAATTGACAAAGCAATTATTGAACCTTAAACCCAAAAAAATAATACTCTTGGACCATAATGAATTTGCACTTTACTCAATCGAGAAATTTATAAAAGAATATGACAGTAAAATAGTCGTAATACCATGTCTAGGTACAATTATTGATATATCATTAATCGAAAAAATAATGGATGATCATAAAATTGAAGTCGTTATACATGCAGCTGCCTATAAACATGTGCCATTAGTAGAAGCTAATCCAATTGATGGATTTAAAAATAATGTCATTGGTACTCACAATTTAGTTGTTACTTGTATGAAGAAGGACGTCGATAGGTTTATTCTTGTTTCAACAGACAAAGCTGTCTACTCGGAAAATATTATGGGAGCCTCTAAGAGAATTTCTGAAATAATTGTTCAAGAAGCAGCTAAGCGAAATAAGGTCACTAACTTTGCAATTGTAAGATTTGGAAACGTAATTGGATCATCAGGTTCAGTTATACCTCTTTTTAGAGAGCAAATTTTTAGGGGTGGTCCAGTAACGGTAACCGATGAAAATATGACGAGATATTTTATGTCAATTTCAGAAGCCTCTCAATTAGTTTTATTAGCTGGATCATACGGCTCCGAAGGTGAGATCTTCATATTAGACATGGGAAAACCAATCAAAATCATTGATCTTGCTAAAAATATGATACAAGTTTATGGGTTTACAGAGAAAAACAAATCTAATCCTGATGGAGATATAGAAATAAAATTTATAGAAAAAAGACCAGGTGAAAAAATGGAAGAAAAATTATATAGTTCGTCAAAATTAAAATCAACAGGGCATAAAAAAGTTAATAAAGCTATTGAAAATTATCCAGAAAATTTTGATGTCAATGATTTTTTAAATGAAATAAGTAACATACTAAAAGATAGAAATATCCATAAATTATATGAAATTTTATCCTCCTTCAAAGAATTCAAGATTAAAAAAAATTAATTAAAAGTATAGATATGAAAAAAACAAAATTTACAACGCTTATTTTGGATGTTGATGGCGTGATGACCGATGGAAAGTTTTATTATACGGAAGATGGTAAGATTATGAAAGTATTTGGTGCAGATGATAATGATGCATTATCAATGCTAAAAAATTTTATGGAAATAATTTTTGTTACTGGTGATAAAAAAGGGTTTAAAATTTCAAAGAAAAGAATTGTAGGAGATATGAAATTTGAATTATATCTCGTAAGTACTCTAGACAGGGTTAAATGGATAGAAAAAAAGTATAATTTAGAAAGTGTAATATATATTGGTGATGGAATATTTGATAGTCTTGTTATGGATAAGGTTGGATATTCAATATGTCCTTCAAACTCAGACAAACAATGTATCAGATCAGCCGATTTTATTACTAAAAGAGCTGGTGGAGATAGAGCTGTAGCTGAAGCAGTTTTACATATTTTCAAACAAATCTTCAAAATTCATAAACCACTAAAATATTTAAAAAAAAATTCAACGATTGGAGAGTGGAGTATATGATTCATGAAAAAATTACTAATTTTGTTGATAATAAATGCTGTACTTTATTAGGCATCGGCCCCATGAGTAAAAATTGTGTAGATGCAGTTATAGACCTTGCAAATGAAAATGAGGCTCCATTAATTCTTATTGCTAGCAGAAGACAAATAGATAGTGAGGAATATGGTGGCGGATATGTAAATAACTGGACAACTACTAAATATGCAGAATATGTAAGATCAAAAAATATCAAAAAAAATATAATTCTTGCACGCGACCATGGTGGTCCATGGCAAAATGAAATTGAGGTTAAAAATAACTTATCATTAAAAGATGCGATGGAATCTGCAAAGAGATCGTATAAAAGTGATATAGATGCTGGGTTCGAAATATTACATATTGATCCCAGTATTGATCTTCATGAAACACCTAATGTTGATCAAGTTTTAGAGAGAGTTTATGAGCTTTATGATTATTGTTATAGCTATGCCAAAAAAATTAATAAGGATATAATTTTTGAGATTGGCACTGAGGAGCAAAGTGGGTCAACTAATACTCAGAAAGAACTTGAGTATACACTAGCTAGTATGAAGGAATTTTGTAAAAAGAATAAATTCCCTTTTCCATCTTTTGTAGTGATCCAAGCTGGAACGAGAGTGATGGAGACTCGTAATGTAGGTTCCTTCGACTCACCGATACGGGTTGAAAACGAAATTCCTCCTGAAATACAACTGCCCAAAATGATATCTATTTGCAATAAATATGGAATTTATATGAAGGAGCATAATACAGACTACTTGTCTAATGACGCACTAAATTGGCATCCTAAGCTTGGTATACATTCTGCTAATGTTGCACCAGAATTTGGAGTTGCTGAAACTAGAACATTAATCGATTTATTAAAATCAAATAACTTAGATAATCTTGCTGAAGAGTTTATTAAATTATCTTTCTCTTCAAACAAATGGAAAAAGTGGATGTTAAATGATGGTCTCGCCACCGATCAAGATAAAGCAATTATCGCAGGTCATTATATATTTTCCCAAGAAAAAATTGTTGAACTAAAACTTGCAGCTAGTAAGAAAATAGTTAATTTAGACAAATTGTTAAAAGAAGCTGTGAAAAAAAGTATTTCAAGATATACAAAAGCTTTTAGACTTCATTAGAAATGCCAAAAGTTGCGACAATAATACTAAATAGAAATTTACCTGTTCCAACTGATAATCTTTATGATCAGATTATTAAGCACGATGCTAAATATACAGATGTTTTTATTTTAGAGTCAGGCTCTGACAAAGCTTTATTATCAAAAAATTATACATGGTATGCAGATTCGCCTGAAGCTATGAAAAATGGATTAAGATATTGTCGTGGTATGAATTATTCACTTCTTAAATTAAAAAATGAAAATAAATTTGATAATTACGATTTTTTTTTACTTGTAACAAATGATACTGAGTTTCAAGATGAACCATTTATTTCTAAATTAATTGATATTATGATTGAACACCCCAGAGTAGGTTTGTTATCTCCTTGCTCGAATAAATGGGGTGAAAAAGACTTGTTATTGGACAACGAAACAAAGTATTTTTGGTATATCCACAACAATGCTTATTTCTTAAGAAAAGAATTTATAGAGGATATTTGTGAAAAAAAACAACCTAATATGATGAATTTTTTTTTTGATGGTAATAATTTTAGAGGGTATGCATCTGAAAGCGAAATTATTGCAAAAGGTTACGCAAATGATTGGGCATCGGCAATTACTAAGTCTGTCTGGGCTGAAGAAAATGAGAGTTACTTAATAAATCAATCAGAAACCATTAAAACAGACAAGTTTGAAAAAAATATCCAATTATATTTAGAAGAAGGGTTATATTGGATGAAATCAAAATATGGATTTAATAGTAGATGGCAAATGCAAATGTATGTAAAAGTTTTTTACAATCAATTTTTTAAATATTTTCCTGAATATGAAAAATACAGATTGTAGATATATTATGAAGCTTATAAAAAAACCATGGGGTCAAGAAGAAGTTATAGAAATAAATGATAAATACATGGTAAAAAAGTTAACGATGTTGAGTGGTCATAGATGTAGCTTACAGTACCATAACAACAAAAAAGAGACAATTTACGTCCTATCTGGAAAATTAAAAATTGTAATTGGCAAGAAGAAAGAAAACCTTAATTCGAAAATTTATAGCTCAGGTGAAACTGTTACAATATCGCCAGGAACAATACATAGAATGGAAGCTGTCGAAACCTCAGTTTATTTGGAAGCAAGTACTCCTGAAATGGATGATGTTATCAGACTAAGTGACGATTATGATAGAAAAGGATAATGAATTATACAGTATTTATTCCCACAGCCGGGATTGGATCGAGATTAGCAGATGAAACAAGAAATATTAATAAATCATTAGTTTCAGCAAATAATAAACCTATAATTTCCCATCAAATTTCATCATTCCCAAGTGATACAAACTTTGTAATTGCTTTAGGCTATAAAGGAAATCTTGTTAAAGAATTTTTAAACTTAACTTATCCAAAATATAAATTTTCATTTGTAAATGTTCATCCTTATGAAGGAGAAGGTTCCGGTTTAGGTTTTACCCTAATATCTTGTAAAAAATATTTGATGAGACCATTTATATTTATATCGTGTGATACGCTGGTTACAAAAAAAATACCTCCCCCGGACTATGATTGGATATTCTATTCAAATGTAAAAAATATTTCGGAATATAGGTCTTTAGATGTGAAAAAAGGGATCGTTACCAACATATTTGAGAAGGGCAGATCTGATAAGAAATTAAAGGCATATACAGGATTGGCAGGTATATATAGTTATGACAAGTTTTGGAGTGAAATGTCAAATGGTAAAAAAAAGGCTATAGAACAAGGAGAGTCTTATGCACTGAGAAAGATGTTAGACAATCAAATCAAAGCTATTCACAGTCCTTGGTTTGACAGCGGCAATAAAGACTCATTACAAATACTAAGAAAAAAATTTAGGTCAAAGGACTCCCCTAATATTTTACCAAAAGAAAATGAAGCCATTTGGTTTGTAGGAAACAATGCCATTAAATTCTCTATTGATAAAAATTTCATTAAAGAAAGAGTACAAAGATCAAAAAAAATACAGGATTTCGTTCCGAAAATAATATCTCATACTCCAAATATGTATAAATATAACAAAGTTGATGGCGATGTATTGTCAAAAGTCATTTCTGTGCCTTTATTTCTAAAATTATTGAAAACATCTGAGAATTTCTGGAAGATTAAAAAATTAAATAAAGCAAAAAAAATTGCTTTTAAAAAAGAATGTCTTTTTTTTTACAAAAATAAAACAATAGACAGAATCAATCAGTTTTATTTAAAGTTTAAAACTAAAGATAAAAACGAAATTATTAATGGTAAAAAAGTTCCAACACTAGAATTATTAATCAATAAAATTGACTGGGATGATATTTCAAATGGAATTCCATCTAGATTTCACGGGGATTATCATTTCGAAAATATTTTGTGGAATAACAAAGATAAATTATTTACGTTTCTAGATTGGAGGCAAAATTTCTCAGGTAATTTAAATTATGGTGATCTATACTACGATTTAGCAAAACTTATGCACGGCCTTATAGTATCTCATGACGCTGTTAACAAAAATCAATTTATAATAGACTGGAGCAAAAAAGAAATTAAATACAGTATTTACAGAAAAAAAGTTTTAAAAGATTGCGAATTATATTTTACTAAATGGATTACATTAAACAATTACAGTCTAAAAAAAGTAAATATTATTTGTGCTTTAATATTCCTCAATATAGCTTCACTGCATCATCTTCCCTATTCATTATTTCTTTATGCGTTGGGTAAAGATATGCTTCATAGTGAATTAAATTAGTTTTTACTTATGAAGTGGTTAATTTTTGATATCACATAATCAATCTCCTCTTTTTTCATTTGAGGAAAAATGGGAATACTTACTGAGTGAGCAGCAATTTCCTCAGCATTTATAAATTTTTTATTAGAAAATTGCTCTTTGAGTAGTTTATGTTGATTTATTGATCTAGGGTAATGCATTACCGTTGGAATTTTTTGATCACTCATAAAATTTACAAATTTTTTTCTTTGAGGAACGATGAGATTAAAAATATGATACACTGAATTTTTGGTTGTATTAATTGCCCTAAAGTCATCGTTAAAATTTATATTATTCAAATAATATATACCAATTTTTTTACGGGAAGCGTTCCATTTATCAAGTTTTTTTAATTTAATTCTTAATATTGCCGCCTGTAATTCGTCTAACCTACTATTAACTCCATAATTATCATGATGGTATTTTTGCATAGATCCAAGAGCTCTGAATGCTTTCAATTTATTATAAAGTTTTTTGTTATTTGTAACCATAGCCCCAGCATCTCCAAATGCTCCAAGATTTTTTCCTGGATAAAAACTGTAACAGGCAATATCCCCTAAACATCCTAATTTTTGATTTGAGTGATTATCATATCCACCATGTGCTTGGGCGCAGTCTTCAATTATTTTCAAATTATGTTTTTTTGAAATCTTCTTTACCTTTTTCATATTTACTGCTTGCCCATATAAATGAACAGGCATTACTAATTTTGTACTTGAATCTATTGCTTGCTCTATTTGTTCTAGATCAATTAACCCATTTTTATCAACATCAACAAGTTCCAGTTTTAGTCCAGCGTTTACCACTGCAAATGATGTAGCTGCGTAAGTCATAGCAGGAACAATAACTTTAGCATTCTTTCTTAAATTGAGCGATTTTATTGCAAGAAATAATGCATCATATCCATTTCCACATCCAATAGCATATTTAGCATTACAATATTTACTAAACTCTCTTTCAAACCTATCTACTTGATCAGATAATATATATTTATTTTCACTTATAGTTTTATTTATCGATTTGTTTATTTCATCTTTTATTTCGTTATGAATAATTGATAAGTCATTGAATTCTATTTTCATATCATTTTGTTGATTTGTATATTTTTTCAATTAATTTAACATTTTCATACCCATCTTTTACTGTAGGTGCAATATTTTTTTCATTGCTTATGGCTTTAAATATTTCTCTATAAAGTTGAACATGGCCTATTCCATAAATGTGGTTATGAGACTTAATGTGAGGTTTTTTGTATTTCTTATAAAAATTCCAATGTTTTATTTCATCCATTGAAAAACCTGAAATTTCAACTGATCCCTTTGAACCCAATACACTTATAGAACCTTCTAAATCACTGGGTCTTGTAGCAACCGTCACTTCCAAAGAACCTATAGATCCATTTATAAATTTGATGGCCGCAACAATTGTATCTTCATGATTAATATTTTTAACAATGAAATTATTTTTAAAAGCTGTAACTTTTTTAATTGGGCCATTAAGATAGGTCATCATATCTACATGGTGTGCAGCCTGATTGAATAATACTCCACCATCATCTTTCTTCGTACCTCTCCACTTCGCTAAATTATAATATTTTTCATCTCTAGACCACCGAACTCTAACAGATGTAAGAAAAACCTTACCTAATTTTTCTTTATTTAAAATCTCTTTCAAAGCAATAATTGGCTTATTGAATCTATTTTGCATTACAACAAAAACATTATTTTTGTTTCTCCTGGAAAGTTCATAAAGTTTTTTTGCGTGAGTTGAATTTGTGGTTAATGGCTTTTCTATTAAAATATTTTTTACAGATTGATTAACTTTAAGAAAATTTTTATAATGAAGTCCACTTGGAGTGAGTATAGTAACCATATCAAGATTTTCATTATTGACCATTTTTGTAATATCTAAATAAAAATTTACATCAAGTTTACCTAGTTTTTTAAAGGCATTTGCATCAACATCACAGATAGCTGATAAATTAAAATTTTTATTTTTTTTTATTGCAGATAAATGTTTATTAAATATTCTTCCACAACCAATGATCCCAATATTAATCATAAAGAATCGTATATACTTTTTGATTGAAAAACTAATAACACTATATCAGAATAAAAAAAATTCTCTATGTTAGAATCATCTAAATAGTTATGAAATATTTGCAATTTACAACTTACTATGAAAGGGCCTTAAACCAATTTTATGATAAATTTGCTCTTAAGATAAATTCTACAAGAGATATATTAAGGTTAATTGAAAATGAGTTTATAGAAAGTCATAGGTGGCCTTATTATTTAAATAATAAAAAATTTGAGATTAAAAATATCATAGTAAACAGTTTTTACTTCCAGAAATTATGGGCAAAAGAAAATAGTATTAATTTTGATAGAGATTGGAAATTTAAAGTAGCTTTTAAACAAATAGAAAAATATAAGCCTGACATAATATTTATGACATCAGAATCTTTTTTTTCATTCGAGGCTTTAAAATATATCAAGCAAGAATTTAAGTTCGTAAAAAATATCATTTTATGGCAAGGAATATTAAATAATAAATTACAATATTTAAAAAAATTCCATTATATTGATAAAATATTTACCTCAAGTCACGACATAAGAAATCAATTAAAGGATGAAGTTGCGTGCTCTCAAATTCATTATGCTTTTGATCATAAAATCTTAAAAGCAGTTGATACAAATTTACCAAAAAAAAATTTAGCTTTTATTGGAAGTATTTATTTAGAGAGACAACTGCATGGAGAAAGAGCAGAATATTTAAATTACCTAATTAGAAATATGGAATTTAATAATCTTAATATTTATTCTAATGTAAATGATTATAATTATATGAGTTATGCAAAAAATTTTTTATTCAAATTATTGAAATTGACTGACTATAGAGATTTTAATCTTATGAAAGAATTAAATTTTTATAGAGAAATGAATTATATTTCAAGAGTTTCATTAGCAGAAAATCTTTTCGGAATTAATCAATTTAAAAAATTAAACAAATACTTAATTGTAATTAACAAGCATATTAATGGATTAAATTTCCCTGCTAATATAAGACTTTTTGAGGGTCCAGGTGTTGGTTGTTGTTTGGTAACAGATTTTTTTGATGGATTAAAAGATTTATTTGATATTGATAATGAAATAATAACATTTAAAAACAAAGATGATTTACTTGAAAAAGTTAACTATTTGCAAAAATATCCAGAAAAAGCAATTGAGATAGGTAAAAAATCACAACAAAGAATTTTAAAAATGCATACTTATGAGAAAAGAGTACTAGAATTTGAAGAAATGATAACTAGTGGGATTTAATTATGAAATTAATTCAAAGTCAAATTAGAAATATTAAGACAGGAGAAAACTGTGAGATAATTGAGCCAGTAAATCTATACGATTGTACTTTAGGTAGAAATGTTTTTATTGGGCCTTTTGTAGAGATTCAAAAAGGAGTTAAGGTCGGAGAAAATTCAAGAATCTCGTCTCATAGTTTTGTATGTGAACTTGTAACTATTGGAAAAGACTGCTTCGTTGGTCATGGAGTAAATTTTGTTAATGATCTCTTTAGAGAGGGTAGCCGAGGAGGCAGTATTGAAAATTGGAAAGAGACATTTATACACGATAAAGTAATGATTGGATCTGGCTCAACAATTTTACCAGTTAATGTTTGCAGTGGTTGTGTGATTGGCGCAGGAAGTGTTGTTACAAAAGATTTAAATGAAAAAGGGGTCTATGCCGGAAACCCAGCAAAATTGATTCGTAAATTGTAAATATAAAATATTTCATCAAAAAGAATATTTTTATGACAAATAAACTATTATTTTTTGCAAATATTTTTGTGAACTCAAAAGAGAACCTTATTAGAATGGAGGACTCATTTAAAAGTATAGATAAGACGTTGTTTAATGAATTCGTGATTAATATTAGAGGAAAATATTCAAATGAGGCAATAAGTTTTCTTAGAAGACAGGGGATACAATCTCTTTTTAACATTAATAGTGGTTTTGGATGGTTTCACGATACATACATTCTTACTAATAAAATAAAATTTAAGTATATTTTTTGCTGGTTGGAAGATCAAATATGTATGAATAAAAATTACTTTAATGATTATTTGAAAGAGGTTTACAAATTTGATTTAGATATTGCAAGATATACATATAGCTATGATATATCAAATTTTTTTGACATTAATAAATTTGAAAATACAAAATACATGTATTTCAAATTAATGAGCAAAAAAGATTTTGATGGAATTAAAAATGGTCCATTTATAATATCTTATGGGTCACTAATGAAGAAAGAATTATTTAATAAGATATTATTAGATAATAATCCAGGTGTTTGGAGTAAATATACCCCATTTGGATTTGAGAAAAATAGTGAACAACATTCGTGGTTGCCATTAAAAATCGGTTTTATAAAAAAAGAAATATTTGCCTCAATCGACGATGATCATGCAATTCATAGTAATTCTCTTCAGTCCCGAGGATTATATCCAGTACGCACAAAAGTAAGAAAGAAATCTGATCACTTAACAAAATATATACTGTCAGGTAAAAAATATCTTATTAGAGAAAAGTTAAATTTTCTTTTGGTATTAATTAAGATTTTTTATAATATTATGAGATTAAATATTTCGTTTACTATCTTTATAAAATATTATGATCATATTAAAAGTAAAATAATTAAACCCGAGCATCTTCCAATTCTTGAAATTATTGAAAAAAATAAAAGAAAAAAATTTCTATTATTATCAATTGATAATCAACTCTCATATTTATCACAAATTTATGAAAAATTAAATTTAGTTTTTATTTCAAATACTAATTTTACTAAACCCAAAGAAAATAATATAAACCTCATCCCTTATAACTATGCAAGCTCAAAAACAGATAGAAATTTGAATGAGCTTTATAATGGTTTTAAAATAGAAATTAATTTAAAAGATATTGATATAAAAAATCATTTTCTAGTTACTCACAAAAAGATTTATGAAATTATCAGTAAAGAGTTAATTATAAAAAAAACTCAGGTAATAGACGAATTTGTGTTATTTGATTTAGACTATTAACTTACATTTTTATTATGCGCCTGCATGACAGTATTCATCAAATATCCACTGAATATTACAAAAGCTAAAATATATATTGTATATGAAGGTACCATTATTCGTGCATCAGATAACAAATTTGCCTGAGAAATAAAACCATTAATAATTAAGATAGATGTAAAGCTTAAGGTTAGATATTTATCAAAATATAACAAGAATATTAAGCTTATTAAACCAAGTATAGTTATAATTTCATGATTTACGCGACCGTCTTCAATATATAGGTGCTTTATTATTCTACAAAATGTACTACATTCATTCGAATTGTACCATTTTGAACCATAGAACCATGGGTCGATTGCTCTAAAATTTTTGTCTCTAGACTCGAAAATATCCCATATCTCTCCGAAGATAAACCAAGATTTTGCCCGATTATGAGTAAGAATTTTGCTATCCCCATTAGAAAGATAATTATAGTAACTAATAAATTCATTCCTGTTTGTTTCATGATTAAAATGACTTCGAATAAACGTTAATCCATTTGAATTAAGAAACATATTAATTTTTAATTGATTAATGTGATTTATAAATGCTCTATTTTCATACAATAAATCAATAATATCATTGCAAAGAACATTAATTTCTTTGATGCTCATTCCTTGGGATATCCAGAAATTTATTAATTCTGTTGCATTATCATAGTTTGAAAAAATAGAATGAAAGCTTGTTTGACTTAAGTCTTCTTTAATTCTAATTGGTATTCCTTTTTGATTTAGTATTTCAGATATCTTGTCAGATGGATAAAGTTCCTCGCTGTTTGGAGTATATCGAGATAAATTTACAAGTTTGCTTGGCCCACTTATCGTAAAATAAGTTTCTTTAATATTTATGTATGCATTTAATGAGTTTATAAATAAAAAAGATAAAGAAATACATATAAATAAGAGTGTTTTATAACTAATTAAACTTTCTTTTTTAAGCATTCCATAAAAATAAAATATTACTATAAAAGCCCCCCAATGAATTCTCATTTGAGAAACAATTAATAAAAAAATTAACATTATAAATGTATAGGTCCAAAATCTAGGATTTGGTGAAACAGAGAAAATTAATGAAGTAGATAGTGAAAATATTAAAAATGATATAGCAATTGACTCAGTCATAAAGCTACTATTAAAAAAACCAAAATATAAATTTGAACAAAAAAGTATAATTAAAATTAAACCTAAGAAAAATTCAATTAATTTATTTTGATTAAAGATTCTAAGAGAAAATAAAAAAAACAAAATAGAAAATGAAAAAAATGTATGTTGAATAAAAGAAAATAATAGCCATGAGTATTTTATTCCAAATATATTTGATAGTTTCCACAGTAGTGTAAAACCTAGACCTTCATGAAAATAAAAATATCCTCCCCGGTTATTAAACCATTCATCATAACCATTAATAAAATTAAATGACTCTGCGTACGCTATATGAAATATGCTATCAACCCATAATTTTGGACCATAAATAAACTGATGTAAAAAGTTTATAAATAATATAATAATTGCTAAACATAAAAACATTTTATTGTTTTTTAAAAATGGAATTAACATGGAAACAATAAATCTTAATTTGGCAGTTATATTGACACTTGGGAGCGAAGAAAAAACCATTGATGAATTTACAATAAGTCTCATTGATGCTTTAAGCAAATTAAATATATATAATTTTAAAATATTTTTTGTAAAAGATAAAAAAACAACACGCAAGACATCAGAAATTATAAGTGAACTGCAAATTAAAAAATTTGATAAAATTGAAATTATGAATGTTGCAAATTCTAAATCTCATCCAAATACTTGGTATCAAACTTACAATAATCTCGTAAACACGAATTATGATTATTTTTTGGCAATGGATGCTGGATTTGCTCATAACCCAGAAGATATTGGAAAGTTTGTTATGAAAATTAACGAAAATTATGATTATATTTGTGGAAGCAGATTTTCACATAAGGGTTCATACAATGGACCCATTTCTAGACAATTAGTGAGTAGACTTGGAACTGTAATGACTAAAATATTTTTTTCTACTGAAATGACAGACCTAACTAGTGGGTTTGATTGCTTTTCATCAAAAGCATTGAAAATCCTCGTAAGAAATTGGAAAGACCATATCAAAAGCGATAATCACTTTTATAATACTGAACAAAGGTATTTACTAAATAGACTTAACTGGGCTGAAGTACCAATTAGGTATAAAAAAACTTCAACAAAACTTCCTAAAGGAAGCATCTATAAATCTTTGAAAGATCTAATTGCTATGATAATAAGGTATAAGATAAAAAAAATTAAGTTTGATATATGAAAAAAATCTTAATTACAGGTGGCGCAGGATACATAGGGTCATTTTTAACAGAGCTTTTATTAGAGAATAATTTTGAAGTTACTGTAGTTGATAAATTAATGTTCAATGAAATGTCACTGGCAAAAGCGTGTAGTTACAATAATTTTAATTTTATTAAGTCAGATGTACTAGATATAAATAATTACAAGTTAGAATTAACTAAAGCAGATTTTATTATCCCACTAGCTGGATATGTGGGTGCACCGATGTGTAGGGTAAATGAAACTTACTCAAAAAAAATTAATTATGAAATTATTTCTGATATTTGTAATTTATTGTCACCTAATCAAAATATTATTTATCCAAATACAAATAGTGGGTATGGAGTTGGTGAGCAAAATGAATTATGTACTGAAGAAAGTCCTTTAAAGCCTTTAAGTGGCTATGCGAAATGGAAGGTAGAGTCAGAAAAGAAGGTAATGAATAGACAAAATTCAATATCATTTAGATTAGCTACTGTATTTGGAATCGCGCCAAGGTTAAGAACTGATCTTTTAGTTAATGATTTCGTTCAAAGAGCTGTCAAAGATAAATTTATTGTTTTATTCGAACCCCATTTTAAAAGAAATTTTATTCATGTTCGTGATGTAGGGTATACATTTTTACATGCGATAAACAATATGAGTACAATGAAAGATAATGTATTTAATATGGGTTTGAGCAATGCAAATCTTACTAAACTTGAATTATGTGACAAAATAAAACAATATTTACCTAATTTTTATGTCAATATTTCTGATTATGAGAATGATCCTGACAAAAGAGACTACATTGTCAGCAATCAAAAGTTAGAGAGTACTGGATGGGTTCCAAAAGTTACTATTGAAGAAGGAATTCAAGAATTAATTAAGATTTATAACCTGCTTAAATTTAATAAATACGGAAATGTATGAGAATTAATTTAAGACATGAAAGAATCTTAGTAACAGGGGGAAATGGTTTTGTTGGAAAACATCTAGATATAAAGTTAAAAAAAATGGGAGTAAAAAGCCTTTACTGCCCTTCATCAAAAAATTTTGATTTAAGGAGTCCTGTTCAGACAAAAAAACTTTTTAAAGATTTTAAGCCATCAATTGTATTCGCTTTAGCAGCAAAAGTTGGTGGAATTTTAGATAATCGTCTTTCACCAGCAGATTTCTATTACGATAATATAATGATTGGTGCCAATACTTTTTTTGAGTCATCAAGACATAATGTAAAAAAATTAATAAATTTAGGGGCAGGATGTGGTTATCCTCTTATTAATCCCATGAAAGAAGAAGAGATATGGGATGGTTATCCTCAGACTGAAAGTGCACCATATAGCTTAGCGAAAAAAATGAATATTCTTCAATCAAAGGCATATGCTAATCAGAAGAGCTTATGTTCAATTAACTTAATTCCAAGTAATATTTATGGTGAGTATGATAATTTTAATTTAGAAAAGTCTCATGTAATACCAGCATTGATTAGAAAATTCTTTTTTGCAAAAAAAAATAATGAAAATAAAATTGAGGTCTGGGGCGATGGAACTTCAAAAAGAGACTTTATATATTGTGGTGATGTAGCTGATGCACTCATAATCTCAGCAATCTATTATTCTAATCCTGAATTACCACTCAATATTGCAACTGGCAAAACAACTTCTATAAACGAAGTTGTAAGTACTTTAAAAAAGATTTCTAAGTATAAAGGCAAAATAAATTTTGACACTTCAAAACCGATGGGAGCTAAAGAAAGAAAATTTTCGATAAAAAATCAAAAAAAATACTTAGTTAAGTTTAGGCCAAAATACAATATTGAGAGAGGTTTTAGAAGTACTTATAATTGGTTTGAAAAAAATTTTAATAATAAAGACATAAGATTGTAATAAGAAATTGAAAGAAAAAAATCTTTACATCCTAATTGGCTACAAAGGTCTGATAGGAAAAAATATCCTCAAACAATTAAGGCTAAAGAATAAGCAAGTTAAGATTTTTGATTTACCTACTTTTGATCTAAAAAGTAAGAGTTCTATCAAAAGAGCCTTTTTAAAAAATATAACACAGAATACAAATTGTATTTTGATCAATTGTTCCGGTTTAATGGATGCAAAAGTATCTAGGGAAAATCCAGAATTGTTTTATAAAATAAATGGAATTTATGTTCAGAGATTAATTGATATTTTTTCAAATTCAAAATCATTATCATTTATTCAATTGTCGTCGGAGACTGTATATGGAAAGGGAATTAATTTTAGAGAAAATGATAGACGTATGCCAATTCACCCATATGGTAACTCTAAAAAAATCTCAGAAGATATTCTAAATCAAAATAAAGAAAAAAATGTTAATGTCGTAATATTAAGAATCCCAATTGTTGTAGGTATTAACAGTAAAACTGGAAATATGCTAACTGATTTTATAAAGGAAGCAAAAAATAAATCAGAGATTACAATATTTGGTAATGGTAAGCATAAAAGAAAATTTATCTACCAGGATGATTTATCTAGCATCATCGTGAGAATTTCCCTAAATTGGCGAAAATTTAAAAAATATGAAGTATTTAATATTCCAGGTTTTATTTGCTCTGCATCTGAGCTAGCTAAAATAATAAAAAAACAAATTAAAAGTGATATAAAGATTAGTTATTTAAACAATAAACCAAACGCATTCTCACTGACATCAAAATCTATTAAGATAAATAAATCATATAACATTAATTTGAAAGTTAATTTAAATAAGATGATTAGGATTTTAATAAAGAGAAATTTATGAAGAAAAATATAAAAAGCATATTAATTACTGGCGGAACCAGTGGTTTAGGTCTTTCCATTAGTAGATTATTCCTTGAAAAAAAATACAAAGTTATTATCACTGGTACATCAGTAACAAGTATTAATAAAGCAACAAAGGCATTAGAAAAACAAATTAAAAAAAATAAAAATTGTTATTTTATAAAGTATAAAGCTACTGATAGGACTTCTGTGAATAAATTATTTAAAAATTATTTAAAATATTCGAAAAAAATTAATGTATTAATAAATAATGCTGGCAACAATGGAGAAGTTGGTATTTTCAAAAAAAATAATATTTCCAAATGGGAGAAATCAATTTTTACTAATCTTACCTCACATGTTGCAATAACAAAAAAATTTTTACCAATATTTGAAATAAAAAATAATCATGGTGTAATAATTAATATTTCCGGTGGTGGAGCGACTAAACCTATGCCCGGATTTACAAGTTATGCGGCAGCAAAAACAGGTCTTAGTAGATTTACAGAAACATTAGCGGTAGAGTTACAAAAAGATAATTTTTATTGTTATTCTTTAGCACCAGGATTTATGAAAACAAATATACATAAGCTTGTCTTTAGCAATAGAAAAAAATTAGATAAGAAGGTCTTTTTAGATATCGAAAAAAACTATAAACAAGGTGGTTTTGACTCTTACCTTGCAGCTGAAGCATGTTATAAACTTGTTCAAAATAAAAATAAAAAAATATCTGGCATGCATTTGAGTGCAATTTATGATGATATCAAGAAAATTACTAAGAAAACAAATTCAAGTAATGTTTATAAATTAAGAAGAATTGATGACATGTTTTTTAGAGAGAAATAATTAAATTAGTTAGTCACTATAGATTACCTCACTACCTGAATTATTAAATTCAAAATCAATTGTTTTAAAGTTTCTTGATAGCTTTTTTAGCTTTTCTTTTTCATTGCTTTTACAAATTATCAGTAAAAAACCTCCACCCCCAGCTCCAAGTAGTTTGCCTCCTAAAGCACCTTTACTAATAAAGTAATCATAAGCATCATTAATTCGTTTCGAAGAAGTCTTTCTTAAATTTTTTTTATGCATCCAGTTTTCATGCATTAATTTACCAAAATTATCTATATTACCTTTTTCTAATAGAGATCTACCTTCTTTTACTAGTGATTTAATAAATAAAAGATTTTTTTGTGTTTGCTTGTCTATAATATGATTAGAAGGAGAGAATTTTGAACTCATTCTTTTATTTACCATGTTTACAAGAAAACAGCGGTTAGATAATTTTTTTAGGGTTTCTTCTGCAACATTTATTTTTCTTATTTTAAAGGGTTCATTTTTTTTAAAAGATATATGATTTAATCCACCATAAGTGGCAAGTATTTGATCTTGTAATCCTCCACCTTCTTTTAAGACATGTCTCTCAAAAAAAATTGCTTGATTCGCCATATCTCTTTTTTTTAAATTTAATTTTAAATGTTGATTTACACAATTTAATAATCCAACACCAAAACTAGAGCTAGTTCCTAATCCGCTATTAGAAGGAAGGTCTGAATCAGAGTGAATTTCAATATTTTTTAATTTATAATATCTCAGAATTTCCCTTAATAGTGGGTGCCTTATTTCTTTATAATTTTTTCGTCTTTCAATTTTTGAATAAGCTAGTCTAAAGCTGTATTCATCTAAGTAGAGCTGTTCACGTAATGTAATATAACAAAATTTGTTAATTGTTGAGCCTAATACTTCTCCGCCATAATCTTTGTAGAAACTTTCAATATCAGTACCTCCTCCAAAAAAAGAAATCCTAAAAGGAGTTTTGCTAATTATCATATATTTTAGTATTTTCTTTCAATAAAATTAATGATTAGTAAAAATAATGACACTTGTGATATAAACAATTGTAATGAAAATAGCTATCACATTAACAACTATAAATATTCCTAAAGTTATTACAAGCTATTGCGAGTCTATTAATAAACTTTCCTCAAATAATCAGTACAAATTTATTATTATTGGAGATAAAAAAACTCCAAATGATACGAATGAATTTATTCGTAAAACAGAGGAAGATTACTCAATTCCAATACAATACTTTGACTTTAAAAACCAAGAGAGATTTAATAATAATTCTTCACTGTGGAAACATATACCAGCGAATTCATTTGCCAGAAGAAACTATGCTGATATTCTGGCCTACTACGATGATTTTGATTTTATTCTCAGGATAGATGACGATAACAAACCAAATGATATAAATTATTTCAATAAACTAGAGGGCGCAATAACTTGTAATGAATTCTCTGTAATAGAGTCGGAAAGTGGATGGTATAATATTTGTGAACAATTAGATGAAGAAAATAGTAATATATTTTACGCTAGAGGGTTTCCATATTCTAGAAGATGGGAACCCGAAAAGATAAATATTTCTAAAATTAAAGCAAAAATAAGTTTACTTGGCGGCCTATGGTACGGTGATCCTGACATTGATGCAGTAACAAGAATACACAGAACTATAAATGCCACAAAGTATAAAAGAAGCTATGGTGATTACTTTATTTTAAATCACAATACAAACTCACCAATTAATACTCAAAATACCCTGTATTCTTCAAAACTTATTCCTGCTTCATTTATAAGCCCATATGCTGGAAGGTATGACGATATATTTAGTAATTATTTTCTTCGTGCAATCATGAAACATTTAAATGACTATGTAGCTTTTGGCGAACCAATAGTGTTTCAAGATAGGAATATTCACAATTTATGGAACGATTTGGAAAATGAAATAATTGGCAATAGATATTGCTCCGAAGTCCTTGAGGCACTTGAAGATCATAAATTTAAAAACAATAACTATCTTGATTGTCTAGGCGAAATACCCGAAGTTTTAAAAAACATTGATTTCAAAGTCCATAATGATTTTTTTCAAAAAATAATTGAAGGCATCAACTGTTGGTGTGATTCGTTTAAAGATTATAAAAATATATAAAGAGTATCAACTTAGTTAAAATATAAATAATTTAAAATAATCAAATGAATAAAGAAAAAATTGAGAATACACTTAAGGAAATAAGCAAAAATTTTGAAAAGTTATCAATTTCTAAATCTGGTCAAATTTATGAAGTTGCTAACCAATTAATCTATTCTTTAAAAAAAAATAGAAAAATAATATTTCTCGGCAATGGCGGATCTGCTGCTGATGCTCAACATTTAGCGGCTGAATTAGTGGGAAGATATAAAAAAGATAGAAAAGCTCTTGCAGGTATTGCAATTACTACAGATACGTCAACAATAACTGCAATTTCAAATGATACTTCATTTGATTATATATTTTCAAGACAGCTTGAGGCCATTGGAAATCAAGGAGACGTGATCTTAGCTATTTCAACGAGTGGAAATAGTCAAAATATTATTGAAGCAATTCTTAAAGCAAGAGAAATGGGAATTACTTCAGTTGGTCTGACGGGAGAGAGTGGAGGAGAGATGGGTAAAATTTGTGACTATAATATTTGCGTTCCTTCAAACAGAACAGACCGAATTCAAGAAATGCATATTGCAGTTGGTCAAATACTTTGTGAAATAATTGAAGACTCACTATGTTAAAACCTACCGTCTTTTTTGATAGAGATGGTGTTTTAAATATTGATAAGGGCCATGTTTATAAAATATCAGATTTTGAGTGGAATAAAGGTGCAAAACAAGCAATAAAATTTTTAAACAATAAACAATACTTGATTATAGTTGTAACTAATCAGTCAGGAATAGCGAAAGAACTTTATACAGAAAACGATATGGTAAAACTTCATAATTTTATGAATTCTGAACTAAATAAAATCAGTGCGAAGATCGACGATTTTTTTTATTCTCCATGGCATCCTGAAATAGACAACAATAAATATTATCACCTAAAAGATCTAAGAAAACCAAATTCAGGCATGCTAAAACTTGCAGAAAAAAAATGGCCAATTGATAAGAAAAAAAGTTTTTTAATAGGAGATAAAAAAACTGATTTAATAGCTGCAAATAAGTTCGGAATCAGAGGATTTCTATTTAAAGACGAAAATTTGTTTGAGTTTATAGAAGAAATACTTGAAAATGAAAACTAATCAAAAAGCATTTATTTTTATTATATTTGCAATAGTCACTTCAATTTTCCTTTTTTTATCCTATACAAATGATTTATTTTCAATCGATTTTATTAAGCAGCAAAATGCTGTTATTAAAAATTTTTTACTTATGTATCCAGTAGTCTCAAAAATCTTAGCATTACTATTAGTGATTATAGCAGTAATTTTTTTAGGCCCAGTGACGCCAATTTGTATCTTAGCGGGTTTTTATTTTGGCATTTTTCAAGCATTTTTTATTATAGTTTTAGGAGAAACAATTGGTGCTATTGTTGTTTTCCTATACTCTAGATATTTTTTAAAAAACTTTCTCTCTAAAATGTTTGGTAATCGATTTAAAAGATTAAAAATTTATTTTAACAAAAATTCTTTTTCATACTTAATTTTTCTGAGAGTTATTGGTGGAGTGCCATTCGCAGCTCAAAATATTCTTCCAGCAATATTTGATATGAAATTTAATGCTTATTGTCTCGCTACATTAATAGGTTTAATACCTTGGGCTTTTATTCTTATAAGCATTGGCAATGGTATGGAAGAATTAACAAGAGTAGATAATTTCACAATAGATAAATTGTTAAATATAGACTATGTATTACCAATATTTTTAGTAATTTTAATATCAATTTATCCTGTAATTAAAAAATATTTTATTAAGAAAAGTTAAAAATCTAATAAGGTTTACGAGCTATTACGAAAATATTTTTCCCAAATAAATATTTGAATCCTAAGTT